>NZ_JAFEHE010000024.1:0-80622 GCF_016887925.1 Pseudomonas sp. MIL9 | reverse complement strand
TGGCATAGGCGTCCGCTTAAAAAGGCTAAAAATGGTGTCCACTTAAATTTAGGTGGACACCATCGCCTCAAGCGACGGTGTCAGGAAGGTGTGTTGCCCGGACGGTTACCCTCCAGCATCCCTTTAGCCTGCTTGATCGATATTTCCCAGATAGAAGCAGCGCTCACCAGCACCTGATTTCGCGGTTCTCCTATCATCTCCCGAGCCTCCGCACCCAGTGCCGGATCATCGGACAGCCACCAAAGAAACGCATGGGTATCCAACAACAAGCGCCTCATAAGCTGCCCTCAAATCCATCGATGATGTCCTCGGGAGTCTTGTCGAAATCCGCAGACATCCGAATTTTCCCCTTCAACCGCCCAGGCTTGCGCGCCCGAGGGGTATCGACATGAGGCAGCAGATCCAGATAAGGCTTCCCGGCTTTGGCGATCACCACCTTGTCACCATGCCACGCACGTTCAGCAAGTTGAGAGAGTTGGGACTTTGCCTCGTGCATGTTTACTTGCACCAATTCATTCATATGGCACCTCCATAGAGTTAGCTAAGCTAGCCTAAGCTGGCGTTTTTCTATAGGCAAGCTAGCGAGGTGACCGTCTATCAAAAATGTCTTCTCAAACCATTTCTGTTTTCAAGCGAATCCACAGTGTCTCTTTGATACGACAAACACGAATCAACAGATGCGCCATCACCCACTACCCGCTATTAATACCCCCCCCTCAAGGACCCGAGCCCCCCCATGAAATTCGACCTCGCCTACTGCCTCAGCCTCGACGCCAAGCTGTCGATCTATGACGTGCGCGATCTCAATTTCGACGAGACCATGGCCTTCGATTCCGCCAAGGAACACTTCCAGTGCCCCAACGATGCCTGTCGATTGGCATTCGACGTGGCGAACGCGTTGGGGACGTTCAACGCCAAGAATGTGAATTACGTGCGTACGCCGCACTTCAAGAATTTGCCGAGCACGCGGCATGTCGAGGGTTGTCCTTATGTCAGTCTGAAGACGCCGGCATCGGGCGTGGAGGCGGATGGGGCGGAAGCGGATGACAGTCGCGAGGAGCATTTCCCATCGGAATTGTTACTGACTCGGCGTGCGTATGTGCGTCAGCCGTCCGGCCCGGCGGTGGCGTCCGACACTCAGAGGGATGCGCCCGCCACGCCTTCGGCCGCCAATCATGTCGAGCCGCCGAGCCACGATTCGACGCCGGACAAGACCAGCATCTTCGCCCACCCGGTGGAGTGTTTCGTGTCGAACTTCGACGACAAGGACTTGCTCAAGCGCATGCCGTTGAAGATCGGCGAACACACTGCAACGTACGCGGCGTTTTTCAAGAAGATCGAGTACCTGCAGGACAACAAGGGGCTGATTTACTGGGGCAAGGTCAAGCAGATCAAGGACTACACCCAGAGTTTGCGCATCGATTTCGAGAAGAAGGTCTGGTTCGAGAAGAAGCCGTATTCGGTCAATGTTTACCTGAGCAAAAAGCTGATCGACACCTACCGCAAGCGCAAGGCGTTCCTGGAAGAGATCAAGCACGCCATCGAGAGCGGGCGCGAGTTGTATTGCTTCTTTTATGGCGTGACGCCGGAGTTGAAACAGGTGCCGAGCAAGAAAAACCCCGAGCAGACGTTCGGGGTGTTCAGTGCCAACATTGAGAATCTGGATCACTTTATTGTGCGGGAGGCGCCGGGGCTGGAGGGGAAATGACCCACCATTACGACTCCCGCGCGTGTTTAAGCTCCCGTTCAAATGCCCGGATTTCCCGCTTCACTTCCATGCGCCGTTCAAGTGCGGCTTGAATGCCGGACTCATCAAGGCCAACGTATCGGCGCAACCAGTGAGCCACCATTTCCTCATCCGGGTAGTAAAAATCCTTGTGCCCTTTGGTCCCTCGTGGCGTGTCATTCATGTCGCCATCGAAGCGTCCGGCTGAGAACTCATCCGAGGGCAGAGTCCCCCATTCAGCGGCGCAGTCCTCGAAGATCCAGGCAATTTCATTGATGTGTTTTTGCGCACCTCGGTGGCCGCGTTTGTAAAACGCATACTCGCGGCAACCCTCCTCGAAGCGCCCCATCATCTGCTCAGCATCGACCCAGCGAAGAATGTCATGGTTTCCGGCGTGACGGATCAGGCCCTCTACCCAGCGGTTGGCAAACCGTCGAATGAAACCTTCGATATCCGCCTTTTTCGTGTCGGCGAAAATCATGCAGTAGCGGGTTTGCACATGGATGACGTACAGCACGTGTTTGCGTTGCACGGTGGCGGCGTGAACCAGCCACTGTTCGGCAAGCTCGCCGACCTCATCCTCCTCGATAACGGGTGATGGCGGTTTTTCCACCGGGGTGATTTTTTTACCCTTGTGTACGCGGCTGAAGAAATGGCTGGCCGCTTCGGTGCAGTTAAAAATCAACATCCTGATTCTCTGCTAGAGGTCTGGGTATAGGGGGAGTCAGTCATGACTTACGCCTTCTTCGGCCCACTTAATCTTATGGGGCCGACGAACAACGTCAGCAAGCATTGCCTGCACCTCGTCGCTAAGGACTGACAGCTCTGCATCGGTCAGCAAATCGTGACTGACCATCGTTTCCAAGGCCATAAGGGCGCTAGATCGACTGTAACGATCGAACGTGCGGACGATGTCTTTATCCCGATCGCGCATCAGCTGATAAAGCGTCCGATATCTGGCGTGGGGTGAGAGCGCGTCATGCTCGGCGATAGTCTCGGCATCGGCCAACACCCTCAGACAGAAACGATCGAGCGCAATTTTGTACAGCTCCTTGAACTTCTTCCAATCACTTTCGAGGACCCTCATGACATTCTCCCGCGCGAAATATTGAACAGTGCAAAGTCGCATTCTTGCGAACAAGCCCACTGACTCCAACCCTACCTGGCACACATACTCATTAGCACCAACACTAGCAACCCGACGTACACCCGCGCGTGAATCTGATCCGGTATGCGCCCGATCCAGGGCGTGGCCAGGCGAATCCCCACCACCGATCCAACCGTCAACACCGTAAACGCCAGCAGATCCACATAGCCGACAAACCACAGCCCCAGATCAAACGCGCTGAAGCCGGCCATGGCCATGTAGGTCAGGGTTCCGGCCAGTGCCACGGGCAAGCTCAGTGGATTGGCCATGGATGTCGCCTGGGACATGCTCAGTCCGCATCGGCGCAATAATGGCACGGTCATGACGCTGCCGCCCACGCCGAGAAAGGTCGCAATGACGCCGATTCCCACACCGCCGCCAGATTGTTCTGACCGACTCAATCGGCGTGGATTTCGCAGCTGGGAATGTGTGAGAAAGCCGTCTCTGAACAGGCAATCCAGAATGGTCAGCCCCAGGTAGGCAATGAAGGCCAAACGAATGAGTTGACCACTGGCGTGCATCGCGGCCACGGCGCCGAGTGCCGCCCCCACACCAATGAAGCCGCCCAACGGCCACAGGTAATGGCGAATGAGATGACCGGCGCGGTGGTGTTTTCCGGTGGCGATCAGCGCATTGACGATCATCACGCAGGTCGAGGTGGCGACGGCAATGTGCATCGCCGCCTGGCCGATGGGATCGTCCACGCCGTACCTGGCCATGAGCATGCGGTACAGCAACGGCACCACCACAAAGCCCCCGCCAAAACCAAACAACACGGCGGTAACGCCGCTCATGCAGCCGAAGAGTGTCAGCCATAGGTAGAACATTGCGCGTCGTCCGTTGATTGAGAGCAGTCGACGATAAAGCGCTGCGCCTTGGCCTGCTTCAGCAAGTCAGCCAATAATGTTTGCGTTTACGCCAACTGTGGGACTGCCTGGATGCGCAATATTTCGATTGATCTGCTGGACGCCACGCCACGTCCGGTGGTTGCCATCGGTTCGGATTATGCCTACGGCCAATGGCTGCCCCGTCATACACACCGTCGCGCGCAGTTGTTGTACGGCGCCACGGGGGTGATGCAGGTGAGCACGCACGATGGCAATTGGGTGGTGCCGCCGCAACGGGCGGTGTGGATTCCGGCGGGGGTGGCGCATGAGGTCTTGATGCTGGGGGTGAGCACTCGCAGTTTGTACATCGAGCCGAGCGCGGTGGATTTGGGCCAGCGCTGTCAGGTCATCAGCGTGTCGCCGTTGATGCGGCACCTGTTGATGGAAGCGGTGGAGATTGCGCTGGAGTACGCCGAAAACAGTCGCGACGCCACCCTGATCGACTTGTTGCTGCACGAACTGGCGCTCAGCACTCACCTGCCGCTGCATATCCCGCTGCCGCTCGATGCGCGCCTGCTCGCGTTGTGCCAAGCCTTTGTGCAACGGCCGGACGCCCATCAGTCTCCGCAACAATGGGCCGATCAATTGCACATCAGTTTGCGCACGTTCAATCGCCTGTTTCGCCAACAGACCGGGTTGAGTTTCAGCCAATGGCGGCAACGCGCCTGTGTGGTGCTGGCACTTGCACGGTTGGTCGCGGGTGAACCGGTGACGCGCATTGCCCTGGATTTCGGTTACGACAGCCCGGCGGCATTCTCGACCATGTTCCGACGCCTGTTGGGCCAGGCGCCATCCGTCTGGTTGGAAGGGGCGAAATAGCAGAAATCGAAAAATCAAATTGATCCGGGCCGAAAACAACTGTACAAAAACACAGTATATTTTTGATCAACACTCTCGAACCCGGAGAACCCCATGGCCTCTCAAGCGATGAAAATCACCCTGGAACGTATCGCCCTCTTCCAATTCACCCCGGCCCACTGCGCCCAGGCCCGAGCGATGCTGGGTTGGAGTGTGGAGGAACTGTCTCGCGAATCCGGGGTTTCGGTGGAGGCCATTCAGCGCTTCGAATCAGAGCAGGATGTGCTGGATGTCACCCGGCTGACGCTGGCGTATCGGTTTGAAGCCGAGGGACTGGTGTTCTTTCCGGGGTTTGCACCGGGGCGCGGGATGAACTTGAGAGGTTGTACCCCAAATCCAATGGAGCGGGCTGATTTTGCGATGGTTGAGTAAAGATCCCTGGGCGGGCCGCTTTCAAGGCTAGCGGCCCGATTCCAAAACACTACGCGTTCTGCACAGTCACCTGATCACTCTCCCCTTCCAGCTCCAGCCACCACGCGTCACCGCGCTGCGGGTACATGAGGTTGAACGCCTCACCCATCTGCGGTGTGGTAATCGAAACGCTGCGGTCCCAGGCCAGGGCCAGGATGCGGTCGAAGGGTTCGTACCAGGCGTGCATCGACAGGTCGAAGGTGCCGTTGTGAATCGGCAAGAGCCAGCGGCCCTTGAGGTCGATGTGGGCTTGCAGGGTTTGTTCCGGTTGCATGTGCACGTGGGGCCACTCGACGTTGTAGGCGCCGGTTTCCATCAGGGTCAGGTCGAACGGACCATATTGTTCGCCGATGTGTTTGAAGCCTTCGAAGTAGCCGCTGTCACCGCTGAAGAAGATCCGCGTGTTGCCTTCGATCATCACCCACGAAGCCCAGAGGGTGCTGTTGCCGTCGAACAGGCCGCGACCGGAGAAGTGTTGTGACGGGGTGGCGATGAAGCGGATGCCATCGACTTCGGTGTCCTGCCACCAGTCCAGTTGCCGGATCTTGCTGGCGTCGATACCCCACTTGATCAGGGTGTCGCCCACGTCCAGCGGCGTGAGGAAGTACCTGGTCTTGTCGGCGAGTTGCAGCACGGCCTGGTAGTCCAGGTGATCGTAATGGTCGTGGGACAGGATCACCGCTTCAATGGGTGGCAACTGGTCGAGGCTGATCGGCGGCTGGTGAAAGCGCTTGGGACCGGCCCATTGCACAGGCGAAGCCCGTTCGGCGAAGACCGGGTCGGTGATCCAGAATTTGTCCCGCAACTTGAGCAGCACCGTGGAATGGCCAAGTCGATAGACGCTGTGGTTCGGCGCGGCAATCAACGCTGCCTGGGTCAGGGTTTGCACCGGGACCGGCGTGCTCGGACGGGTGTCTCGCTGCTTGTGGAAGACCATGTTCCACAGGATGCGCAGGGTCTTGCGAAAGCCTTCACGCTTGAACGGTGAGTGATTGAGGTATTGCCCTTCTGTCTGACGGGACGCTTCAGATGCGGCAACGATGTCCGCGGGGGAAGTGGTTTTGGCCATGACTGAATGACTCCGGAAAAACCGCAAGTAACCGGTTTATCAAGGTTGGACGATAAATGGCCTAGGCATGCACGCATCAGCCGGATGGTTCTATTGTTCACCGGGCAGGATTAACAAAACATTACACTGAACGGTGTAGTTTCTAGGTTGCATCAAAGCCGATCACAAGTAAACTGCCCAGTGTAATTTTTCACCCACCCCTGCCGAAGCGTACTTATGACAGTTCCACAGCGCCTCACCGACCGAAAACGCGAAGCCATCATCCAGGCGGCGATTGCCGAATTCCGTGCCAACGGTTTCGAGATCACCAGCATGGACAAGATCGCCGCCACTGCCGGCGTGTCGAAGCGCACGGTGTACAACCATTTCCCCAGCAAGGAAGAGTTGTTCGCCGAAATCCTCAATCAATTGTGGACCCGCGTAACGACAGAGCAAGAAACGCCCTATCGCGCTGATCAACCGCTACGAGAGCAACTGCGCCTGCAACTGATGGCGAAAATGCAGATGCTGGGCGATGACAATTTCCTCGACCTGGCGCGAGTGGCCATTGCGGCAACCATCCATTCCCCTGAGCGCGCTCAGGACATGGTGGCTCGCCTGGGTGAGCGCGAAGAAAGCCTGACGGTGTGGATTCGCGCGGCCCAGGCCGATGGTCGGTTGAAAGCAGTCGATCCTGCGTTTGCTGCGCAACAGGTTCAGGGCCTGCTCAAATCCTTCGCGTTCTGGCCGCAGGTTTCCATGGGGTTGCCGGGCTTGTCGGCAGACATGCAGGGCACCGTCGTGGAGTCGGCACTGGATATGTTCCTGGCCTGCTACCAGTTGCCATAAATGACAATGTGCGGGCGTTGTCCCACATTGGGGCGGCTGCGGATAGATCGGCGCAATGTGTTTCAGAATGAAACTGGCACCGGGGTTATAGTGAGTCCAAGTTCCAGCCTCCACCAGAGATCACCATGAGCACGACACCCAACAACAAACCCGCCTCCCCCGTCGATCATCTGCGCTTCCATCGCCCTCACGCCCACCTGGCACCGACCTTTGGCGATGACAAGTTCGCCCTGCGTGCCGAGGCTTTTGCGCGGTTCTTTGGTACGCCGACTTTTCTCGGTGCCCAGACACTGATCGTCGCGGTGTGGATCGTCCTCAACATCTCCGGTGTGACCCACTTCGACGCGTATCCCTTCATCCTGCTCAACCTGGCGTTCAGCCTGCAGGCGGCGTATGCCGCACCTCTGATTCTGCTGGCCCAGACCCGTCAGGCGGCGCGGGATAAAGCGCAGTCCGATGCCGATGCCCAGCATCGTGAAGCGCTGGCGACCGCCAACAGTGAGCGACAGGCAGAGGCGGCGAAGAACACGTCGCAACTGATGGAATTACTCGAACAAAACACTCGCCTGACTCAACTGACCAAGGAGCTGAGCGAACGCATCGAAAACCTGACCTCGGAAATGCATCAGCACGTGTTGAACGCGGCGCCATCAAAAGGCTGAGCTGTTTACGGCAGCTTCAATGCCCGCCCCAGCTCATCAAACAAGGTGACCACCGAGCGCAGGGCGCGGCAATCCGGGCGGGTCAGCAGCCACAGCGCGGTGTCGTAACCCTGCAATGGCTCACCCAGCGCCTGCAACCCGTCGCCGATCAGGAAGTCCGGCAACGCCGCCACCCCCAACCCTGCCCGGACCAGTTCGGTCACCGACAGCATGCTGTTGCAGCGATAGGCGGGCGTCACGCCCGGCAACGCCTGGCGACGCCATGCGATGGTCGGGTGATCGGGAAGGAATTCGTCCGGGGCAATCCAGGTCAGTGCGGCGAGGTCATGGGCATCGACCGATTGCAGATAGCTCTCGCTGGCGCACACCCGGTAGGAGATGGCCGCCAGTCGCCGCCCCACCAAGTGCTCGGGCGGCGTACGGGTCAGGCGCAGGGCAATGTCGGCGTCGCGACGGCTGAGGTTGGCGAAGTCGTTGGAGGTACTGAGTTCGATGGTCAGTGCCGGGTAATTGGGCATGAACCGCGCCAGCGCCGGCAGCAACAAACCTTGCAGGACCGAGTCGGTGCAGGTCAGGCGCACGGTACCGCTGATCACTTCACCGCCCTGCTCCACGCCAATGCGCGCGGCCTCAAGTGCCTGTTCGGCGCGCTCGGCCTGCTCGGCCAAGGCCTGGGCCAGGCTGGTTGGCAAGTAGCCGGCGCGGCTCTTTTCGAACAATTGCTGACCCAGCGCGGCTTCCAGTCGACGCACCGCACGAAACACCGTCGAGACATCCACCCGCAACAGCTGCGAGGCCCGGGCCAGAGAGCCGCCACGCACCAACGCCAGAATCAGGGCCAGGTCCGGGTAGTCCAGTCGATAGTGCGTTGCTGCATTGATCACTTGGGAAAACGCCCATATTGAGTGCGTGAACGCCAATCTATAGTGAGCGCCAGGAATCAACAAGCGCCGAGGTTGCTCATGGAAAACCGCGTTATCCGCATCGCCCTGATCGGCGACTATGACCCGCACGTCACCGCTCACCAGGCCATTCCCGTGGCCCTGGAAATGGCAGCCGAACACAGTGGCCACAACGTGCAAGGGCATTGGCTGGCGACTGACAGCATCCACGCCGACACCCCGCTCGATGACTACGACGGTTTCTGGTGCGTGCCCGCCAGCCCCTACCGCAACACGGACGGCGCATTACGGGCGATTCGTTATGCCCGCGAACAAGGGCTGCCTTTCCTCGGCACCTGCGGCGGCTTTCAACACGCCGTGCTGGAATATGCGCGCAACGTGCTGGGCTGGACGGATGCCGAACATGGCGAGACATCGCCCAACGCTGCGCGGGTGTTGCTCACGCCGCTGGCCTGCTCGCTAGTGGAAGCCATCGACAGCATTCATTTGCTTGAGGGTTCGTTGATCGCCAAGGCGTACGAAACTTCTGAAATACGTGAAGGCTACCGCTGTAACTACGGTGTGAATCCTGAGTTCGAACGAGCACTGCTCAGGCATGACCTTCACAGCGTCGGGCAGGATTCGGCCCACGGCTTGCGAGCGCTGGAACTGCGAGGTCATCCGTTCTTTGTCGCCACCCTGTTCCAACCCGAACGCGCCGCGCTCAAGGGCACCTTGCCGCCCCTGGTACGGGCATTCATCCAGGCCTCCGCGGGGCAGCCCTCATGATCGCCAACACCCCGCCAACCCCTTACTTCGCCGTGATCTTCACCTCGCTGCGCACCGAGGGGGACCAGGGTTACGCCGAAGCGGCCGAGCGCATGGTCGAACTGGCCCGCCAACAGCCGGGGTTCCTCGGGGTGGAGTCGGCACGGGGCGATGACGGGTTGGGGATTACCGTGTCGTACTGGGCCAGTGAGGCGGCGATCCTGGCGTGGAAACAGCATCCCGAGCACAGCGCGATTCGGGAACGGGGGCGCTCGACCTGGTATGCCCATTGCCATACGCGGGTATGCCGGGTTGAGCGGGCTTATGAGTTCGAACGGTAATTGATGCGGCGTTAGCTCGCTCCCACAATGGATCGGTGGGAGCGAGCCTGCTCGCGATGGGGCCAGTTGAATCACTGCAAAGACTCAACCCTGCACCGATTGCCTCACCGCCAAAATCTCCGGCACTTCCCGCCGCTGCATGTACACCCGCAACGGCTCGGTGATGTTGATCCGGTCATCGATGTTCTGATCCAGCAACAACTGAATCAACTCGCGCTTGAGGGTCATGGCCTGCTCGGGGCCGGACGCCCAGACGAATTCGCTGGCGGGAATGATGCCGTCATCGGCCACGTCCATGCCGAAAGCGTCTTCACTGAAGCGCACGATGTAACGGCCGGTCTTGCGATTGAGCCCGACGAAACCTTTGAGTTGGTCGGCGGCCTGGCAGATGAGCTGGGAAGTGATGCGCATGAAAACCTCACAAAAGGTGATGGATGGTTTACACGCAAGGATGGCAAGTGGATTTCCCTCTGCCGGGGAAATGGCCGGGGCTAGGGTACTGCAAAAAACCGTTTTGAACAGATGGATGTCGGTCCGGCGATGGCGCTTGTCACGCTCAGTTGCTACAAGAGAGGGCTTCGACAACCATCGCGAAAGGATTTCGACCATGCCCGTCACCTTCAGCCAAAGCGCCTTGCTGCTGAGTCTGCTGCTCGGCCTCGGCCAGGCGCATGCCGCCAGCGAGCCAGCCCCCGTTGCATTGGCAGCCCGTCTGGGCATCCCGCACCCGGCGGTGATTGCCCATCGCGGCGCGTCCTTTGATGCCCCGGAATCCACTGCCGCCGCCTACAAGACCGCCCGCGATCTCGGCGCCGATTACCTGGAGCTGGACCTGCAACGCAGCAAGGACGGCGTGTTGTTCGCTCTGCACGACAACCATCTGCAACGCACCACCGATGTCGCCACCCGGTTCCCCGAGCGCAAGGACAGCCCGGCCACGGCATTCACCCTCGCCGAACTGAAAACCCTGGACGCCGGCAGCTGGTTCAACAGCGCCTACCCGGATCGCGCGCGGCCCGCATTTGCCGGCCTGAAAATCCTCACCCTCGATGAAATCATCGACATCGCCGAAGGCAACCCGCTGCACAAACCCGGTCTGTACATCGAAACCAAGGAGCCCAGGCAGTTTCCCGGCATCGAACGCGAGCTGAAGGAAAAACTCCAGGCCCGTGGCTGGCTGATCCCGCCGGGGTCGACACCGACAAAAAACGAAGTGGCCGTCGGCCAGGGCACTGGCAAGGTGATCTTGCAAACCTTCGAGAAGAGCAGCCTCGAGTTGCTGCAAAAGGAAATGCCGCAGGTGCCGAAAATCCTTCTGCTTTGGGTGGGCGAAGGCAACATCGAGCCGGCCTCCAACGTGCCGTTTGCCAAGTCTGGCGAGAAAGACAAAGCGGCTTACTACGCCCGACAGCAACCCAAGGACAAAGCCGAATTCCAGCGCTGGATCGACTACGCCAAGGCCCAGGGCGCGATCGGCACCGGTCCGTCTGCCGCACTGACCCAGGGGGGTGATCAGAGTTACGCGGATTTGGTGAAGCCCTGGATGAACCAGTACACCCACGACCAGGGGCTATTGGTGCATGTCTACACCCTCGACGATGCGGTGGATTACCAGAAAGCCATGGACGCCGGCGTCGACGGCATCTTCACCAACCGTGCGAGTGAGTTGCTCAAATTCTACAAGCGCCCGGCGGCGGCGAGTGTGGAGCAGGTGTTGCGCAACAACGGTTTCTGAGCCGGGATCGACGCGTCCGCATCGCTGGCAAACCAGCGATGCTCGGGAATTAAGGCTGAATTAAGTTGCCACAATTAACCTGATCCCACTCAAACAGCTCACCCAAGGAAAGATGCCCATGAAAACCCTGACAGCCCTCCTCACCGCCGTTGCCTTGACCCTGACCGCGGGTTTGGCCCAGGCCGATGTTCGCGTGGACGAGATCCCGCAACTGGTCAAGGACGGCAAGATCAAGCCGTTGGAAGAGCTGAACAAAATCGCCCTGGACCTGCACCCGGGTGCATCGATCACCAAGACCGAGCTGGATAACCATTTCAACGGTTTCGAGTATGAGATCGAACTGCGCGACAAGCAGAACGTCGAGTGGGATGTGGACATCGATGCCGCCACCGGCAAGGTCCTGAAGAACAAGCAAGACAAGTAACCGCGACACGCACAAAAGCCGCACGACCTGACCATCGTGCGGCTTTTGTGCGTTTTCAGTTCACGCCGATGTGCTGACCAGCGAACCGGACGTGCTGCCGCCCTCTTCCTGCAACGCTTGCAGCAGCGATGCGGTGGCGGTTTGCAATGAGGCAGAGGTCGTCGCTATCTGCGCCTGAGCCGCCGCCACATCAGCCGCCTTGGCATCGGCGCTTTCCTGCTTGGCCTGGGCCGCTTGCAGTTGCTGCTGTTGTTCCTGCAATTGCTTTTGCAGCTCGGCGATCTGCTTGCGCAGTTCTTTGACCGAGTCGGACTCTTCGCTGCTGCTGGAGCTGCTGCTACCCGATGCCTGTGTGCCGCCAGCGGAAACCTTGGTGTCATCGCTTGAAGTCGATGTCGAGGTCGCGGCCGCGGTGGAGGTGTCTTCAGTGCTCGTGGCGCTAGTCGAAGTGGTCGCCGTGCTCGACGGTGGCTGGGTGATTGAAACGGATGTGATGCTGACCATGGGCGTTATCCAAAGTGGTTCGAAGTCCCCTCCCTCATCGACACGCCGAGCCAACGCTTGAGATCGACTGTGTACCGACTCGGTAAGCGAACCGATACACAGCCGTTTTCATTACGCGCTCAAACGCGCTGTCACCTCGTTCAACTCCCCCGACAACCCGTGCAGGTTGTTGCTCGCCGCTTCGGTGCGTTGCACGTTGTCCAGGTTGGTACTGGCGATGCTGGTGATCTCCGTCAGATTGCGCGAGATGTCTTCGGCGACGGACGTCTGCTCTTCGGCGGCGGTGGCAATCTGGCGGTTCATGTCGCGAATCGCTTCCACGGCCAGGGTGATGCGCTCGAGCATGGCACCGGCCTCGGTGACCTGCTGAACGCTTTCCTCACTGCGCGACTGACCGCTTTCAATCGCCTGGGCCGCATCCACTGCACCGCTCTGCACGGTCTGGATAATCTGGTTGATTTCGATGATCGACGCCGCCGTGCGCTGGGCCAGGCTGCGCACTTCATCGGCCACCACGGCAAAACCGCGTCCGGCCTCTCCAGCGCGAGCGGCTTCAATCGCGGCGTTGAGCGCCAGCAGGTTGGTCTGTTCGGCGATGCCGCGAATCACTTCCAATACCTTGCCGATGCGCCCGCTGTCGGTTTCCAGCTGACGAATAACCGTGGCGGTGTTGTCGATTTCGCCGCGCATCCGGGTGATGGTGTCGATGGTGCCCTGCATGACTTTCTCGCCCTGCTGCGCGGACTGGTCGGCGTCGTCGGCGGCCCGTGCGGCATCGGCGGCATGGCGGGCGACTTCCTGGGCGGTGGCGGACATTTCGTTCATCGCTGTGGCCACCTGATCGGTGCGGTTGAACTGCTCGTTGGTGCCGCCGGCCATCACGGTCGCAATCGAATTGAGCTCGCCGCTGGCGCTTTCCAGATCCGAGGCACTGCGTTGCAAGCGGCTGAAGGTCTCAGCGAGGAAATCGCGCAAGGTATTGGCCGCCATCGCCAGTTTGCCCAATTCATCCTGACGGTTGCTGGCCACGCGCTCGGCGAATTTGCCGTGACTGAGTTGCGCCACGTATTCGATCAATTGGCGAATCGGCTCGACCAGGTTGCGGTTGATCAGCCACAGGCTCAACAGACCGATCAGCAACCCCGACGCCAGCATCACGATGATCCCCAGCAACACGGTGCGATCGGCACTGGCGCTGAGCTGTTTCGATTGCTCTACACCCTGCTGGCGCAACTCGCTGACCAATTCGCTCATCTGATCGCTGGTCGCGCGGTCCACACCCTTGACTGCGGTGTCACCGGCAGTGGGATCGGCCCCCGCCGCGAGATAGGCATCGCGGCCCTTCTGATACGCGGCGCCCAGTTGGCGATGCTCGTCGCGCAGCCGTTCGATGCGGGATTTCAGTTGCGGCTCGATGCCCTGCTGCCCGGCCAGTTCGCCGAGAATGTTCTGCACATCGCCCTGACGCTCCTGGAACTGCTTCCAGTACTTGTCCAGGTCCGCCGGTTGCTTGCCACGCAGCAGGACGTTTTTCCACTCCTGCACCTGCACCTTGAATTGCAGGTTGGCTTCATCGATCAGTTGCGACGTGTGCAACGGCCCCTCGATCAGGTTGGCGTAGCTCTGGACACCGCTGGACAAAAAGTGAAAGCAGGCCAGCGCGATCAGCAACATCGCAATCAGGCTGCCGCTCAGCAGGGCGAGAATTTGCGCTCTCAGGGACTTTTGCAAAAACATCGGACGGTACTCATGACAGGAATGAAGCACGCCCGGTTCAGGCGTGAAAGGTCTCCGGACATCCATGTCTGCGGCGTCGGCTTCTGGCCGAAGGCGCGCAACTTACCCCAAGCAACATCGGCGTGCCAGAGCGGTTCTTTAGGGAAATCCGACCATCGGCCGAGCAATCGTTTGCGTTCACTTTGCCGTCACAAAAACGTCATCAACGCTTGCGATGATGCGGCTCAAGTGAACCTGTAAAACCCGCAGCAGGCGCCTCACCTTGCGAGCACTCATGAACCACAGCATCGATCAAAGCCATCGCGATCCGGATCTGTTCGGCTTGCTTTACGGCTTCAGTTTTCGTCCTGGTGAGCGCGGTCGCCAGATCGATTCGGCCAGGGCGCTGCAATGCCTGAAGCAACCGGACGACAGCGACGAGTTCCTCTGGCTGCATTTGAATCTGGCCCATGCCGCGTGCGAGCGCTGGATGAAAAGCCATCTGGAATTACCCGAAGAGTTTTTCGAGGCCTTGCACGAAGGCTCGCGCTCGACGCGTATCGAGCATGTCGACTCGGCCTTGCTGGCGGTGGTCAACGACGTGGTGTTCAACCTCAGCAGCATGGTCTCGTCGGATGTCTCGACGCTGTGGGTCTGCGTGCGCAGTCGGCTGATCATCAGCGCACGCCTGCAACCGCTGCACTCGGTGGACAAGCTGCGCTCTTCGGTGAAGGCCGGCGAACGCTTTCGCTCGCCGCTGGAACTGCTGGTGCACCTGCTGCGCGATCAGGGTGAAGTGCTGACCCAGATCGTGCGCAAGACCAGCCAGAGTGTCGATCAGGTCGAAGACGAATTACTCTCCTCGCGCCTGTCGACCAACCGTGCCGAGCTGGGCGCCAACCGTCGGGTGCTGGTGCGCTTGCAACGGCTGCTGGCGCTGGAACCGGGGTCGTTGCTGCGCCTGCTCAATCGCCCCCCGACCTGGCTGCAAAAGGAAGACGTGAAAGAGCTGCGCAAATCCACCGAGGAGTTCGCGTTGATCATCAACGACCTCACGGCGCTGGGCGAACGGATCAAGCTGCTGCAGGAGGAGATCGCCGCCAACCTCAACGAACAAAGCAACCGCACGCTGTTCACCTTGACCGTGGTGACGGTACTGGCATTGCCGATCAACATCATTGCCGGCTTCTTCGGCATGAACGTCGGTGGGGTGCCACTTGCCCAGGACCCCGAAGGGTTCTGGATTCTGGTGGCGCTGGTCGCGACTTTTACCCTGATCGCCGGACGCTGGGCGTTTCGCAAGCGCAAGGATTATTGACACTCCCTTCATCACCCGACACAGGTTTTTGTACAACCTCAGGATTGTCCGGGTTTCAGATAAACGACCCACGAAACACCTAAACACTGATCCAAAGCAGCCTCCCTGTAACAATTGGCAACGATCATGACCGGTACTCCTTCCATCCTCAGGAATGTCCGGTATGGCTACGCCCACTTTCACTGCCGCTCAGGCCCCTGCCAGTAGTGCAAAACCGCAGTTGGACAAAAAACCCGGCTTGTTCACCATCGTCGTATTTTTTGCGGTACTGGCCATCGGCTTGCTGTTCACCGCCTACAGCCTGATGCGCGACATGAACGAACTCGGCACGGTGGTGACCACCTGGACGCCGTTTCTGCTGCTGGGCGTCGCGCTGTTGATCGCTCTGGGCTTTGAATTCGTCAACGGTTTCCACGACACCGCCAACGCGGTGGCCACCGTGATTTACACCAACTCATTGCCGCCGAACGTCGCAGTGGTCTGGTCCGGTTTCTTCAACTTCCTCGGCGTGTTGCTGTCCAGCGGCGCGGTGGCCTTCGGCATCATCGCCCTGTTGCCGGTGGAATTGATTCTGCAGGTCGGCTCGTCCGCTGGTTTTGCGATGATCTTCGCCCTGCTGATCGCGGCGATCCTGTGGAACCTCGGCACCTGGTGGCTGGGCCTGCCAGCGTCTTCGTCGCACACCCTGATCGGCTCGATCATCGGCGTGGGCGTGGCCAACGCACTGATGAACGGCCGCGATGGCACCAGCGGCGTGGATTGGGCGCAAGCGATCAAGATCGGTTATGCATTGCTGCTCTCGCCACTGGTCGGCTTCGGCTGCGCCGCGTTGCTGTTGCTGGCCCTGCGCGCGTTCGTGAAAAACCGCGCGCTGTACAAGGAGCCGAAAGGTCAGACCCCGCCACCCTGGTGGATTCGCGGTCTGCTGATCGTGACCTGCACCGGCGTGTCCTTCGCCCACGGCTCCAACGACGGTCAGAAAGGCATGGGCCTGATCATGCTGATCCTGGTCGGCACCCTGCCAATGGCTTACGCCCTGAACCGCACCATGCCGGCCGACCAGGCCCTGCAATTCGCGGCCGTGGCCGAAGTCACCCAGCAAGCACTGGTCAAAAATGCACCGCAACCCGCGCCGGCCGACCCACGGGCGGTGCTGTCCGACTACGTGCGCAGCAAGGACGCCACGCCGCAATTGGTGCCGGCGCTCGCCGCGCTGACCGGTAGCATTGGCGCCGAGGTCAAGGGGTATGGTTCGCTGTCGAAAGTCCCCGCCGAAGCCGTGGGCAACGTGCGCAACGACATGTACCTGACCAGCGAAACCATTCGCCTGATGGACAAGAACAAGCTCGGCAACTTCGACGCCGACACCAGCGGCAAGCTGCAACTGTTCAAGCAGCAGATCGATAACTCGACACGCTTCATCCCGCTATGGGTGAAGATCGCGGTGGCCATCGCCCTCGGCCTGGGCACCATGGTCGGCTGGAAACGGATCGTGGTGACGGTTGGCGAGAAGATCGGCAAGACCCACCTGACCTATGCCCAGGGCGCCTCGGCGGAAACCGTGGCCATGCTGACCATCGGCGCCGCCGACATGTTCGGTTTGCCGGTTTCGACCACGCACGTGCTGTCTTCCGGTGTGGCCGGGACCATGGTCGCCAATGGTGGCGGCCTGCAGATGAGGACCATCCGCAACCTGCTGATGGCCTGGGTACTGACCTTGCCGGCGGCCATTGTGCTGTCGGGCAGCCTGTACTGGTTGTTCACGCAGTTGTTCTGATTCGATTGTTGTTTCAACCGTCCCGGCCCGATCCTGAGCCGGGATTTTTTTTGTCCGACGGCACGGCATTTGCTCACAAGCCCGGGAGCTTACGTTTTGTTGACGCGCCACACGTCCAGCAGCCCTTCAGTTTGCTAGCGTGATGCCGACTTATAAAAGACTCGATGCATTCAGGAGCGAATTCGTGAATCTGTACATCAATCAGCTTCAACACAAAGCTGACTTCAAAGAAGCCATCTATGCCGGCGACATCTTCCTGAACACTCATCTGCGCGCCGCCAAGGATCTGTGCGCGTTCGCCCAGGACAGCATCACCGCCGCCTTCGACGGCGAGACCCATCACCAGGCGCTGCACACGCTGATGCCGGTGGAAGAATTCGTGGTTCTGGTGACGCGCCTCAAGGGCCAGTTCACCAACAGCCAACGCGTCAAGGAATTGATCCTGTCGTTCATCGACGAGATCGGCGTCGACCCGCGCGAATACATTTTCGACGTGCCGCGCATTCGCGTGGTGCCCAACTATGACTACCTGCACGCCGGGGTCAGCTACGCCTACAAGCCGCATCGCGACACGTGGTACGGCAGCGTCGATTGCCAGATCAACACCTGGATGCCGGTGCACACCATCAGCCCCGACCAGACCATGATGATCAACGCCGGCTACTTCGACGTACCGGTGAAGAACACCTCCAGCCAATGGAGCCTCAACGACTGGATCAACAATCAACGCCACAAGGCCAAGGACAACCTCAAGGAGGAAGTCCGGGTGCACCCGGTGCCACTGGAAGAGATCAATAGCACTTCTGAAGTGCGCATCGCCGGCAACACCGGTGAGATGCTGATCTTCTCTGGCTCGCACCTGCACGGCACCGTGGCCAACCACACCAATCAAACCCGCTTCAGCGTGGACTTCCGCCTGATGCACCTCGACGACCTCAAGCACCAGCGCGGCGCCATCAACGTCGACAGCGCGTGCCCGGATGTCGGCGCAGGCTTCAAAGACTATTTCCACGCCCACGACTTTTCGAATTTCCAAGGAATCGACCAATGACCAAGCGTCGCATCACGCCTGCCGAGGCCCAGTACAACGAAACCCGTGCCAACGTCCTCAAACGGGTCGATGCCGAATACGTCGCCGATGCACCGTTCGTCTTCGCCAACCGCATCGGCGTGACCGCTGCGCTGTCGCGCATGGAGCTGTTCAAGAAAGTGGCCGAAGTACCGGGCGCGATCATCGAGTGCGGCGTGTACAAGGGCAACTCGCTGATGCTCTACATGCACCTGTCGATGATCCTGGAACCCTACGCGATCAACCGCTCGATCATCGGCTTCGACACCTTCGAAGGCTTCCAGAGCATCGACAAGAACGAAGACCCGGCCGACGTCAACGAGACCATGTTCTCCGACACCGACCAGTCGCTGATCCAGGACATGATCGACGCCAACGACCTGCTGCGCCCGGTCAACCGCATCCCGCGCTGCGAACTGGTCAAGGGTGACATCGTCAAGACCGTGCCTGAGTGGGTCAAGACCCGTCCTGATCTGGTCGTGGCCATGTTGATTCTCGACACCGACCTGTACGAGTCGACCAAAGTCGCGCTGGAAACCTTCCTGCCGTACATGCCTAAAGGCGCAATCGTAGTGCTCGACGAAGTCGCCTACCGCAACTTCCCGGGCGAAACCAAAGCCCTGCGTGAAGTGCTGGACCTGAACAAGATCGAACTCAAGCGTCTGCCGTTCGATTCCTGCGTAGGTTACTTCCACGTCTGATACCCGGACCGGGACCTGACACAAAACCTGTGGGAGCGAGCTGGCTCGCGAATGCGGTCTGACCTTCAACAATGACGTTGAATCGTTGACCCTTTCGCGAGCCAGCTCGCTCTCGTCGTTTATGCGCCGCAGCTTTCACGAATGACCATGCGCTCGCGCACCACGTCATACACCCAGTGGTACAGGTAGGTGTACGGCAGGAAAAACAGCAGCACCCCGATATCCAGCAAAAATGCCTGCCACAGGCTGATGTTCAGCCACCAGGCAATCAGCGGTACGCCGAGGGCCACCAGCCCACCTTCGAACAACAGTGCATGCACCACACGGACCCAGGCGTTGTGCGCAATGGCCAGGCGCTTGAGCATCCGATCGAAGAAGCCGTTGAACACCACGTTCCACGCCAGGGCCAGGGCGGCCATGACCAGGGTCACGACGCCCATGTCGAGCATCGGCTTGTCCATGATCAACGCCAGCAAGGGGGTGCAGATCAGGATGGCCAGCAATTCGAAACCGATGGCCTGGAAAATACGCTCAGTGATGGATTTGTTGGCGCTCATGGCCTGACTCCTTGAGTGACGATGGTTGCCATGATCCTGCCTCGCACCGATACTTCATAACCAATAACCATCGATCAAGGCGATAGTTCATGGCCTCCCAAGAAGTGTTGCAGGCCTTCGTCCAGGCCGCGACCCAAGGCTCGTTTTCCGCTGCGGCGCGTAAATTGGGTCGCAGTCAGTCGACCGTCAGCGCGGCGGTGGCCAGTCTGGAAATCGACCTCAACCTGACGCTGTTCGACCGCACCACCCGCAAACCCACGCTCACCCCGGCCGGGTACGTGATGTTGCAGCGCGCCGAGGACATTCTGGCCGCCACCAGCCGCCTGGAAATGGCGGCCAGCCAACTGTCCCAAGGGGTCGAGGCGAAACTGACCGTGGCACTGTCCGACACCTACCAGTCCGATCGCTTCGAAGCGGCACTCAGTGCATTCGATCAGCGTTATCCCGACCTGGAACTCGAATGCCTGATCGCCGAATGCGAGGACCTGGTGGCCCTGGTACAGAGCGGTCGGGCACAGGTGGCCTTCGCCGAAATGCAGGACAGCTACCCGCCGGACCTGGTCAGCTCGACGGTGGATGAACGCACGGACATCGCGCTGTTCGCCTCCCCCGAACACCCGCTGGCAGCGCTGCAATACATTGATCAGGACGTACTGCAGCAGCACCGTGAATTGCGCCTGGCAACCATCGTCAATCCATACGAAAGCCGGGCGAAGGGTCGCGTCTGGTCGGCGCCGAGTTATTTGATGCTGCTGGAAATGGCCCAGGGCGGATTCGGCTGGGCGCCATTGCCACGCTGGCTGGTGGAGCGCTTCGGTCCAGGCACCTTGCAGGAGCTGCCGGTGCGTGGCTGGCCGAAGACGGTGTCGGTCGATGCCCTGTGGTCGCGACTGCACCCACCGGGACCGGCGGGCAGTTGGTTGCTGGGCAAGATGCTGGAGTGAGAGTCCTTCGGCGCTGCGCGGAACCAGTGGGAGCCCGCTCGCGATGGTCGTCAACGATGACGCGGTCTGGCTGAATGACCGCGTTGCCCGGACGTTTTTCGTCGGAACGCCGCCCGGAGCAAGCTCGCTCCCACAGAGAAGCAAGGCGGCGCCCCCACCCGCTCTTCTCCACTCATCAGGCCGAGCGTTAGCTCGCCTGCAGCTCTTGATCTTGATCCACCCGCCCCTTCGGGAGGCTGAGTGGAAGTGTGCATCCGGGGAGTGGCGCGTAGCGCCGTTCGACGCAGTCGAACACGCTGCATGCAGGTCGAAGCGAAGCAGACCGGAGGGCAGTGTCCCCGGATGGATACCGCAGCGAAGGAACCCCGAGCCTTAGCGAGGGGCCGGACGCTCGGGGCGAGACCTTTTGGTTCCTTTTGTGGCGTTTGACAAAAGGGACTCGCCGTAAGGGCGAAACCGCCAGCCGCCATCACCGCAACAACGGATATGTACACAACCAAACCAAAACCCGGTCGGCCCAGAGGCCGCCGATACACCCACATCACCTCAACCCCTTGAGCCGCCCCCGGATAAACCGCCGCTCCGGCTCCTGCCGGGTCAACTCCAGCGCCCGCTCATACGCCTGCCGCGCCTGCTCCACCCGCCCCAACTGCCGACAAAATTCCGCCCGCGCCGAATGGGCCAAGTGGTAATCCTGCAACTCACCACGCTCCAGAATCGCCTCGACCAGCGCCAACCCCGCCAGCGGCCCGTCCCGCTTCGACAGGGCCGCTGCACGGTTCAACTCGATCACCGGCGAAGGTACGGCGCGCAGCAACACGTCATACAGCCCGACAATCTGCGCCCAGTCGGTTTGCTCCACCGACGGTGCTTCGGCATGCACCGCCGCAATCGCCGCTTGCAGGCAATAGGGGCCGAATCGCCGCGTGCCCAGCGCCCGCTCCACCAACGCACAACCTTGGGCGATCATCTGGCTGTCCCACAACGTTCGGTCCTGCTCATCCAGCAAGATCAACTCGCCACCAGAGGACGTGCGCGCCGGGCGCCGCGATTCGTGCAACAGCATCAGCGCCAGCAGCCCCATCACCTCCGGCTCCGGCAACAGCTCCATGAGCAAACGCCCGAGTCGAATGGCTTCACGGGTCAACTCTTCGCGGGTCACCAGCGCGCCGATGGACGCCGAATAACCTTCGTTGAACACCAGGTAAATCACCCGCAACACGCTGTCGAGGCGTTCGGGCAGTTCCGCCAGGGTCGGCACCTGATAAGGGATTTTCGCGTCACGGATTTTCGACTTGGCGCGCACGATGCGCTGGGCGATGGTGGCCGGCGCCGAGAGGAAGGCCCGGGCGATTTCTTCCGTGGTCAGGTCGCAGACTTCCCGCAGGGTCAGCGGCACCTGGGCGTCCGCCGCCAGTGCCGGGTGACAGCAGGTAAAAATCAGCCGCAGGCGGTCGTCTTCCACGTCCTCGTCACTCCAGTCGGCCTGCTCCAGTTCTTCCAGTTGCGCGATCAACAGCGGACGAGACGCGGCGAAGCGGGCGCGCCGGCGCAACACATCAATGGCTTTGAAGCGTCCGGTGGACACCAGCCACGCCCGCGGATTGTCCGGCACACCGTCCCGCTGCCAGCGCTCGACTGCAATGAAAAACGCCTCATGCAGGGCCTCTTCGGCGAGGTCGAAATCGCCGAGCAAGCGGATCAGTGTCGCCAGAATCCGTCGCGACTCTTCACGATAGACCTGCTCGACGCGCTCCTTGACCGACACCGTCATTTCAAGGGTTCAACTGGCGAACGGGGCGCACTTCGACACAACCGACCCGGGCCGCCGGAATGTCACCGGCGACCTGGATGGCTTCGTTGAGGTCCTTGGCGTCGATCAGGTAGAAGCCGGCCAGTTGCTCCTTGGTTTCGGCGAACGGGCCGTCGGTGATCGACAGCTTGCCGTTGCGCATGCGCACGGTGGTGGCGGTCTGCACCGATTCCAGCGCCTCGGCGGCGACCATTCGGCCACTGCCCTGGATCGACTCGGCGTACGCCATGCACTCGGCGTCCTTTGGGCTTTCCGGCAACGCATGCAGCAGGTGCTCGTCGCTGTAGACCAGGCATAAATATTTCATGAGCTTCTCCAGGGTCGAAGATCAACTATGGCCGTGAATCGGCCGTTTGGCGCGTCTTCCCGATCAACTGCCCGCCGGTCAGGGTTCCAGATTGAACAGGGCCGTACCGCTCATCATGTCGAACGGCGCCGACCAGTGTTCGTGGACGATGCGCCATTGTCCGGCCTCGCGCCGGTAGCAGGCCGTCACGCGCATCCAGCACGCCTGGGTTTCACCCTTGTCATTGGTGCCCCCGCAGTGGGCCAGCCAATGGGCAAAGGCGATGTGTTCATCAGCCACGATGTTCATCTGGTCGAAGTCAAAAGTGTGCGGGCCCTGGCACATTTCCATGCATTCGAGCCAATGCGCGCGGTAGGCGGCCTTGCCGCGAAACTGCAGCGCCTTGACCGCGTCATAGGAGACGATGTCCTCGGCATACAGGGCCATGATTTTCTCGACATCCTTGGCGATGACCGCCTGACGGTAGGTGTCGATCAGGGTCTGGATTTCGTGGGTGGCGTTCATGGTGGTTCTCCGTGGTTTTTATTGTGAAGACACCCTTAGTCGTCTGGCGATCCATCCAATCGACAGCCGAAATAAAAATAATCCATGAACGCAAACTCGCTAGAATCCGAGGCTCATTTCCGTTGGAAAAAGGACACTCCAGTGACAACCCGACTCGTGCCTTACGAAAGCCTCAATGCGCTGCAGCGCCAGCAGGTCGAGGCCATCGAAGTGCATCCGGAACAAATCAGGTTTTGCGGTGACATCCACGGTGCATTGCACACCCTGCTGTCCCGACCCGGCCCCGGCGTCAAAGGATTTGCCCTGTTGGCCGACGCGATCCCCGTGGCCTTCCTGCTGCTCAAACGCCCACCGGTATTACCCGCCTGGGCCGACGAACACAGCGCCACCCTGCATGCCTTGCAGGTCGATCAGCGCGCCCAGGGCAAGGGCTATGGAAAGGCTTGCCTGCAAGACTTGGCCGAAGTGGCCCGCCAGGCCTGGCCGGAAATTCGCGGGCTGGAGTTGTCGGTGGATGCAGACAACGCCGCGGCCATTGCCCTGTACGCCAAATATGGTTTTGTCGACAGCGGCGAGGCGTACAAGGGGCGGATTGGCTATGAACGGCGGATGGGAATGATGTTCTAGGTGCGCCACGCACCTGTAGGAGCGAGCTCGCTCCGGGCGGCGTTCCGACGATGGTCGATAACGATAACGCGTGTTTACCGGTTAAACGCGGTGTTCTTAAGTCCATCGCGGGCAAGCCCGCTCCCACAGGTTTTGTGCAAAATTTTAGAGACTGAGCACCATCTCATGCCACGCCATGCCGCCATGGTCCGACGCCGATGGCTTGACGTAGGCAAAGCCGAACCCGGCGTACAGCGGGATATGCCGCTCCTTGCACATCAGGTTGATGCTGGCCTTGCCCAGTGCGCGCATGCGCTCGATGAACTCGCCCATCAAACGCTTGGCCAGGCCCTGCCCCTGAAAATCCGGATGCACCACCACTGACATGATCACCACATGGGGCCCGGCCGGGTCGTGGCCGATCAGTTCCTTGAACGCTTCGTCCGACATTTCAACTTCAAATGCCGCACCGGAATTGATGAAGCCGGCCACCACGCCGTCCACTTCGGCGACGATGAAACCCTCGGGCCAGGTGGCGATGCGGGTGGCGATTTTTTCGCGGGTCGCGGCTTCGTCGCCCTCGTAGGCTATGGTTTCGATGGCGTAGCAACGGTCCAGGTCGGCGGGCGTGACGTGACGGATGACGGTGTTCATGGCAACTCGGAATCAGCGATGGGAAAGCCGGGGATCATAAATCAGCCTCCCCGTGACATCGAGAGACGAATCGTCGATACGTCTCTCGATGCGGCTGATCAGGCCTTGATCGGCAGCCAGATTTCCAGTGTTCCGGTGTTGAGCCTGGGGTTGAAGTCTTCACTGTAGCGTTCGAATTCCGGGGCGTCCGCCGCCTGATGCCCGGACTGCGGCAGCCAGGTCTCGTAGATGTACCGAAAAGTCTGGGGCAAGGATTCCAGCGGCCCTTTATGCTCGAACACGGCGTAATACTGCGGCTGAATTTCAACCCAGCGGTATTGCTCGGGCAAATCGTCGAGCTTGCTGATCTCGACCCCGGCGATGTAATCAAAGCCACCCTTGCCATCGAAATTGCAGCAGACGCCGTAGGTGACTTCACCCTTTTGACCCGGCACGTTGCCGATGTGGGGACTGAATTTTTCCCAAAGCGCGGGAATGCCTGCGGTGGTCTGCTGGGTGAAGGGAGCGCCAAGCCCTGCAATCAGCAGGAAGTGTCCGTGTTCAAAGCGCGGTTCCAACAATTCGACGCTTTTTTGCTCATCCATGACTCGACTCCTGGAAGGAAAAATGGGTTCGGCTGGGAGTATAGAAGCCAAACCCGTTTCGCCCACTTACAGTGCGTGCAACTGCTCGACGGCAGCCGCACCGACAAACTCGTTATAGCCGGAAAGGATCACGTACACCGCGAAATAGCAGAAGATCGCCGCAGATGCCATATAGGAGTACCGCAGCAACTTGTCGCCGAGCAACTTGCCGCCATGGCTTGCGGCAAAGCACAGGCCGGCGGACCACAGCAAACCGGCGCAGAGAAAACCGCCGAGGAACAGCGCCGAACTGAGCGGGCCACCGCCGCCGGATCGTGCGATCAACGTGCCGCCCACGGCGGCGAACCAGAGAATCGCGCTGGGCGAGGACATGGCGAGGAAGATCCCGCGAAAAAACTCTTTGCGATGGGAGTTCTGCCCCACCTCGACCGTTTCGGCCATCAACGCTTCATGGTGGATCGCCGAATAAATCATCTTCGCCGCGAAATACACCAGCAACGCCGAACCACCGATCCACAGCACCCAACGCACGGTTTCGTACTGCAGCAAAACCGTCATGCCCGCCAGTGCCAGCACCGCGTAGATCAGGTCGCCGACGCAGGTCCCCAGGCCCAGAGCAAAGCCTTGAAAATAGCCGCGCTGCATCGCCAGGGTGATCATGGCGATATTGGCCACGCCAATGTCCAGGCACAGCGAAAGACTCAGCAAAAAGCCACTGGTGAATTCCATCGTCCCAATTCCTTCGGAAAAATTTGTTTACATGGAGGCTGGACAGTCTGCCACAGCTGACCGTACATTCCGCACAGGTCACCGCAGTGACCAGCGTCGCTCGGACGGTTCCGGGCGCTTACGTTATCCGAGGCAACAATGGCCGAACAAGGTTCGCCGCGCCGCTTTGCGCGCATAGATCGACTCCCTCCTTACGTTTTCAACATCACCGCCGAGCTGAAGATGGCTGCCCGTCGTCGTGGCGAAGACATCATCGACTTGAGCATGGGCAACCCCGACGGCGCCACGCCGCCGCACATCGTCGAGAAACTGGTGACCGTCGCCCAGCGCGAAGACACCCATGGCTACTCGACGTCCAAGGGTATTCCGCGCCTGCGCCGGGCGATTTCCAACTGGTACAAGGATCGCTACGAGGTCGACATCGACCCGGAAACCGAAGCCATTGTCACCATCGGCTCCAAGGAAGGCCTGGCGCATTTGATGCTGGCGACCCTCGACCAGGGCGACACCGTGCTGGTGCCGAACCCCAGCTACCCGATTCACATCTACGGTGCCGTGATTGCCGGCGCCCAGGTGCGTTCGGTACCGCTGGTGCCGGGCGTGGATTTCTTCGCCGAACTGGAACGGGCTATCCGGGGTTCGATTCCGAAGCCGAAAATGATGATCCTCGGCTTCCCGTCCAACCCCACCGCACAATGTGTGGAGCTGGATTTCTTCGAACGGGTGATCGCACTCGCCAAGCAGTACGACGTGCTGGTGGTGCATGACCTGGCCTACGCCGACATCGTCTACGACGGCTGGAAAGCCCCGTCGATCATGCAGGTGCCGGGCGCCAAGGACATTGCGGTGGAGTTTTTCACCCTGTCCAAGAGCTACAACATGGCGGGCTGGCGCATCGGTTTCATGGTCGGCAACCCGGAACTGGTCAACGCCCTGGCGCGGATCAAGAGTTATCACGACTACGGCACCTTCACCCCGCTGCAAGTCGCAGCGATTGCGGCGCTCGAAGGCGACCAGCAATGCGTGCTCGACATCGCCGAGCAATACCGCCAGCGCCGTAACGTGTTGGTCAAAGGCCTGCATGAGCTGGGCTGGATGGTCGAGAATCCGAAGGCGTCGATGTACGTCTGGGCCAAGATTCCCGAGGCTTATGCCCATCTGGGTTCGCTGGAGTTCGCCAAGAAACTGCTGGCCGAAGCCAAGGTCTGTGTCTCGCCAGGCGTGGGCTTTGGTGAGTACGGGGACGATCACGTGCGCTTTGCGCTGATCGAAAACCAGGACCGGATTCGTCAGGCTGTTCGCGGCATTCGCGGGATGTTCCGGGCCGATGGGGTGGCACCAAAGGCCACCAGCTAATACAAAACACTGTGGGAGCGAGCCTGCTCGCGATGAGGGCTTATATTCAACGAAGATGTTGAATGTAAGTCCGCCATCGCGAGCAGGCTCGCTCCCACATTTGGTTTTGTGGTGCGCTTAAACGAACAACGACAACAGCAGAATGAAGCCCAGGCCCACCACCGACAGGATGGTCTCCATCGCGGTCCAGGTCTTGAAGGTTTCTGCCACGGTCATGTTGAAGTACTGCTTCACCAGCCAGAAGCCGGCGTCGTTGACGTGGGACAGGATCAACGAACCGGCACCGGTGGCCAACACCAGCAGCTCACGGTTCACGCCCGGAATCATCCCCACCACCGGCACCACGATGCCCGCGCCAGTGATGGTCGCCACGGTCGCCGAACCGGTCGCGATGCGGATCACCGCCGCCACCAGCCACGCCAGCAGGATCGGCGAGATCTGTGCGTTCACCGCCATGTGGCCGATCACGTCACCCACACCGCTGGTCACCAGCATCTGCTTGAAGCCACCGCCGGCACCGATGATCAGAATGATCGCGGCGGTCGGCGCCAGGCTCGCGTCCAGCCATTTCATCATTTGGCTGGAACCGATGCCCTGCTTGTAGCCGAAGGTGTACAGCGACAGCAGCAAGGCCAGCAGCAACGCCGAGATCGGGTGACCGATCAGGTCCATGAAGGAGCGGAAGATGTTGCCATCGGGCAGCACCACGTCGGCAAACGTCTTGAGCAGCATCAGGAACACCGGCAGCAGCACGGTCACCAATGTGATGCCGAAGCTCGGCAGTTCAGCCGAATCGGTTTCGCGTGCCAGTTGATCCACCAACTCCTGGTTCGGATGGCCAGGGATGTGCTTGGCAATGAACGTACCGTAGATCGGGCCGGCAATGATCGCGGTAGGCAGCGCCACGATCAGGCCATACAGAATGGTTTTACCGATGTCGGCGCCGAACACGCCGATCGCCAGCAGCGGCCCCGGGTGCGGTGGCACCAGGCCGTGGACGGCGGACAGACCGGCCAGCAGCGGGATGCCGATCTTGATGATCGACACGCCGGTACGCCGGGCAACGATGAACACCAGCGGAATCAGCAGCACGAAGCCGATTTCGAAGAACAGCGGGATGCCCACGAGGAACGCGGCGAACATCATGGCCCACTGCACTTTGTCCTTGCCGAAGGCGCGGATCAGGGTCTGGGCGATCTGGTCCGCCCCGCCCGACTCGGCCATCATTTTGCCGAGCATGGTGCCCAGCGCGAGGATGATCCCGACGAAACCGAGCACGCCACCGAAGCCGTCCTGGAACGCCTTGATGATGGTGCCGATCGGCATGCCGGAGGTCAGCCCGAGGAAGGCGGCGGCGATGATCAGGGCAAGAAAGGGATGCAACTTGAACTTGGTGATCAGAACGATAAGCCCGATCACCGTGACCACTGCATCGAGCAGCAGGAACGTCTCGTGGGACATGCCAAACATTAGGGGTGTCTCCTGGTTGTTGTTGTTATTGAAGCGGGTAATTCGAAAGCCATAAGGACAGCGCTATCTCTAGAAGCAAAATTAGCCGGCACGCTTCAGGCCGTGCCCGAGCCACCAGTGGTGCGCCTGCACGGCCAACTCATCGACACTGTGGGTCGACGCATCGAGGGCCAGGGTCAAGGGCTCGCCGACGGGGGACTCGAGGGTGGCGAACTGGCTGTCGATCAAGGTCGACGGCATGAAGTGGCCCGGCCGGTGGGAGACACGGTCGGCGGCGACTTCAGGGGTCAGTTCAAGGAACACGAAGCCCAGGCCCGGCAAGGCGCTGCGCAGGCGCTCGCGGTAAATGTGCTTGAGCGCCGAGCACGTCAGGACCGGGCGCTGGCCCAGGGCGTCGACACGGCGCAATTCAGCGCACAGGCTGTCGAGCCAGCCGGCACGGTCTTCATCGTTCAGGGGGATACCCGCGCTCATCTTTTCGATATTGGCGGCAGGGTGAAAAGAGTCGCCTTCAATGGCGGTGGCGCCGCTGAGCTGGCACAGGGCTTCGCTGACGCACGTCTTGCCGCAACCGGCAACGCCCATGATGACCAGGGCGGTGATGGGATGATTCATGTAACACCTCAGCGCGCAGACAGCGCTACCTTTGCCAGTTATGACACTAGACCAAAAGTAGAAGTTGCCGACGCCTTCTTGTCATTTTTGTGGGTTGCAGCATGTTCGTTCCCAACACCAAAAAGCGAGGATCAGGCAAACCCTCGCTCACGCATTTGCAGCTGCATCGAGACAGCGCTACCTTAGTGCCTTGAATTTTGTTTGGCAAGCCATCGATGACCTCAACCAAAAACGATAAAAACACACGAACCACTGGCCGCCCTACCCTCAACGAAGTTGCCCGCCTGGCCGGCGTCAGTCCGATTACCGCTTCGCGCGCCCTGCGCGGCGTCAGCACTGTGGCCGCCGAACTGGTGGAAAAGGTCCAGAAAGCGGCGCTCGAACTCAACTATGTGGTCAACCCGGCTGCCCGCGCCCTGGCCTCGGCCCAGAGCCATTCGGTGGTGGTGTTGGTGCCGTCGCTGTCCAACCTGTTATTCATCGACACCCTGGAAGCCATTCATCAGGTGCTGCGCCCCAAGGGCTTCGAAGTGCTGATCGGCAACTTCCACTATTCCCGCGACGAAGAAGAAAACCTGCTGCGCAACTACATGGCCTATCAGCCGCGCGGCTTGCTGCTGACCGGTTTCGACCGCACTGAAAGTTCGCGGCGGATGATCGAAGCGAGCAACATTCCCTGCGTCTACATGATGGAGCTCGACAGCGCCGCCGGAGTCAATTGCGTAGGCTTTTCACAACTGGCTGCCGGCGAAACGGCGGCCGAACACTTGCTGTCCCGCGGGCGCAAGCGCCTGGCCTACATCGGTGCGCAACTCGACCAGCGCACGCTGCTGCGCGGCGAAGGTTTCCGCAAGGCCCTGCAAAAGGCCGGTTTGTATGACCCGGACCTGGAAGTGCTGACGCCACGCGCCTCCTCGGTCGGCCTCGGTGGCGAACTGTTTCTGCAACTGCTCGCCGGTCACCCGGATGTCGATGCGATTTTCTTCGGCAACGACGACCTGGCCCAGGGTGCATTGCTTGAAGCCATGCGCTGCGGGATCAAGATCCCCGGGCAGGTGGCGATTCTCGGCTTCAACGACCTGCCCATGTCGGAACACATGGTCCCGCGCCTGAGCAGCATCAACACCCCGCGCGAGGCAATCGGTCGGCGTGCGGCGGAGCAAATGTTGACGCTGATGGCCGGCAACACCGTGGCCAAACCGGTGCAGGACATGGGGTTTGAGTTGAAGGTGCGCGAGAGCACGTAAGGATGGGCCTTCGGATTTCAACTAACCTTTTTAGAACAACGAATGTCGCCAACCGGTCCGCACCCTGCCAGTCTCCCGTAGCGCGCCAATTCGTTAACGGAGTCGCAACATGGAACATGCACTGAAGATCCTCGGTAAAGCCTCTTCGATCAACGTCCGCAAAGTCTTGTGGACGTGCGAGGAACTGGGCCTGTCCTACGAGCGTGAGGATTGGGGCAGCGGTTTTGCCTCGACCCACAGCCCTGAGTTTCTGCGGCTCAATCCCAATGCAAAGGTGCCGGTGATCATCGATGAGAACGGGGCGCTGTGGGAATCCAACACCATCTGCCGCTACCTGGCCGGCAAACACCACCATCACCATGCCGAACTGCTGCCCACCGAACCGGTCGCGCGGGCCCGGGTGGAACAGTGGATGGATTGGCAGGCGATTGAGCTCAATCCGTCATGGAGCCATGCGTTCATGGCGCTGGTGCGCAAGGACCCGGAATTCCAGGACCCGCATCGACTGGACGTCAGTGTGCGCGACTGGAACCAGAAGATGGGCATCCTCGAACATCAACTGGCAACCACCAAGGCTTATGTGGCCGGACCAACATTCACCTTGGCCGATATCGTCATCGGGCTGTCGGTCAATCGCTGGTTGATGACACCGATCGAGCGCCCCGATTACCCGGCCATCGATGAGTATTTCAGGCGTTTGGCGCAGCACCCCGGTTTTCTCAAGCATTGCTGCAACGGCCTGCCTTGAGCCCTCCGTGTGCCAGTGAGCATCGCTGACGGCCCGGCGGTCGAGCCCTGCCGCCTGGCGGCAAGGCTTGACCGCAAACGTCCGATACTCGCCGGACAAAACAAACCAAGCATTTGATATATAAGATATTTATCTTATAGGCATACTATTTGCTCAACACACTGTACCGCCCATACCTACAAGGTCTATTTATCATGCTGGTCAGTGCAAAATTAAACCAGGTGACGCCACTGCCCAAACGGCCCGGTGAAAATCCAAACGCCGACGCCGCTGCCGGACTTCAGAGCGGCCTTCAAGGCGCCATGATGCAAGCGCTGCAAAACAATGTGCAGACGCAAACCGCGCAAGCCAGCGAGCAGGTACAGGCATCCGCCACACAACTCGCCACGCAACAGGTCAGCCAGGCCAGCAAAATCAGTGACAACGTTGATGAAGCGTTCGCCAAGACCCGCGTGAATCTGCAGGCGACGACTGCAAGCGTACCGGCCGACACCCAGAACAAGGTCGGCAGTGGCTCGGCCACGGACGAATTCAAGGACTATATGAGCAAAACGCCTGAACAGCGTTTGCGCGACAGCATTCTGAAAGAGATGGGCCTGACGGAAGACCAGGTAAATGCCATGCCTCCTGAGCAACAATTGGCGATTGGCAAAGAGATCGCCGAGCGCATGCAGGACAAGGTGAAACTGACGCAGGCCGAGAAAGACAACGGCAGCAGCGATAAAGGCAGCAGCCAGGTGGTCGACAAGTTCCTTGCTTCGCTTTAATGGCGCCGGAACAAAAGGGGCTCTCTTACCGGGCCCCTTTGCATTTGGCCGCGATCAATTCAGCTGCAAGGTCGAATTGAACTGGCTGATGGCGTCCACCACGTGCCGCGAGCCCTGTTGAATCTCCAGAATCACCTCCCCCGCCTCATTCGCCAGCTCTACCCCAAGCCCGGTTCGACTCAAGCTCGACTGCATGCTCGACACAGCACTCACTGACAAATCGTGGTTCTTGCGCACCACTTCGACGATCTCCACCGTCGCCTGGCTGGTGCGTGCGGCCAGGCTGCGCACTTCATCGGCCACCACCGCGAAGCCGCGTCCATGCTCGCCGGCGCGGGCCGCTTCAATGGCGGCGTTGAGGGCCAGCAGGTTGGTCTGATCGGCAATGCCGCGAATGGTCTGCACGATGGTGCCGATGATGTCGGACTGTTTGCTGACGGCATCGATGCTTACCGCCGCCTCGTTCAAGTCGCGGGAAATGTCCTGGATGATCTGCACCGTTTGCTGCACCACCTCGGACCCTTTGCGCGCGCAGGCATCGTTTTGTACCGAGGTGCTGTGGGCCGATTCCGCGGCCGTTTGCAGGGTAGTGACCTGCTCGGTGATATTGCTGGCGAACTTCACCACTTTGTACAGCCGGCCCTTGGTGTCGAACAGCGGGTTGTAGGACGCTTCCAGATAAACCATGTGGCCGAACTTGTCCTTGCGTTCGAATCGGTGCGAGTGATATTCGCCGCGATTGAGTGAGGCCCAGAACGCTCTGTAGTTGGGCGATTCACTTTCGCTGCGGTGGCAAAACAAGCTGTGATGCTGGCCGACGATTTCATTGAGCGAGTAGTGCATGGTCTTCAGGAAGTTGTCATTGGCCGTGATCACCTTGCCTTCGGGGGTGAACTCGATCACTGCCATGGAGCGCCCGATCGCCGCGAGCATGCTTTCGTCTTCGTGCTCTTTGTAAACTCTCGCCGAAATGTCGCTGGCGATTTTAATCACACTGCTCACTTGCCGATCAGGACCGTAGACCGGCATGTAGCTGGCTTCGAGCCAGATCTCCTTGCCGCTCTTGTTCAAGCGTGAAAAGGTGCCACTGATGGGCTCGCCACGGGCCAGGTCGCGCCACAACTTGGCGTACTCTTCGCTACGGTAAAACGCCTCTTCGCAAAATATCCGGTGATGCTTGCCGCGTACTTCTTCGACGCTGTAACCCATGGCGCTGCAAAAGTTTTCGTTGGCATCGAGCACAATGCCGTCCGGGGTAAATTCAATCATCGCCATCGAACGGCTGATGGCGGCCAACCTGGCATTGGCCTCGCCCAGCGCACAGCTGAAGCGTTCGATTTCCTGCAGGTCAGCCTTGTGATGTAGGTTGAACATGTTCGTACCACCTTGAGCGCGGTCTTTTGATTAATGAAAGCTGCTGATCTTTCACATCCACCACTACGTTCCACAGAACAGGTACACGCGCCCCTCCACGGGAAGGACTTGTCAGGTGATAAATGATGTTTAATCGGAGGGTCCCTTTAGTGACACTCTTATCAAGACATCCTTCTCTTGATCGCCCGGATTCGGGCCAGCCCTAACCTACTCAAAATCAAATTCCCTTTACCCGATCGCTCCATTTTGCCCAGCCTCGGTGCCTTGGAATGCGCACTCTCACGGTTGAACGCCGGTCACCCGGAGGCCACCGACATAGTTAGTTATAAGTGAGCATAGACAGCCGTTATGGCTAAGCAAGGCCACTAGTCGGCCAGTATTGAGGACAAAATCGGTTCAGCGTTGGTGTGACTGAGAAGGGATCCCAAACAGGGATCGGTGGGCAGTATCGAAGTCATGGGGCATGGCGTTGCCCGGATCGGGATCAATTCCCTTCTGTGCAACGACGCCGGGTTTTCTTGCAGATTTTCTCTTCACTGGACGAACAGCGGGAGCCCTTGGACCGGGCTCCCTGATCACGGGATCAATGACCGAAAATATCGACTTTCTTGGCCTTCTTGTCCGCACGCTTCTCGATGGCGGTTTTTGCCGGTTTTTTCTTCGCTGCTTTCTTTGAATCCATACCTTTGGACATGATGCGTACTCCACTCACACGGGATGTGAGATCAGGTATACACCTATCCTTGGGGTCGCGTTCTTTTATAATCGCCCGCTTTGCACACCGACAGTCCGGTCCCATGCCCAACACTCAGTACACTCGGCTCGATGAGCCATTATGGCCGTTGATGAACAAGTTTTATCGCGCCCACCAATCTTCGACGAAAGCAGTCCGCGACGCGCAATTGTGGGTCGCCCGGCGTGACGAAATCGTCGGGGCATTGTGCTTGCGGCCGGTGTCCGGCGGGCATTGGCTGACGGGGTTGTTTGTCGATCCGGCCTGTCGCGGGCAAGGCATCGCCGCCGCGTTGATCGCTGCCGCGGTAAAGGAGGCCGAAAGCCCGGTCTGGTTGTTCTGCCACCCGGACTTGCGCGGCTTCTATGAGCGTCGCGGCTTTGTCTTCGATCCACAGATGCCCTACGCCATGACCGAACGCCTGAGCCGTTACGCGCGCAGCAAGCCGATGATCGCCATGGGCCTGGAACCGCTGGTCAGGACCACAGGGTAACCGATGAGTCGGAGCGAGTGACGAAAGCGTTGAGATCACCTGTGGGAGCACGCTCGCTCCCACATGGGTCTTGTGGAGGATTCAATCGTCGGCGTTCGGATCAAGGTCCGGAAACATCACCTCGGTAAACCCGAACTTGCTGAAATCGCTGATGCGCGACGGGTATAACCGGCCGATCAGGTGATCACACTCATGCTGCACCACACGCGCATGAAAACCCGAGGCGATGCGCACGATGGGCTCGCCCTTGGGATCGAAGCCTTCATAGCGGATGTGTTGATAACGATCCACGGCACCGCGTAAACCGGGCACCGACAGGCAACCTTCGAAGCCCTCTTCCAGCGTGGGACTCAGCGGCGTGATCAAGGGATTGATCAGGATCGTCTGCGGCACCGCTTCGGCATCCGGATAACGCTCGCTGTGCTCGAAGCCGAAGATCACCAGTTGCAGGTCGACGCCGATTTGCGGCGCGGCGAGGCCAACACCGCCAACGCTTTCCATGGTCTGGAACATGTCGTCGATCAGTTGCCACAGTTCCGGGCTGTCGAACATCTCGGCCGGCACCGGCGGGGCAATGCGCAGCAGGCGTTCGTCGCCCATTTTCAGAATTTCACGGATCATGATCAGGCTTCGTCAGCGGTCGGTTTGAGCGAGTGATCCCGGCCCAGTCCCGACACATGGTGTTTGGGTTCAATGCCCGGGCTGTGTTCGCCGGGGACTTTTTCGCCCGGGTCCTTGCCTTCCTTGGACATGTGCTCGATCACCGCATTCATCTCGGCACCGAGCAGCAGCACCGCGGAAGAAATATAGAAATACAGCAACAACACGATGATCGCGCCGATACTGCCATACATGGCGTTGTAGTTGGCGAACTCCTTGACGTAGAAACCGAAGCCCAGGGACGCGATGATCCACACCACCACGGCCAGTACCGAGCCGGGGGTGATGAAGCGGAACTCCTGTTTGACGTCGGGCATCACGTAGTAAATCAGGGCCACGGCCACCATCAACAGAATCACGATCACCGGCCAGCGGGCGATGGTCCACAGCGTGACGATGAAGTATTCGAGGCCGACTTGCGACGCGATCCAGCTCATCACTTGTGGCCCGAGCACCATCAGCGCGGCGGCAATCAACAGCATGCCGGCGACGCCGACGGTGTAGATGATCGACAGCGGAAAACGCTTCCACGCCGGCCGGCCTTCGACCACATCGTAGGCGGCGTTCATCGCGCTCATCATCAGCCGCACGCCGGCAGAGGCCGTCCACAGGGCGATTACGATACCCACTGAAAGCAGCCCACCCTTGGACTGCTGGAGCTGGTCGATCACCGGGTTCACCTGCTCCAGTGCCTGGGGTGGCAGTACCAGTTCAGATTGCAGGCGCAGCCAGGAGAAGAAGTCCGGCAGGTGCAGGAAACCGATCAGGGCGATCAGGAACAGAATGAACGGAAACAGCGAGAACAGCATTTGATAGGCCAGTGCCGAGGCGTAGGTCGACATTTCGTCGGCGACGAACTCGGTGACCGTGCGCACCATCACACGGTGCAAGGGCAGGCCTTTCATGTCCGGGAAAATCATTAGCGTCTCCTTTCGCCGCAAACAAAATGGTGGGTTAAGTCGTGGCGACTCAAGGGCCGTTTACTGCTTCAAAATACTCTAGCTGGCGACTTTGAAACAATTTCTGGGCTCAAGTTCAGGCTGACACAAAAACGGCCATCCGCGGATGGCCGTTTCTTACCTTTATTAAAGGCTGGGTTACGCCTTGTCGATGCCTTTCTTCAGCGCATCCTTGGCTTTGCCAACGGCTTGCTGGGCTTCACCTTTCTTTTCCTGCATCACGCCTTCGGCGCGCATTTTGTCGTTACCGGTGACTTTGCCCACGCCTTGCTTGACGTTACCGGCTGCTTCGTTGGCCATGCCTTTTACTTTATCGCCAGTGCTGCTCATGGTGTTTCTCCTGTGAACATCTCGATGAAAAAGGTCGTTACACAAGGTTGACCGGGGGCGTTTGCACGGAGTTTCATTTATTTTCAGCCCGACATTTCATCGTTCAGCGCAGGTTGGGCTTTATGTTTGCCCGGCAACCCCCGAGAATGCGCAACGTATTCAGGCCATGGCGCTGAAGATCCAATCCCGTAGGAATGTTATGAAACTCGATAAAAAGCAGGCCATTGCCCGCAGAAACCAGGAACTCGGCGGTGCTGTGCTTGGCGTCAACAACTGCCACTTCACCGAATTGAACCGCAACCGCAACATCTGGTGGTTCGATATTCCGGTCGCGCGCCTGGCCATTGGTCAGTACGAGTGGATTCACCTGCTGATGCACACCCCGGATACCGACGAACTGTTGCACCTGAAAGTGCCGACGGTGTTCCTGCGCGAGAAACTCGAAGGCCTGGTGGTGCGCAATCAGGGCAAGCGCAAGGCGGCATTGAGCCTGGAACTGAGCGCCGACAAGGACTCGTACCTGCAGGACATGCGCCCGGCGGGCACCAACGTCAATTTCGCGCCGTTCCGCCAATAACCCCTCGCCACAAGAGCACTAACAAAAAGCCCCGCATCGGCGGGGCTCTTTGATTAGGCGGCGTTCTTCGCCTTGATCTTCTTCAACTCTTCATCCCGCAACTCGCGACGCAGGATCTTGCCAACGTTGGTGGTCGGCAATGCATCGCGGAACTCCACGGAACGCGGCACCTTGTAGCCGGTGACGTTGGCGCGCATGTGCTCCATCACCTGTTCCTTGGTCAGCGTCACGCCTGGCTTGGCGACGATGAAGATCTTGATCGCCTCCCCCGACTTCTCGTCCGGAATGCCGATGGCCGCGCATTGCAGCACACCCGGCAGGGTTGCCAGTACATCTTCGAGTTCGTTCGGGTAAACGTTGAAACCGGACACCAGGATCATGTCTTTCTTGCGATCGACAATGCGCATGTAGCCATCCGGCTGGATCAGCGCGATGTCACCGGTCTTCAACCAGCCTTCGCTGTCGAGGATTTCATCGGTGGCGTCCTGACGCTGCCAGTAGCCCTTCATGACCTGCGGACCTTTCACGCACAGTTCGCCGATTTCGCCCATTGGCTGTTCAACACCGGCATCGTCGATGACTTTGCACAGGGTCGATGGCACCGGAATGCCGATGGTGCCGATCTGAATGTTCTGGATCGGGTTGACCGTCGCCACCGGGCTGGTTTCGGTCATGCCGTAACCTTCGCAGATGGCGCAACCGGTGACGGCTTTCCAGCGCTCGGCCGCCGCCAGTTGCAGGGCCATGCCGCCGGACAAGGTCACTTTCAGCGCCGAGAAGTCCAGCTTGCGGAAGCCTTCGTTATTGCACAGGGCGACGAACAGGGTGTTGAGGCCGACGAAACCGCTGAACTTCCACTTCGACAGCTCCTTGACCATCGCCGGCAAGTCGCGCGGGTTGCTGATCAGGATGTTGTGGTTGCCGATCAGCATCATCGCCATGCAGTGAAAGGTGAAGGCATAGATGTGGTACAGCGGCAGCGGTGTGATCAGGATCTCGCAGCCCTCATTGAGGTTGGAGCCCATGAGCGCCTTGCACTGCAGCATGTTCGCCACCAGGTTGCGGTGGGTCAGCATGGCGCCCTTGGCCACGCCGGTGGTACCGCCGGTGTATTGCAGCACCGCCACGTCACTGCTGGCCGGGCTGGCTTCCGCCACTGGCTGACCATGCCCCTTGCTCAATACGTCATTGAACTTGACGGCTTTTGGCAAGTGGTACGCCGGGACCATCTTCTTCACGTATTTGATGACGCTATTGATCAGCAGGCGCTTGAGCGGTGGCAGCAGGTCGGCCACTTCGGTGACGATCACGTGCTTGACGCCGGTTTTCGGCACGACGGTCTCGGCCAGGTGCGCCATGTTGGCCAGGCACACCAGGGCCTTGGCACCGGAATCGTTGAACTGGTGTTCCATTTCCCGCGCGGTGTACAGCGGGTTGGTATTGACCACGATCAAGCCCGCTCGGATGGCACCAAAGACGGCAATCGGGTATTGCAGCACGTTGGGCAGTTGCACGGCGATTCGATCGCCGGGCTGCAAATCGGTATGCTGTTGCAGGTAAGCCGCAAAGGCACCGGACAATTCGTACAGTTCACCGTACGTGATTGTCTTGCCCAGGTTGCTGAACGCCGGCTTGTTGGCGAAGCGATGGCAGGATTGCTTCAACACTGCCTGAATATTCGGGTACTCATCTGGATTGATGTCGGCAGCAACTCCAGCTGGGTACTTATCCTTCCAAAAGTCTTCGTTCATGGAAGCCCACTCCTCAGCAACGCGAATTCAGCACCGCATTTGATGCGATTATTATTGGTGTGTTTATTGGTGAGTCTGGCTTTTTACAAGGCCGAGAAGTCACAAAGCGCGCCGAGAGTAGCAGCTTTGCCAAGGGTCGACTAGAGCCAAAAGCGGCCTCTACGGTCACTTTTGTGACTCAAGAATGACAAGCGGTCATTTTAGAGCAAAAATTCTATAAAGCCCTGAAAGCCCCGAAAATCGGGGCTTAAATCAATGCAGGAGCGAGCTCGCTGGCGAAAAACTGGAGGCCGTTGCGGGGCATCTGGGTTTACGCGTCATCGTTCAAGACCCTCGCGAGCGGGCTCGCTCCTACACCGATCCGCGCAAAGCGCGGCCATTCATCGATCAAGCGATATCACGCAACTCCCGCCGCAAGATCTTGCCCACCGGTGTCATGGGCAACGATTCACGCAACACAATGTGCTTGGGCACTTTGTACGCCGTGAAGTTTTCCTTGCAGTACGCCTTCAGCTCTTCAAGGCTGACCCCCGTTTCACGGGCCACCACAAACAACTTCACCGCTTCGCCCGAGCGCTCGTCCGGCACCCCGATGACCGCGCAGTTGGCGACTTTCGGGTGGGCCATGACCACGTCTTCAATCTCGTTCGGGTACACGTTGAAACCCGAGACGATGATCATGTCCTTCTTGCGATCGACAATGCGCACAAACCCGTCCGGGTCGATCACGGCAATGTCGCCGGACTTGAACCAGCCCTCGGCATCCAGCACTTCTTCGGTGGCTTCGGGTTTCTGCCAATAGCCCTTCATGATCTGCGGGCCTTTGATGCACAGCTCGCCGCGCTCGCCCAACGGCTGCTCGACGCCTTCATCGTTGATGACCTTCAGCGTGGTGCCTGGCACCGGCAAGCCGACCGTGCCGATGCGCGACTGGTCGCCATAGGGGTTGGTGCAAGCCACTGGCGAGGTTTCCGTCAGGCCGTAGCCTTCGGTGATCCGACACCCGGTCATTTGCTCCCAGCGCTCGGCGGTGGCCTTGACCAGTGCGGTGCCGCCGGAGTTGGTGAGTTTGAGGCTGGAGAAATCCAGGGTCTTGAAATCCGGGTGATCCATCAGCGCGACAAACAGCGTGTTGAGCCCCAGCAATGCCGAGAACCGCCAGTTTTTCAGCTCCTTGATAAAGCCGCCGATGTCCCGTGGATTGGTGATCAGCACGTTGTGGTTGCCGGTCACCATCATGCACATGCAGTTCGCCGTGAAGGCATAGATGTGGTAAAGCGGCAGCGGCGCGATCATCACTTCCTGTCCTTCGCGCAGCAGCGGGTGGCCATCGACAGCGGTCTGACTGAGGCAGGCCCGCGCCTGCTGCATATTGGCCACCAGGTTACCGTGGGTCAGCATCGCGCCCTTGGCCAGGCCGGTGGTGCCACCGGTGTATTGCAGCACCGCGATGTCATCGAGGCCGGCGTTCAACGGCTTGATCCCCAGGCCCCGGCCCATGCGCAGTGCACTCTTGAAGGAAATCGCCTGGGGCAAGTGATAGGCCGGGACCATTTTCTTGACCTTGCTCACCATGGTATTGACCAGCCAACCCTTGGCGGTCGGCATCAGGTCGCCCATCTTCGCTTCGATCAGGTACTGCAGGTCGGTGTCAGGCACTACTTCCTGGACTTTGGCACCGAACATGTTCAGGTACACCAGCGCTCGGGCTCCGGAGTCCTTGAACTGATGACGCATCTCCCGCGCTGTGTACAGCGGGTTGGTGTTGACCACGATCAACCCGGCGCGCAAGGCGCCGAACACGGCGATCGAGTAATGCAGGACGTTGGGCATCTGCACCGCGATGCGATCCCCCGGCACCAGGTCGGTGTGGGCTTGCAGGTAACCGGCGAAGGCTGCGCTATAGCGTTCCAGCTCAGCGTAGGTCAGGGTGACACCCATGTTGCTGAACGCCGGGCGATCAGCAAACTTCTTGCAGGAACGTTCGAACACCTCGATCACCGACTTATAGGCGCCCGCATCAATGTCCAGGGGCACGCCGGCCGGGCGTTTGTCATTCCAGAAATCAGGTTGCATTGTTCTTGTCCTCTTTACCTGAACCTATCCGGGCCACTTTTCTGTCTCTGTCATTTCTTAAAAGCAGAAAGCGAAAAGCGGAGCTTCACGGACACTAGCAGCTATGTCGAATCAGGCAAATACGCGCACGATCGTCATAGATCGTGTGAATCTTCGTGCCATGGCGTGACCAGATCAGACGCCCGACGCAGGATGCGCTATACACTTGGGTTGCAAGCCGCACGTACCATGCCCCAGCAAAGGAAACGCCATGATCCACGACACTTTCTGGCTGACCACCAGCGATCACAGCCGTCTCTTCGTCAACCAGTGGCTACCGGCAGGCATTCCCAAGGCATTGATTTTGCTGGCTCATGGCATGGCGGAACACAGTGGGCGGTATGCGCGTCTGGCGGAAAAACTCTGTGAACAGGGTTACGGCGTGTACGCGCCGGATTTGCGCGGACATGGCAAAACTGCCGAACACGGGACCCTCGGTCATTTCGCCGATAGCGATGGCTGGAGCAAAGTGGTGGGTGATCTGGCGTGCCTCAACCAGCACATCGGCCAGCAGCATCCCGACATGCCGATTGTGCTGCTCGGGCACAGCATGGGCAGCTACATTGCCCAGGCTTATTTGCTGCATCACAGTGCCAGCCTGCACGGGGCCATTCTCAGCGGATCGAATTTCCAGCCCGTCGCGCTTTATCGCGCGGCGCGGCAAATCGCCCGGTTCGAACGCCTGCGCCAAGGCCCCAAGGGCCGCAGCGCCCTGATCGAATGGTTGTCATTCGGCTCGTTCAACAAGAAGTTCAAACCGGTGCGTACCCGGTTCGACTGGCTCAGCCGCGATCCGAAGGAAGTCGACTTGTACGCCAATGATCCGCTCTGCGGCTTCCGTTGCACCAATCAGCTGTGGATCGATTTGCTCGGCGGCTTGCAGCAAATCAGCAAAGCGTCCAATCTCGCTCAGATCGATCCGGGCCTGCCGTTGCTGGTGATTGGCGGCGAATGTGATCCGGTGAGCGAAGGCAAACGTCTGACAGATCTGGCCAATGCCTTGCGCAAGGCCGGCAGCCAGAGCCTGCAACTGACTATTTACCCGCAGGCGCGGCATGAACTGTTCAATGAAAGCAACCGCGATGAAGTGACCGCCGATGTGCTGGCCTGGATCGCCCAGGTCTTGAGCCATCGTCGTCCACACCGAGCCGAATAGTTTTTTTGTGAATTTTTTTATTCGTCACAGGAATTGAGACAGATGACCCAGGTTACCAACACCCCTTACGAAGCCCTTGAAGTCGGCCAGACCGCCAGCTTCAGCAAGACCGTCGAAGAGCGCGACATCCAGTTGTTCGCCGCGATGTCGGGCGACCACAATCCGGTACACCTGGACGCCGAATACGCCGCCAGCACCATGTTCAAGGAACGTATCGCCCATGGCATGTTCAGCGGCGCGCTGATCAGTGCGGCAGTGGCTTGCGAGCTGCCCGGGCCGGGCACGATTTATATCGGTCAACAGATGAGCTTTCAGAAGCCGGTGAAAATTGGCGACACCCTGACCGTGCGTCTGGAGATTCTCGAAAAACTACCAAAATTTCGGGTGCGCATTGCCACCCGCGTGTTCAACCAGCGTGATGAGCTGGTGGTGGATGGCGAAGCGGAAATTCTGGCGCCGCGCAAACAGCAGAGCGTGACCCTGACTGAGTTGCCGGCCATCAGCATCGGCTGATCCCCCTCTAACCCGTGGCGAGGCAGCTTGCTCCCTCGCCACGGGCACAATTTAGCGCTCCCCCTCCTGCACCTGCACGCTCGCCGTCATCCCCGCACTCAGATTCAGCCCTTCGGGCACGTGGTCCAGTTTGATCCGCACCGGAATCCGTTGCGCCAGCCTGACCCAGTTGAAGGTCGGCTCCACTTCCGCCAGCAATTGACCATCAGGCGTCGTATTGCGATCGGTAATCCCGCGACTGATGCTTTCCACATGTCCCTGCAACGCCTCCCCGGCGCTCATCAACCAGACCTTCACCGGATCGCCGACGCGAATCCGCGGCAGTTTGGTTTCTTCGAAATACGCCTGCACATAGAAGGTCGAATCGTCGATCAGCGCCATGACCGATTGCCCGGCATTCACATAATTGCCTTCGGCCAGGCGCAGGTTGGTGATATGGCCATTGCGCGGCGCGTGGACCTGGCTGCGGTCCAGATTGATTTGTGCCATCTTGGCTTCGGCCTGGGCTTCACGCAGTTCGCCACGGGCAATGCCCGCGTTGATTTGCGCGTTTTCACGCAGTTCGGCGCTGATCGCTTGCGGCCCGAGGCTGGCGCGACGGCTGGCTTCGCGCTCGCGCAGATTGAGTTGTTGCTGACGGGTCTGCACCACGGCCTGGGCCTTCTCCAGCGCGGCTTCGAAACGGTCACGGTCGATACTCAACAACAGGTCGCCGGCCTTCACCTGCTGGTTGTCATACGCCTTGAGTTCACGCACCCAACCCGACACGTCCGGGGAAATCACCACCACATCGGCACGGATTCGCGCGTCGCGAGTCCAGGGCGTGAGCATGTAGTACTGCCATAAATGGAACCCGGCAAAAATCGCCACCGCCACCAGACACAGGGTTACCGCGACACGTACGGAGGTACGCATATTCAACTCCTTATAAGGGACCGAGGACGAAGGTGATCACGGTCAATACACAGACGTACAAGGCGCAATCAAACAATGCTTCATGCCAGATCCAGCGGCTCACCGGGGTCAGCCGCAACAACAGGCGCAAAGCGCCGGTCACCAGCAACGCCAGTACCACATAAATCAGAAACGGGCTGAGCAGTACGCCGCCCACCGACCACTCACGCAAGCCCATCGACGTCCTCCTGCTGGCGGCACCAGGCACGCCAGCTGTTTTGCAATTGCAGCACCGCGCCCTGGGCCAGCTTCACCGCGTCATCAGGGGGCAAGGCGTACAAGGATTGCAGCAAGGCTTCGCTCGGCTCGGCCAACGCGTCGGCGCGACGGCCAGCCGGACCTTGTTGCAGGACTTTTTCCAGATGCTCCAGGTATTGCCGTTGCGGTGCGGTCAGCGGCACCTGCGCCACTGCCAGGCTCAAACGCAGGTGCAGCAATTCATCGCCGATATCCAGGCCGAGCAAGCCATCGTCCCAGCGACTGCGTGCTGGCTCCGGCAGCTCCGGATAATGCCGCGCCAATTGCAGCAAACGGTCGGCCATGCGTCCGCCGAACCAGCTCTCGGCGCCGGCCAGATTGCGCCGGGTCAGGCGTACCAGGTCGCCAAGGGTCGCGGCCAACAGGCGTCGGGCATGCCAGGTCGGGTTGCGCAGGATCAGTAAATGAAACGCCAGCACCGCCGCACCGACGCCTATCACCATGGCTTGTGCACTGTTGAAAAACCCGGCGACGTCGAACTTCATCTGATTCAACGGAGCCACCAGCACAATGAAATGCAGACAGAACGAAGTCGCCGTGGCGCCAATCTGCGGTTTGGCCATGCCCAGCGCTCCGAAAAACAATGGCACGCCCATGCCCAGACAGAGCATCGCGAAACCGCTCCATTGCGGCAGCAGAATCTGTCCGACGATAAACGCCGCCGGAAGGGCCAGGAAAATCCCGCGCATGAAACTCATGCCGATCTGCGCGCCGTTCTCGCGGCTGGCGAACAGGCTGCACACCACACACGTCAGCAATAGCGCCCCGGCCGCGGCGGGCCATGCCGTCGCCAGCCAGAAACACGAAACCACCAGAAAGGCCAGCGCGCTGCGGGCACCGAACACCAGCGCCAGGGACAGGTCACGGTGTGGGGCCAGGGATCTTGGTGGGTCGAGGGACTCACCCCCCTGCTCCACCGCTTGCAACGCGGTACCGGCTGCCAGCGCGGTGTCCATCAACAAGGTCAACCGCACCAGGCAGTAACTTTGCGCGGCGCTGATGTGCCGCGCATGGGACGCCTCCAGCAAGCGTGGACGCAAGGCTTGCAACGGCGCGGGATCGCCGCTGCCGAGCGCTTCCTGGACTTCGTGCATCCAGGACGATAATTGCGCCGTCTCCTGGGGCTCCAACGGCTTCCACTGACGACGAACCGAACGGGCGATGCGCAGCAACATCAACAACTTCTGACTCAGACCACTGATAGCCCGCGCACGTTGCCGGCCGCGACGGCCTTCGAACCAGGCGTGTTCGCGCTGGGCGTCTACCGCGACGATTCTGCCGAGGATTTCCAGCAAGTCCTTGCGCGCCTGGCCATCGCCGGCCAGGGTCGCCCGCGCGGCGTTCATTCCGCTCCGCCAGGCCGCGCGGGCCTGATCGGCCAGTTGCAGCTCGACCCGCATCGGCCAGAGCAAGGCACTGCTGGCGGTGGCACAGACAATCCCCAGGCAAATTTCCGTGCAGCGCGCCACGGCCTGATCGAACACGGTCAGCGGATGGGCAATGGCCGGCAAAGCAATGATCGCCACCGTGTACCCGGCCAGCACAAATGAATAGGACCAGGCGCTGCGCAGCAGGGTCGAACTCGCCGTACACAGGCCGAGCCACAGCGCCAGGGCCAACAGAAACAACCACGGCGTCTGGGCGAAGGCGCCCATGAACACCACCGACATGATCGTCCCGATCAACGTGCCCAGCAGCCGCGCCAGGCCCTTTTGCAGCACCATGCCGGACAATGGCTGCGCCACGATGAACGCCGTCATCAGCGCCCAGGCCGGTTGCTCCAGTCCCCAGCGCAAGGCCAGCCACAGCGCCAGGCCTCCGCCAATCAGGGTCTTGATCGCGAATTGCACAGCGCGGCGGTCAGGCGCAAATAAAGCCTGGAAAGTGATGGGCACGAAAGGGACTCTTGGAAGGACGATTTAACGATAGACGGCTTCGGTGAACACTTGAGAAACAAATTATTAGCTAGCTATCGATATCCCGTCCAGCGCTAATTCACAGGCACAAAAAAACGCCAGACTGGCTGGCGTTTTTGACAGCAAACGTACGCTTACGAACGTGCACGCGCCTGGTTACGCAAGGCTTTGACTTGATCGTGATTGCGCTGCACGCCGTGGTACTGACGCTCAACGAGGTCGCGAATGCCCACCAGATTATGCTTGTTGATTTTTTCCATGGCGTCTCGATAGGCCTTCAGCGCATGGTCTTCGCCACGCTCGGCTTCATTGAGCACCGCTTCTTCGTCCTTGCCGGTGAACATCGACTTCACGTCAACCCAGCGACGGTGCAAATCACCGCTGACACTGGTGGAGGTTTCCGGATCGCCGCCCATGGAACGAACCGCACTTTGCAGTTCGGAAGCCGCTGTGGCGCACTCTGCGGAACGTTGCACGAACAGGGTTTTGAGTTCAGGGTGTTTGATGTCTTCAGCGCAAGTCTTGAACCCTTCCTGACCGTCCTTGCTGGTTTCAATCAGGTCGTTGAGTACAGAAATCGCTTCTTTATTCATGTCAGTCATTTTTCAATTCCTTGCAGGTGGATGAAAGTTGCAATAGGTGTTGCACCTCGCATGCCAGCTATCCATCAAGCAATTACTCTATATATTTCAGTGAGTTATAAATATCAGATGAATCTGTATCCGTTTCTTTTGCATGATCTGTCATTTGGCCTGCATGCAGAATGCCTGTATTTTCCAGACTGATTGAATCCAGGATTGATTGATGAACCCTGAAAAGCTCGAACTGCTGATAACTCGCCAGATGCCCTTCGGCAAATACAAGGGTCGAATCATTGCCGACCTGCCCGGCCCCTACCTGAACTGGTTTGCCCGGGAAGGATTTCCCCACGGCGAACTGGGCGGTCTGTTGGCCCTGATGCAGGAAATCGATCACAACGGTTTGTCTGAATTGCTCGAACCCTTGCGTGCCAAACACGGCAAACCCGCGCCACGTCACTGAAATGTCCACTCATCGAGTTGCCCATGCCCGATAACACCCGCCGCGCCCGTGATGAATCCTTCTGGCGGACGTTTGCCGACCGCTACGATGTCCAGCCCGGCCCGATCAACCTGGAAAACGGTTACTTCGGACGCATGTCGCGCACGGTGATCGAGGAGTATCAGCACAACATCGAGCTGATCAACCGCAGTAACTCGGTCTACGTACGCCAGCGCTTCGAGACGAGCGACGGCCTGAAGATCCGTGCGCGGGTGGCCGGGCTGATTGATGTGCCCGCCGAAGCTGTCGCGCTTACACGCAACGCCTCGGACGGCTTGCAGTCACTGATCCGCAACTACAACCGCTTGCAGCCGGGCGACCAGGTGCTGGTATGCGATCTGGAATACGACACGGTCAAGGGCGCCATGCGCTGGCTGGCCCGTCACCGTGGCGTCGAAGTGATCGAGATCGAACATCGGCATCCCGCCAGTTTCGACAGTTTGCTGACCACCTATCGCGAAGCTTTCGAGCGTTATCCACGGCTCAAGCTGATGGCCCTGACCCATGTCACCCATCGCACGGGGCTGGTGATGCCGGTACAGGCGATTGCCGCCGCAGCCAGGGAACACGGGATCGACGTGATTCTCGATGGGGCCCATGCATTGGGCCAGTTGGCGTTCGATCTTGAGGAGCTGGGCATCGCCTTCGCGGCCTATAACCTGCACAAGTGGATCGGCGCGCCGCTGACCCTGGGCTTCCTCTACATTGCCCCTGAACGCCTGGGCGACATCGACCCGGACATGGGCGAGATGCATTTCCCGATAACCGACATTCGCGCCCGCACGCCCTACAGCACCCCGAACATCCCGGCGTTGCTGACCCTGCCGCTGGTGCTGGAGGAACATTGGGCCATGGGCGGCGCCGCCGCCAAGGGTGCACGGCTCAACTACCTGCGTAACCTGTGGGTTCGAGCGGCACGTGAGCTGCCGGGCATTGAAGTGCTGACACCGGATGACCCAAGGCTCTATTGCGGCATCACCTCGATGCGTTTCACCGCACACAACGATCAGCAGTCGATGGCCGAGCGGCTGCTCAACGACTACAACCTGTTCACCGTGGTGCGCAGCGGTGCGGCCTGCGGTCCCTGCATTCGCATTACGCCGGGACTGACCACCACCGCTGCCGACATGGCACAACTGATCACGGCGCTGACCGAACTGAGTTGACTCACACCGTGTACTTGTCGAAGTCCTCGGGCTTGATCTGGGATGACACTGCAAAGGTGTCGATGCCGATGGTCACCTGCCCGAAAAAGCCGTCTTCATTCGAGTCTCGACCGAGGGTGTGAACGTTCAGGGTCGAGGCTTCGCCGCCCATGCTCTGGTAGAAAAAGTCTTGATCGTTACTCAATGCAGGGATGGCGCGACCGCTGTACTCCCGGGCATTGAGCACCGAGCGCGCGGCGACCTCGGGGAAGTACAACTGACCGACCCAGGCGACGTGTCGCTCCTGCAGATAGTTGTTACCGCTGGTGATGCGAACGGCGACGTGGATATGCAAGGCACGCCCGGCATAAAACCCCGGACAGATCGTGGTGAACCGGGCGATGCCTTTCTTGTCGGTGAATTGCCCGCCGCGCAGGTAAGTGTCGTCGTCGGTTCGCGGGACCGAGCCGATGTCTGCGGCATCGACTTCCACATCCGGATTGACCTTGCTCCAGCCGGAGTATGCCCCGCGCGCATTGCAGTGCCAGATATCCACCAGCGCATCGGGAACGGGCTGGCCGGTCATGGCGTCGACTATGGCCAGCCGCAACACCAACGGGATGCCGTCGGCGCCTTCGCTGATATTGCGTCTGATCAGTTTCGGGTTGCGGAAATAGGGACCGGCTATCTGTTCCGGTGAAAGCAGGTAAACGGGTGTTGCTGAGGTGTTGTCGTCCATGACGTTCTCTCTTCCATAAGAAGAACGCAGGCTAGCACTGGCCAAAACGCGTCACGCGGTAACTATGTATCGCATGATGTCCCTGTGGGAGCGAACGGGCTCGCTCCCGCCTGTTTTTTTGCGGGCAAAAAAAACGGTGCGCCGACCAAGCGCACCGAAAAGCCGTAGAACACACAACGAGGTGTCAGGTGAAGCGGATCAGTCCAGCAGCGCCAGAGCTTCGGCGGTGCATTCCTGAATGCGGGCCCAGTCGCCGTTCTTGATCCACTCCGGATCAAGCATCCAGCTACCGCCCACGCACATGACGTTTTTCAGCGCCATGTAGCTTTTGATGTTGGCCGGACCGACACCGCCGGTCGGGCAGAATTTCACTTCGCCGAACGGGCCGCCCAGGGCCTTGATGGCCGCGACGCCGCCGCTGACTTCCGCCGGGAACAGCTTGAAGCGGCGATAGCCCAGACCGTAGCCCTCCATGATGCCCGACGCATTGCTGATGCCCGGCAACAGCGGGATCGGGCTGGCGACGCTGGCTTCCAGCAGGTCACGGGTAATGCCCGGCGTCACGATGAACTGCGAACCGGCAGCTTCCGCGGCCGCCAGCATGTGGCGATCGAGCACGGTGCCGGCACCGGTCACCAGCTCCGGACGCTGCTCACGCAGGATCTGAATGGCCTTGAGGCCGAACTGCGAACGCAGGGTCACTTCCAGTGCAGTCAGGCCGCCAGCGGCGAGCGCATCGGCCAGCGGCAGAACATCCTGCTCACGAGCGATGGTGATCACCGGCAGAATCCGCGCCCTGGCGCAGAGGTCGTCGATCAGGGCAACTTTGTCCGCCATGGAAACGGTCGGGGATGGGTTTTTCATAGCGGCTGTTCCTTGGCTCATGGGCACCAGTAAATCTCTAACGTGGGTTGCAAAAATGCGCGAATCGGCAATTCGGCGACATCGTCGCCGGCCAATGCGGTGTTCAGGGTGGTCAGCTTGGACTGACCGGAAATCGACAGCACTTTATGTTTGGCCGAAGCCAGCAGCGCGCGACTCATGGTCAGGCGCTGATGCGGCACGGTCGGCGCCAGCATCGGGTAGCAACGACGCGTGCCATCGGCTTTCAAGGCATCGGCGAGGTTCGGACTATTGGGGAACAGGGATGCGGTGTGACCGTCGTCGCCCATGCCCAGCACCAGCACGTCAATCACCGGCAGCTCGGAGAGCAAACGGTCAGCGTTCTCGGCGGCTTGTTCAAGGTTGGCGGTGGCGCTGTACAGACTCAGGAACTGCGCCTTGGCCGCCGGGCCTTGCAGCAGATACTTCTTCAGCAGGCCGGCATTGCTGTCGGCGTGCTCGACCGGGACCCAACGCTCATCAGCCAGGCTGACCACCACGTTCGACCAGTCCAGCGCCTGCTTGGCCAGGTGCTGAAAAAAGGCCACCGGGCTGCGACCACCGGACACCACCAGCGTTGCGGTGCCCTGGGTGTCGATCGCCTCGCGCAATTGCCTGGCCACGCCCATCGCCAGGCCTTCGGCCAATTGCACCGGGTTCTTGAACTCACGGGCGCTGACGCCCTGAGGCAGTTTCAAATCAGATATCGCCATACCACGACCTCCCGTCCCGCGTGATCAGAGCAATGGAGCTCATCGGCCCCCAGGACCCGGCCGCGTACGGCTTGGGCGCATCACCGGATTTTTTCCATCCGGCGATCAACTGGTCACACCACTTCCACGCGGCTTCGATTTCATCTTTACGGACAAACAGGTTCTGATTGCCGCGCATCACTTCCAGCAACAACCGTTCGTAGGCATCGGGAATCCGTGCGCTGCGCCAGGTGTCGGAAAAATTCAGCTGCAACGGACCGCTGCGCAACTGCATGCCCTTGTCCAGGCCTTGTTCTTTGGTCATCACACGCAAGGAAATGCCTTCGTCCGGCTGCAGGCGGATAATCAGTTTGTTGCTGATTTGCAGGCGCTGCTCGGGAGCGAAGATGTAATGCGACGGTTCCTTGAAGTGGATGACAATCTGCGAGAGCTTCTGCGGCATGCGCTTGCCGGTACGCAGGTAGAACGGCACGCCGGCCCAGCGCCAGTTGCGGATGTCGGCACGCAAGGCGACGAAGGTTTCGGTGTCGCTCTGGGTGTTGGAATTCGGTTCTTCCAGGTAACCCGGTACCGGTTTGCCTTCGCTGTAGCCGGCGATGTATTGGCCGCGCACCACTTGCGTGGTCAGGCCTTCCGGACTGATCGGCGCCAGCGCCTTGAGGACTTTGACTTTCTCGTCGCGGATGCTGTCGGCGGACAGGTCGGCCGGCGGGTCCATGGCGATCAGGCAGAGCAGTTGCAGCAGGTGATTCTGGATCATGTCCCGCAGCTGACCGGCCTTGTCGAAGTAACCCCAGCGGCCTTCGATCCCGACCTTCTCGGCCACGGTGATTTCCACGTGGGAGATGTAGTTCTGGTTCCACTGGGTTTCGAACAGGCTGTTGGCGAAACGCAGGGCGATCAGGTTCTGGACGGTTTCCTTGCCCAGGTAGTGGTCGATGCGATACGTGCGGTTTTCCGGGAAAAACTGCGCCACGGCATCGTTGACCTTGCGCGAGGATTCCAGGTCCGAACCGATAGGTTTTTCCAGCACCACGCGGGTGTTTTCCGCCAGGCCGACCTTTGCCAGGTTTTCGCAGATCGCGCCATACACCGCTGCCGGCGTGGCGAAATAGGCAATGACCCGCTGCGCGCTGCCGGCCATTTCAGCCAGGGCCACATAGTCTTCGGACTTGAGGAAATCGACGTGCAGATAGCTCAGGCGGGCCAGGAAGCGTTCGACCACGGCTTCGTCCAGCTCTTTGGCACCGACGTAGCGGCGCAGTTCGGCGGTGATGAACGCCAGATGCTGCTTTTCATCGCCCGGCTCACGGGCCAGCGCAATGATCCGCGTGTCCTCGTGCAGGAGGCCCGCACCGTCGAGTTGATAAAGGGCAGGAAACAGCTTGCGCAAGGCCAGGTCGCCAAGGGCGCCAAACAAGGCGAAGGTGCACGGTTCAACCGTAATCGAAGGCATGATGTTTGTTCTTTTATCAAGTTAAGCTACAAATACCTTTTTTCAAGGCATCACTCAAGGGAAAATGTAGTAATAACCACAACATTTTCGCAAAATACAGATTCCGAGTGGTGGTCGGTCAGAGCCATCAGTAGGATAGGCCACCGTTATGGGCCACACCAAAGGCCCTTTTTGCATTAGCCGCGCGCTTATCGGCGCCGGTGAATCAAGGAAACTCATATGGACCGCGTGCGAAATTTACTGGAACAGATCCAGAATCGCCTTGAAGAGCTCAACAAGGCCGAACGCAAAGTCGCCGAGGTGATCCTGCTCAACCCACAGCAGGCCACTCGCTTCAGCATCGCCGCCCTCGCCCAGGCCGCCTCGGTCAGCGAACCGACGGTCAACCGTTTCTGCCGTTCATTCGGCGTCAGCGGCTACCCCGAGCTCAAGCTGCAACTGGCCCAAAGCCTGGCCAGCGGCGCGGCGTACGTCAGCCGTGCGGTGGAGGCCGACGACAATCCGGAAGCCTACACCCAGAAAATTTTCGGCAGCGCCATCGCCTCCCTCGACAGCGCTTGCCAGGCCCTCGATCCGAACCTGATCAGCCGCGCCGTCGACCTGCTGATCCAGGCACGGCAGATCCACTTCTTCGGCCTCGGCGCCTCGGCTCCCGTGGCCCTGGATGCGCAGCACAAGTTCTTCCGTTTCAACCTGGCCGTGACCGCCCATGCCGACGTGCTGATGCAGCGCATGATTGCTTCGGTGGCGCACACCGGCGAGCTGTTCGTGATCATTTCCTACACCGGACGCACCCGCGAACTGGTGGAAGTGGCACGCATCGCCCGTGAAAACGGCGCATCGGTACTGGGCTTGACCGCCGAGAACTCGCCGCTGGCCAAGGCCAGTACCTTGAGCCTGAACATTCCGCTGCCCGAAGACACCGACATCTACATGCCGATGACTTCGCGGATCATTCAGCTCACCGTGCTGGACGTGCTCGCCACCGGCATGACCCTGCGCCGGGGCGTGGATTTCCAGCCGCATCTGCGCAAGATCAAAGAGAGCCTGAATGCCAGCCGGTATCCAGTGGGCGACGAGTTCAACTGAGGCCAGAGGCTTCTGCGTTGAATGATCCGGCCTCTTCGCGAGCAGCCTCGCTCCCACAAGGGAATGCGTTCCAAATGTGGGAGCGAGCCTGCTCGCGATGGCGGTATTCGGCGCACCGTCGCTACTGAACTACCCCCCCACCCGCGCCTGCAGACTCAAATGCGCCCGCTCCCCCGGTTTCAGGCACAGGCTGTCAGTCCCGCCGCTGGCGGCTTCTACGCAAACGAACTCGGATATCTCGTTCCAGCTCACCCCCAGCAACGGCCGTGAGCCCGGATGCCAGACAACCGTGTCGGCCGTGTCGCCGGTATCGATGCACAACGCCCGTTGCCAGGCATGGTCGTTGAGCTGCAGTTCGCCGTCATGCTGGAACACCCGCTGACAACCGCCATCGACGCGCAACTCGCCTTCCTGCTGGCAAACCTGACGGTTCAACTGGTCGTAACCTTGCGCACCTTCGAGCCCAGACAGCGCTACCTCACCGACGTCACCAATACGCCAGTAAGCGTGCAAAGCCTGACTCAACTGGCACGGCATGTCGTCCTGATGCTCGGTACTCAGGCGCAGATCCATGCATTCGCCCAAGTGTGCATGCAGGTCCACTTGCCAGTCGCACAGTTCCAGCTGCCAGTGCAAACGCACGCCGTCATCATCACTGCTGCTGTCGATCAACTTCCAGTCGATCAGCCGCGCCCAGCCATGGGACGGCCAGGCATTTTCACTGGGATGACGGCCATACCACGGCCAGCACACCGGCACGCCACCACGGATGGCACCGACTTGCGGCCACTTCGCCGCACACCAAAGCCACGGCTTCTGCCCCTTGGGCTGAAAGTGCAGCAATTGCGCGCCTTGGCGACTGAACACCGCCTGACACAACGGGTGATCGATCACCAACACGTCGCGCTTCTGATAGCGCTCCCATGCAAACACCGGTCGTTCGCGCAAGGATTTGAAGAAGCGTTGTAGCGGATGCTCAAGCATGGGCCACGGTCCTGAAAAACATGGGTGTACTAACAGTCACTGAAATTATCTGTGGCGAGGGAGCTTGCCCCCCTCGCCACAGGGCCGCACAAAAAAAAGCGGACAGCCATGGCTGTCCGCAAAAATGCGCACATAGAGAGGAGCTTATCGCAACCGCGTTAGAACACCGACTGAATTTTCAGGCCGGCGACCAATGCGTTGTCGACTTCATCCACACCGCCAGGGTGAGTGATGTATTGCAGGTTGGGACGCACGGTCAGCCAGTTGGTCACGTGGAAACCGTAGTTGACCTCGTAGTTGTATTCGGTTTCACGAATCGGCGAGAACACCGGATTGTCGTAGTCCGAAACGCCATTGGAAGCATTGACCAGTTCAGCGTTTTTCTTCACGTCATCGTTGACATGGATACGGGCGAAACCGATGCCCACGTCATCCTTCGGACGCGCGTCGAACGGGCCCTTGTACACAAACATCAGCGACTGGTAGTTGTCGATGAAGTTGGTGTCCTTGTCGTGGAAAGTGGCGTTGGCGGCGATGTTCAGACCGCGAGAAGCATCGCCATTGTGGCTGGTGAGTTGCTGTTGCGCGACGAACCAGTAGCCGTGCTTGCTATCGTGGACGCGATAAGGGTTGCCGCTGGTCGCGGCGTTCTGGCCGTTGTCGTCCTCGAGCACGTCGTCGGCCGGGGCGGTACTTTTGTAGTAACCGACACGGTATTCGCCAGGCAGGCTGTTGACCTTCGGCGACCAGACCAGCTCGACCGGCAACACGGTGCCCGCCGTACCGCTGCCGCTGAGCTTGAAGCCGTTACCGTGCTCCAGCTGTGACGGGTTCTGGTTGTACGCGCCAATCTGAGCGTAGAGCTCGTCATTGATGTTGTACTTCACGCGGATCGCCGCTTGGCTGACCGGCCAGTTGTACCAGATATTGGTCGCCCAGTTACCCACCTGGGAGCCGCAGAACGCCAGGTTCTGGAATTCGCACGGGAAGGTGTTGAAGTCTTCGCCTTCACCGAAGTAACCGGCCTTGACGTCCAGCTTGTTGTCGAAGAATTGATGCTGAATCCACAACTGGGTCAGGCGGACCATATGGCCACGACCGTAGACTTCCTGGGAGGAACTCAAGGTGCCGGCACGCGGGTCACCGATACGGTCATTGGAAATGTTCTCACCGTTACGGTTGGTGAGCTGGATCTTGGCCTGGGTGTTGTCCCAGCCCAGCAGTTTTTGCAAGTCCAGCGCCGCACCCAGGCCGAACTGGTCGCTGTAGCGTGCGGTCTTGTCGTCATTGAAGCCGCCGTGCAGGTTACCGCCGACTTCCCCGACGTAGTCCATCTTGATGTCGATGCCTTGCTCGATCAGCTTGGTACGCTCGCCACCCCAATCGCCCGTCATCCACTTGGAGTCGGAGCTGAACGCTTCATCGGCCATCGCATTACCGGCCAGAACCAGTGCCGCCGCTGCTGAGACCTGGCAGATCAACCGGGCCGTGTTTCTCGTCTTCATCCCTACATCCTCGTTTTATTGTTATTAACTTTTCTTTTTCTAACGCGGTTACAGCGGTTGCGATGCACGACAGGCCGCGCATCACGGATTCCCCCCTGCAGGAGCGAGCTTGCTCGCGAGAAACCTGAGAACACCGTGGGGTGTCAGGTTTCCAGTGTCATCGTTGACGTCCATCGCGAGCAGGCTCGCTCCTACAGTTGTTGTTCAGCGGCCTTTGAATTGCGCGACGTTGGCAGCGTGCGCTTCGGCTTTCGGCAGACCGGCCACCCCCAAACGCTCCCCGGTCTTGGCATCGAACAACAGCACTTTGGCCGGATCGAATTGCAGGGTCAGGCTCTCGCCCACGGCCGGGGCGACGTCCGGCGCCAGGCGGCAGCAGACCTTGGTGTCGTTGAGGTTGACGAAGACCAGGGTGTCGGGACCGGTCGGTTCAGTGACCTGGACTTCGGCACGAATGGTCGGCAAACCATTGGTTTCGCCATTCGCCAGAACGATCTGCTCCGGGCGCATGCCGAGGATCACTTCGCGATCCTCGAGACCGGCGTCCTGCATGCCCAGCGGCAACTCGCAACGGGCCTGGCCGCTGTCGAGCAACGCCAGCAGACGACCGTCCTTGCGTTGCAGGCGCAGCGGGATGAAGTTCATCGGCGGCGAACCGATGAAGCTCGCCACGAACAGGTTGGCCGGATCGTTGTAGATGTCTTTCGGCGTGCCGAACTGCTGAATGATCCCGTCCTTCATCACCGCCACTTTGTCGCCCAGGGTCATCGCTTCGATCTGGTCGTGGGTCACGTAGACAGTGGTGGTCTTCAGGCGCTGGTGCATCAGTTTCATTTCGGTGCGCATCTCGACCCGCAGCTTGGCGTCGAGGTTGGACAGCGGTTCGTCGAACAGATAGATCTTCGGCCGACGTGCCAGGGCGCGGCCCATCGCCACGCGCTGTTGCTGGCCACCGGAGAGCTGGCCTGGCTTGCGATTGAGCAGGTGTTCGATCTGCAACAGCTTGGCCACGCGAGCGACTTCCTCATCGATGGCCGACTGGCTCATCTTGCGGATTTTCAGTCCGAACTCGATGTTCTCGCGCACGCTCATGGTCGGGTACAGCGCATAGGACTGGAACACCATGGCGATGTCGCGATCCTTGGGGCTCATGCCGCTGACGTCCTGGTCACCGATCATGATCGCGCCGCCCGTGATGGTCTCGAGGCCGGCGATGCAGTTCATCAGAGTCGACTTGCCGCAGCCCGAGGGGCCGACGAGGATCAGGAACTCACCGTCCTTGATCGACAGTTCGATGTTCTTCAGGGTGTCCGGCAGGCCGGCGCCATAGGTCTTGTTTACGTTGCGAAGTTCGAGCGTTGCCATGATTACCCCTTGACTGCGCCGGCCGTCAGCCCGCGCACGAAATACTTGCCTGCGACCACATAGACCAGCAGGGTCGGCAAACCGGCGATCATCGCCGCCGCCATATCAACGTTGTATTCCTTGGCCCCGGTACTGGTGTTGACCAAGTTGTTCAACGCCACCGTGATCGGTTGCGAATCACCGCTGGAGAACACCACCCCGAACAGGAAGTCGTTCCAGATCTGAGTGAACTGCCAGATCAGGCAGACCATGATGATCGGCGTCGACATCGGCAGGATGATCCGGCGGAAGATGGTGAAGAAACCCGCACCGTCGAGGCGCGCGGCTTTGACCAGCGCATCGGGAATGCTGATGTAGTAGTTACGGAAGAACAGCGTGGTGAACGCCAGGCCGTAGACCACGTGCACGAACACCAGGCCCGTGGTGGTGCTCGCCAGGCCCATCTTGCCGAGGGTGAACGAGGCCGGCAGCAGGACGGTCTGGAACGGCAGGAAGCAGCCGAACAACAGCAGACCGAAGAACAACTGCGAACCGCGAAAACGCCACATCGACAGCACGTAGCCGTTCAAGGCACCGATGGCCGTGGAGATAATTACCGCAGGAACGGTGATCTTGATCGAGTTCCAGAAGTAACCGTCAACCGTGGCCCAGGCCTTGACCCAGCCAATGCCGCTGACCACGGTCGGCCAGCTCAGCAGGTTGCCGGTGCTGATGTCTTCGGGGGTCTTGAAGCTGGTCAACAGCATGACCACCAGCGGAATCAGGTAAAGCATCACGGCGAGGATCAGCACCGCGTAGATGGCGATGCGACTCAGGCTGATGGCAGGTTTGGCAGCGAGACTAGTCATGACGCTTGGTCCTCAGCTCGGAGTACAGGTAAGGCACGATGATTGCGAGAATCGCACCGAGCATCAGAATCGCACTGGCCGAGCCCATGCCCATCTGGCCGCGACTGAAGGTGAAGGAATACATGAACATCGCAGGCAGATCCGAGGAGTAACCCGGGCCGCCGGCCGTCATCGCCGCCACCAGGTCGAAACTCTTGATCGCGATGTGCGCCAGAATCATCACCGCACTGAAGAACACCGGACGCAGGCTTGGCAGCACCACTTTCCAGTAGATGCGCGGCATGCTCGCGCCATCGATCTGCGCGGCACGGATGATCGATTGATCGACGCCACGCAGGCCGGCAAGGAACATCGCCATGATGAAGCCCGAGGCCTGCCATACAGCGGCGATCACCAGGCAATAGACCACGCGATCCGGGTCAATCAGCCAGTCCAGGCGGAAGCCTTCCCAGCCCCAGTCACGCAACAGTTTGTCCAGGCCCATGCCCGGGTTGAGCAGCCATTTCCATGCGGTACCGGTGACGATCATCGAGAGCGCCATCGGGTACAGGTAAATGGTGCGAATGAAGCCTTCACGACGAATGCGCTGATCGAGAAACACCGCCAGCATCACGCCGATCACCAACGTGATGCCGATGAACATGCCGCCGAACAGCGCCAGGTTCTTGCTCGCCACCCACCAGCGGTCGTTGTCGAACAACCGTGCGTATTGCGCCAGGCCCGCCCACTTGTAGTTCGGCAGGAAGGTCGAGGTGGTGAACGACAGAACGAACGTCCACAGGATGTAGCCATAGAAGCCCACCAGAACGATGAACATGCTCGGCGCCAGCACCAGTTTTGGTAGCCAGCGCTGCAATGCATCGAACGGCGAGGCCTTGCTGAACACAGCAACAGAACTCATGGGGAAATCCAGAATAGAGAATTAGGATTACAAGTGCGTTCCCTGTGGGAGCCAGCCTGCTGGCGATTGCGTTGTGTCAGTTCTCACATCAGGTGGCTGACAGTCCGCCATCGCGAGCAGGCTCGCGCCTACAGGGGCCAAGCATTACTTGGACGACTTGATCGCTGCGCCCAGCTTCTTGGCCGTGTCGGCCGGGTCGGCTTTCGGGTCGTTGATGTAGTTGGTCACTACGTCGAAGAACGCGCCCTGTACCGCCAGCGTGGTCGCCATGTTGTGCGCCATGCTCGGCTGCAGGCCGCCGGACTTGGCGTCAGCCAGGAAGTCCTTGGCCGCGGTCTGGGCGCACGAGTCGAAACCGAACTTGCCCATATCGGCCAGCATGTCGTTGCGCACCGGGATCGAGCCCTTGTTGATGCTGAAGACTTTCTGGAAGTTTTCACCCAGCACGACTTTGGCGATGTCCTGCTGACCGGCAGCAGTGCCCTTGTCTTTCTGCTTGAACACCGCCAGGGAGTCGATGTTGTAGGTGAACGCCTTGTCGGTGCCCGGGAACGCTACGCACTCGTAGTCCTTGCCCGCGACTTTCTTGGCGGCGGTCCACTCGGACTTGGCCCAGTCACCCATGATCTGCATGCCGGCCTTGCCGTTGATGACCTTGGCGGCTTCCAGGTTCCAGTCCTGGCCTTTGCCGTCGGCGTCCATGTAGGTCGCGACTTTCTTCAGCTCGGTCAGCGCCTTGACCATTTCCGGACCGGTCAGCGTGGCGTTGTCGAGATCAACCAGGGCTTTCTTGTAGCCATCGACACCCATGACCGACAGCACGACGGCTTCGAACACGGTGCTGTCCTGCCAAGGCTGGCCGCCATGGGCCAGCGGAATGAAACCGGCAGCCTTGAGCTTGTCGCCAGCGGCGTAGAATTCTTCGAGGGTGGTTGGATTCTTGGTGATACCGGCTTTCTTGAAGACTTCCGGGTTGATCCACAGCCAGTTCACACGGTGGATGTTCACCGGCACGGCCACGTAATCACCGTCGTACTTCACGGTATCGGAGACTTTCTTGTCGAGCAGGCTGTCCCACTTCTCTTCTTTGGCAACGTCTTTGAGGACGTCGGTGTCCAGCAGGCCGGTCGAGGCCCACTCCTGGATGTCCGGCCCCTTGATCTGAGCGACGCCTGGCGGGTTACCGGCCACTGCGCGACTTTTCAGTACGGTCATGGCCGTGGCACCGCCACCACCGGCGACTGCGCCGTCCTTCCAGGTGAAGCCGTCTTTTTCGACTTGTGCCTTGAGGACATCGACCGCTGCTTTTTCACCACCCGACGTCCACCAGTGAACAACTTCCACAGTTCCTTTGGAATCGGCGGCAAGGGCACTGATGGGGAATGCAGCAACAGGGAGTATTGAGGCGAGAGAAATGACAGTAGCGAGGCGAGAAATCGCATTCATCTAGGAGTACCTTTCTTGTTGTTATGCATGCAAGTCTGGTGCTTGCGCTGCATAGGATTTTAAACAGGGGATGCCCCTTCGCAGGTAACGAAGGGACGCGCGAATGTCACCGCATGGTTACATAGAACCGCTCTGGGACAGCTTTGCCAGCGCACTGGCCATGCTCGGGGCGAGGGGCAGGCGTGGAATCAGCACCGCTTGCCAGGCGTGGTAAAGGTCGGGTTTGCCAGCCCAGATATCGGCACTCGGGCGGTTCAGCGGGTCAAGCTCGTGGTGCCAGCTGCCATCGCAACGGTCAATGAAATGACTGTCACAGAATTCCCAGAATAGTCGGTACCAGTGCTCGTATTGCTCATCACCAGTGCGCATGAGCAGCGCACTGGCAGCGGCGCTGGCCTCGCAATGGGTCCAGTGCAGGCGATGGCGCACCACCGCGCGATTGTCCCAGTCGAGGGTGTAGACGATGCCGGGCGCGCCATCGACGCCCCAGCCGTGACGGCAGTTGTGTTCGAAGAGTTTTTCCGCGTCGGTGGCCAGCCATCCCGGCGTGAGCATCCCGGCCCGCACCCGCGCCGCCTCAAGGTGCAATAACAAGCGCGCCCATTCGAAACCGTGGCCCGGCGTGGTGCCGTAGGGACGGAATCCGTCGGCCGGGTTGTCGTGGTTGTAGTCGCGCAACGGCTGCCAGTCGCGGTCGAAATGCTCGACCACCAGGTAATCATTGGCAGCCGCATGGCCATGGATGACCCGCTCGACGATGCGCTGGGCACGGCACAGCCAGCGGTTGTCGTCGGTGACATCGGCCAGGGCGAGGAAGGCTTCGGTGGCGTGCATGTTGCTGTTGGCGCCGCGATACGCCTCCTCCTCACGCCAGTCACGGTTGAAGGATTCGCGCATCGCGCCTTCCTCCTCGCTCCAGAAATACGTGTCGATGATGTCGATGGCCTCATCGAGCAAGGCTTGTGCGCCGGGACGTTGCGCGACCAGAGCAGAACTGGCAGCCAGTGCGACGAAGGCATGCAGGTAGGCGTTTTTGCCGGTGTTGCCATCACGGTGTTCCGCGACGGCGAACCACCCTCCATGAACGGCATCACGCAACGGTCCGCGCAGGGCGTTGATGCCGTGATCCACCAACTCGGCGAACCCCGGCAAGCCCTGGATATGGGCCATGGCGAAGCTGTGGGTCATGCGGGCGGTGTTCATGGTTTCGGCTTGCGCGTTGGCCGCCAGGTGGCCTTTTTCATCGAGGTTACCGAAGCCTTCGGGAAGCTTCGAAGCCTTGGCAAACGCCAACAGACGCAGGCCTTCGGTGGCTAGCCATTGTTGGTGGGCAGGCGCGTTCAGCCAACTGCTGAAGCCTGGTTGGAAGCTGTGCATGGAGGACCTTTTTTGTTGTTATGACTGCAGGGCAGTCTAAACAACGGGCGGTGGCGGGCTTGTAACGAAGGGGGCGAGTTATGTCACCAAGCTGTGACAATAGCCCCCTCGCCACAGGGTCCGTGTCAATCCAGTGAGCGGGGTAACTGAAGGGTCACCCGCAAGCCACCTTCACGCAGGTTTTGCAGGCTGACTTCACCGCCATGGCTGTGGGCAATGTTGCGCGCAATGCCCAACCCCAACCCATACCCCTGCTGCTGCCCGGCCAAGCGGAAGTGCGGTTCGAACACCTGTTCCAGCCGTTGCTCCGGAACCCCCGGCCCTTCGTCGTCGACATGCAGCACGAACGCACTGTCGTCATCATCGATGTGCAGATGGGCCTTCTGTCCGTACTTCAAGGCGTTGTCGATCAGGTTGCCGATGCAGCGCTTGAGCGCCAGCGGTTTGCCCGGATACGCCGCTATTGCCCGCCCCTGCTGCGTCACGCGGCCATTGCCGTTAGGTGCCAGGTACGGCTCCACCAGACAATCGAGCACGTGATTGAGATCGACCTGCTCGATATTTTCGTGGATGTCGGTGTCCTTCACGCATTGCAGCGCGCCCTTGACCAGCAATTCCAGCTCATCCAGATCGCGGCCGAACTTGGCTTGCAGTTTTTCGTCTTCGAGCAATTCGACCCGCAGGCGCAAGCGGGTAATCGGTGTACGCAGGTCATGGGATATCGCGCTGAACAACTGACTGCGTTCAGTCAGGTAGCGGCTGATGCGCTCGCGCATGGTGTTGAAGGCGCGACCGACCTCCACCACTTCGCTGCCGCCGCCCTCGGCCACAGGCTCGACGTCAGCGCCCAGGGACAGATCCCGCGCCGCCCGCGCCAGACGCTTGAGCGGCCGGCTCTGCCAATGCACCAACAGGCCGATGAACAACAACAGAAAGCCGCTGGTGAGGGCGATGAACCACATCTGTTGCGCTGGCAGGCCCTGCTCTTCAAGGCTGGTGTAGGGCTCGGGCAGAAGCGAGGCGATATACAGCCATTCGCCTGGCGCCATCTGGATCTGGGTGACCAGCACCGGCGGATTCACCGGTTCCAGGGTCAGCGCGTAATGGGCCCAGGAGCGTGGCAGTTCATCGAGCTTCAGGCCGGCATTGAAAATCCGCAGGTCTTCAGGGCTGACGAAGGTCACCGAAATGTCCGTGTCCTGGCCCAGCGACTGACGCAGCACTTCGTCCACGGCTTTGATCACCGCCGCCTTGCGCGGGGTAACCGGCAACACTTCCATCCCCAACGGTCTATCGTTGAGCGTCACCACGAACCGGGTGCCGCCCATGCTGCGCAACTGGTCGAGCACCAGCGGCCGGAACGCCACCGGCAAGGAGCGGAAATAACTGACACTGGCGGTCATGGAATGGGCAAGGCTGCGGGCGCTGGTGACCAGGCCTTCCAGCTGGGTGGCGCGCAGTTGCGAGACCCAGATCACGCTGGACAGCGTCTGCGCGAACAGCACCGCGAGCAAGGTCAGCAGCAACATGCGCCCGAGCAGCGAGCGCGGCACCGGCACTTTCGCCACGAGCGAGCGAAAAAAATCAGTGACCATTGCTGGCAACCACATTGGCTGCCAGTTGGTAGCCACTGCCACGCACGGTACGGATCAGGCGCGGCGGTTTTTCGGTGTCGCGCAGGCGTTGGCGCAGACGACTGACCGCCATGTCGACGATGCGGTCGAGCGGCATCAACTCACGGCCACGGGTGGCATTGCCGATAGTGTCGCGGTCGAGGATTTCCTGCGGGTGATCAAGGAACAGCTTGAGCAAGGCGAAATCGGCGCCCGAGAGAATCACTTCTTCGCCATCGATGTGAAACAACCGATGGCTGACCATGTCCAGGCGCCAGTCATCGAAGGCCAGCACTTCACTGCCGGAACGCTCCTGACCGAACTGCGCGCGACGCAACAAGGCCTTGATCCGCGCCTGTAGCTCACGGGGGCTGAAGGGTTTGCCAAGGTAGTCGTCCGCCCCCAGTTCCAGGCCGATGACACGGTCGGCTTCGTCGGAACTGGCGGTGAGCATGATGATCGGCACCTGGGCCCGTCGCGGGTGCTGGCGGATCCAGCGGCACAGACTGAAACCGTCCTCGTCCGGCAGCATCACGTCGAGGATCACCAGATCGCTGGGCTCATCGTTCAAGGCCTGGCGAAAACCGGCGCCGTCGGGCGTGGTACGGACCTGGAAACCGGCGCGGGTCAGGTAGGTGTCCAGCAACTCGCGTATCTCTTGATCATCATCGACCAACAAAATCGACTTGTTGACTGAGCTCACGGGGCGGCGTCCTTGTTGTTTGAATTGGGCGGATTATGCCTTAAGCACCGAATCTACAAACACCACAAAACCACTGTAGGAGCGAGCCTGCTCGCGATGGACTTGAAGGCACCGCATGCATTCAGAAAGCACGCGTTATCGTTGACGTCCATCGCGAGCAGGCTCGCTCCTACAGCTGATCGCATTTCAAGCCTGGTCGAGTGCCACTCCCGCCCCCACCAACCCGGAATACGGTGCCGTCACCAACCACACCGGAATCCCCTTGAAGTAATCGCTCATGCAGCCCTTGTCGGCAAAGCATCGGGCGAAACCGCTTTCGAGGAAGAAATCGGCGAAGCGCGGGATCACCCCGCCAACGATGTACACGCCACCGCGCGCGCCCGTGGTCAGCACGTTGTTGCCGGCCACGCGACCGAGCCAGCAGCAGAACTGCTCAAGCACTTCCAGGGCAATCGGATCGCCCGCCAACCCGGCAGCGGTAATCGCCTCCGGGGTGTCGAGTACCGGTTCATGACCGTCTACCGCGCAAATCGCCCGATACACCCGTGGCAAACCACCGCCGCTCAACGCCGTTTCGGCGCTGACGTGACCAATCTCGTTATAGAGGTGTTGCCACAGTTGGGTTTCTCGCGGGCTGCTCAGGGGCAAATCGACGTGACCGCCCTCTCCCGGCAAGGCCGCGAAACGGCCCTCACCCAGATCCAGCAACGTACCGACGCCCAAACCGGTGCCCGGGCCGATAACCACCGCAGGCCGCAATGGCTCCGGCGTACCTTCGCAAACCACACGGAATTCGCCCGGTTGCAAACGGGTCATGCCCAGGGCCATGGCCGAGAAGTCGTTGACCAGCAACAGCTGATCCACCTGCAAGGTCTGACAGAACCCCTTGCGGCTCAGGCGCCAGTGATTGTTGGTGAACTTGAATTCGTCGCCGCTCACGGGGCCCGCCACCGACAGGCACACCGAACCGATCGCCCCCGGCGCCAGGCCGAGCCCGCTCAGGTAGAGGCTGATCGCCTCTTCGGGGCTGGCGTGGTCTGCCGTCGCCAGCACCTGGACCGATTCCAGTTGCTGGTTTTTCCACAACGCGAAACGTGCGTTGGTCCCACCGATGTCACCGACCAAAGCCAGTTTCAATTAAGCGTCTCCAGGGCAGAAGTAAAGGCGCTGGCGCCCTGCTCCGCCGAGCTGAAGGCCATGCGCATGAAACCAAACAGTTCGCGCCCGGTACCGATGTTGTTGCCCAACAGGCCCTTGGCCGGGGTGCGCGCTGCGAATTCTTCGGCGTCCACCTTAAGCTCCAGGGTGCCTTTGACGCCATCGACGCGGATGATATCGCCCTCTTGCACCCGCGCCAAAGCGCCGCCCACGTACGCTTCGGGACTGACGTGAATGGCCGCCGGAATTTTCCCCGACGCGCCGGACATGCGCCCGTCGGTCACCAGTGCGACTTTGAAACCGCGATCCTGCAGCACACCAAGGAACGGCGTCATCTTGTGCAGTTCCGGCATGCCGTTGGAGCGCGGGCCCTGGAAGCGCATCACCGCAACGAAATCCTTCTCCAGCAAACCGGCCTTGAACGCATCGGCCAGGTCTTGCTGATCCTGGAACACCATGGCCGGTGCTTCGACGATCTGGTTCTCCAGCGCGACGGCCGAGACTTTCATCACGCCACGACCGAGGTTGCCTTCCATCACCCGCAGGCCGCCCTCTGGCGAGAACGCACGAGCCACCGGCCGCAGGATGCTTTCGTCGAGGCTTTCGGTAATGCCTTCGCGCCAGACCAGCTCGCCGTTATCGAGGAACGGCTCCTGGGTGTAACGGCTCAGGCCGTGGCCCAGCACGGTGTTGACGTTTTCGTGGAGCAACCCGGCTTCCAGCAGTTCGCGGATCAGGAACGACATGCCGCCCGCCGCCTGGAAGTGGTTGATGTCGGCTTTACCGTTCGGGTAGACGTGGCTCAGGGTCGGCACCACCTCGGAGAGGTCGGCCATGTCCTGCCAGGTCAACTGAATGCCTGCCGCCATGGCGATGGCTGGCATGTGCAAGGTGTGGTTGGTCGAGCCGCCAGTGGCGTGCAGGGCGACGATGGAATTGACCAGCGAACGCTCGTCGACGATTTCGCCGATCGGCAGGTAGTTGCCGTTCTGCTTGGTAATGCGTGTCACCTGATGCGCCGCTTCGCGGGTCAGGGCATCGCGCAACGGCGTGTTCGGATTGACGAAGGAAGCGCCTGGCAAGTGCAGGCCCATGACTTCCATCAGCAACTGGTTGGTGTTGGCGGTGCCGTAGAAAGTGCAGGTGCCGGGGCTGTGGTAGGAATTCATTTCCGATTCCAGCAACTCTTCGCGGCTGGCCTTGCCTTCGGCGTAGCGCTGGCGCACATCGGCTTTTTGCTTGTTGGAAATGCCCGACACCATCGGCCCGCCCGGGACGAAGATCATCGGCAGATGCCCGAAACGCAACGCGCCCATCATCAGGCCCGGCACGATCTTGTCGCAGATGCCGAGCATCAGCGCGCCGTCGAACATGTTGTGGGATAACGCCACGGCCGTAGACAGCGCGATCACTTCGCGACTCGGCAGGCTCAGTTCCATGCCCGGTTCGCCCTGGGTCACGCCATCGCACATCGCCGGGGTGCCACCGGCGAACTGACCGACGGAACCGATTTCACGCAGGGCTTTTTTGATCAGTTCCGGGAAGACTTCGTACGGCTGATGCGCCGAGAGCATGTCGTTATATGACGAAACAATCGCAATGTTGGCGGAGTTCATCATCCGCAAACTGTTCTTGTCGTCGCTGCCGCAACCGGCCACGCCGTGGGCGAAGTTGGCGCATTGCAGCTTGCCGCGCATCGGACCGTCGCTGGCCGCACCGCGAATCAGTGCAAGGTAAGCCTCACGCGTGGCGCGGCTGCGGGCGATAAGCCGTTCGGTGACCTCAAGGACGCGGGGATGCATGTGTAGAACTCCAGGCTAACGGATGTGGCGACCTGATTGTCTATGCTGAACAAGAGCCGTTGTTGACGGGATGACAGACGGCTTTCTTGATCAATCGGACCAGTTGATTCAGGTCACTCGTTGTAGATTGAACAAAATATTGCCACTAAAAAGGCTTGTTTTCTATTTTTTTGCGAATAATCTTGTAATTCCAACAACAAAACGACGGCGGCGCTGACAAATGACTCTTCGAATCGCGATCAATGGTTTTGGCCGTATCGGCCGTAATGTCCTGCGCGCACTCTATACCCAAGGCTATCGACAGGATTTGCAGATTGTCGCCATCAACGACCTGGGCGACAGCGCGATCAACGCACATTTGCTCAAGTACGACACTGTTCACGGCACGTTCGATGCCGATGTCCAACACGATCAGGAAAGCCTGACCGTCAACGGCGACCGTATTTCGGTCAGCGCCATCCGCAACCCGGCCGAGCTGCCCTGGGCCGCGGAACGGATTGATGTGGTGTTTGAATGCACCGGCCTGTTCACCGACCGCGCCAAAGCTGCGGCGCATATTACGGCCGGCGCGCGCAAAGTGATTATCTCGGCACCGGCCAAAGGCGCCGATGCCACGGTGGTGTACGGGGTCAATCACGACATTCTGCGCCAGTCGCACCAGATTATTTCCAACGCTTCGTGCACCACCAACTGCCTGGCCCCGGTGGCCCAGGTGCTGCACCGCGAACTGGGGATCGAAAGCGGTCTGATGACCACGATTCACGCCTACACCAACGACCAGAACCTGACCGACGTCTACCACACCGACCCCTACCGCGCCCGTTCGGCCACCCAGAACATGATCCCGAGCAAGACCGGCGCCGCTGAAGCGGTCGGCCTGGTGCTGCCGGAACTGGCGGGCAAACTGACCGGCATGGCCGTGCGCGTGCCAGTGATCAACGTCTCCCTGGTCGACCTGACCGTGCAGCTCAAGCGCGAAGCGTCGGCCGATGAAGTCAACGCGCTGCTCAAGGAAGCCAGTCAGCACTCGAAAATCCTCGGCTACAACACCCTGCCGCTGGTCTCTAGCGACTTCAACCACAACCCGCTGTCGTCGATCTTCGACGCCAACCACACCAAAGTCAGCGGCAAGCTGCTGAAGGTGCTGGCCTGGTACGACAACGAATGGGGCTTCTCCAACCGCATGCTCGATAACTGCCTGGCGCTGTGCAACGCTGAATAAGCAGCACGCCCCCTGCCTGTAGGAACGAGCCTGCTCGCGATGGTCGTGAACGATAACGCGGGGAACCTGATGCCCCGCGGTGTTCTCAAGTTCATCGCGAGCGGGCTCGCTCCTACAAGGTGCACCCCCTGCCTGTAGGAGCGAGCCTGCTCGCGATGGTCGTGAACGATAACGCGGGGAACCTGATGCTGCGCGGTGTTCTCAAGTTCATCGCGAGCGGGCTCGCTCCTACAAGGTGCACCCCCTGCCTGTAGGAGCGAGCCTGCTCGCGATGGTCGTGAACGATAACGCGGGGAACCTGATGCTGCGCGGTGTTCTCAAGTTCATCGCGAGCGGGCTCGCTCCTACAAGGTGCACCCCCTGCCTGTAGGAGCGAGCCTGCTCGCGATGGTCGTGAACGATAACGCGGGGAACCTGATGCTGCGCGGTGTTCTCAAGTTCATCGCGAGCGGGCTCGCTCCTACAAGGTGCACCCCCTGCCTGTAGGAGCGAGCCTGCTCGCGATGGTCGTGAACGATAACGCGGGGAACCTGATGCTGCGCGGTGTTCTCAAGTTCATCGCGAGCAAGCACGCTCCTACAAGGTGCACCCCCTGCCTGTAGGAGCGAGCCTGCTCGCGATGGTCGTGAACGATAACGCGGGGAACCTGATGCCCCGCGGTGTTCTCAAGTTCATCGCGAGCGGGCTCGCTCCTACAAGGTGCATCTCATTTTTGGAGCCACAATCGATGATTGGCATCAGCTTTACGCAAAAGACCCTGGCGGCGCGCAAGCGTATCGCCTTGGTCGCCCATGACCACTGCAAGGTGTTCTTGCTGGATTGGGCCGAGCGGCAGAAAGATAAACTCGCCCGACACGAACTGGTCGCCACCGGTACCACGGGGTTGTTGCTGCAACAGCGCCTCGACCTGCCGGTGGAGAGCATGATCAGCGGTCCGCTGGGCGGTGACCAGCAGCTCGGCGCGCGAATCGCCGAACAACGGGTCGACATGCTGGTGTTCTTCTGGGACCCGTTCGAGCCACAGCCGCACGACCCGGACATCAAGGCGTTGTTGCGCGTCGCGGCGGTCTGGAACATTCCAGTGGCGTGCAACGAATGCAGCGCCGACTATCTGCTCAGCAGCCCGCTGATGGATCAGGCGCATGGGCACAGGATTCCGGATTACGCGACCTATCTGCAGAATCGCGCATAAACCGGAACAAATCAGTGCTTGACCATCAAAGCGGATGATAAGCATTATCATCCGCTTGAAATGGATCAGGTTCTCCCGTGAGTCAATCGCGCTTCAACGACGTCTTCATCACCCAGCGAATCACTCTGCTGCGCACGCTGGAGCGGATGGTCAACAACCACAGCACCGCCGAAGACCTGCTGCAGGAAACCTACCTGCGCGTGACCCGTGCGCTCAGCGAGCGGGCCATCGATCACCTTGAACCCTTCGTCTTCCAGACTGCCCGCAACCTGGCGCTGGACCATCTGCGTGCGCGGCGAATCCACTCGCGAACCATGGTCGATGACGTCCCGCTGGAAGTGGTGCAAAGCGTCGCCGCCCCGGCCGGCAATGCCGAAGATGCCGTCCATGCCGAACGATTGCTTGAGCGCTTGAACGTACGCCTCAGTCAACTCAGCCCTCGCCAGCAGCAGATTTTCATCCTCAGTCGCCTGCACGGTCACAGCTATCTGGAGATCGCCGAAAAGCTCGGTGTATCGCTGAGCACCGTGCAAAAGGAGCTGAAACTGATCATGACAATCTGTATGGGCGTCGCAGGACGCAGCTCGAAGCTTTAAGCTTGAAACTGCATTTCCTCCCCTGCCGAGAAAATACCGTGACGGACACCCAGCGCTTCCCTTCGCCCTCCCCGGCGCAGGACACTGCAGATGCGATGGACCAGGCCCTCGACTGGCTGATCGTGCTGGACAGCCCGAACGAAGAACAGACCCGCCAGTTCCAGCAATGGCTCGCGGCCGATCCGGCGCATGCCGATGCGTTCGCCAGGGCCCAGGCGATCTGGAATGGTCCGCAAATCACACAGTGCGCACAAAGCCTGGCCGCGCGCCCGGCGAAAATCACCGTACTCTCGCGCCTGCGCCCCCACTGCAAACCCCTGGCCACCGCCGCCGTGCTGATCCTCGGCCTGTTCAGCTTCAGCAATTTGCCGATGCGCCTGCAGGCCGATCACCTGACCGTGGTCGGTGAACGCCAGCGCCTGCAACTGGAGGACGGCTCGAAAGTCCTGCTCAACACCAACTCGGCCTTTTCCAGCACCATCAACGACCAACAACGCGTGGCGCGGTTGTATCAGGGCGAAGCCTATTTCGAGGTGCCGCCTCATCCGGGACAACCGCTGGAAATCGACGCTGGCCTGGTCACGGCGAGCGTGCGGGATACCGCATTTGCCGTGCGTTATCTGGATGGTGTGACACAGGTTCGAGTGCAACGCGGGGACGTCGATCTGCGGGCCACTCGCGACGACGAACGCGTTCGCTTGAGCGCCGGAGAAAGCATTCGCATCGGCCCCAACGGGTTCGACCGCCCGGCCAAACTGGATGCCGCCACCGAACTGGCGTGGGTCCAGGGCCGACTGGTGTTCGAAAACTGTCCGTTGAGCCAGGTCCTGGCGGAACTGCGTCGCTACTACCCAGGCTGGATCATCAACAACAACGAGCGGTTGGCCAATGTCGCGGTGACAGGGAATTACCGCCTCGATCAGCCGCTGGACGCCGTCCGCTCCCTTGCCCACATCACCTCCGCCAAACTCAGGGAGTTCCCGGCACTGGTGATCCTGAACTAAATGAGAATTATTTTTACTCGATAGCCAAGCCTCGTACGTCTCGTTATAGCCAATGCAATTGATTCGCATCTTCAATGCCGATCAGCACCTATAAAGATTCGTGCGACACGGAGCGCTATCGATGTCCTCTCGCCTTACCCGCCAGTCCTCTTCACCTTCCCGCGTACTGTCGCTGCTGACCGCCGCCATTCTGATGGCCGGCAGTGCACCGCTCATGGCCGCCACGGCCGAACAGCCGAGCCGCAACATGGGCGACTATTCGTTCGCCATTGCGCCACAGTCGCTGGTGCCGGCGCTCAATGCGTTTACCGCTGTCACAGGCTGGCAGGTTGGCTTGCCCTCAGCGCTGGCCGAAGGTGTGGCGTCGCCGGGTGTACGCGGCTCACTGCCGCCAGAGAAAGCCCTCGATCGCCTGTTGGTGGGGACCGACCTGAGCTATCGCAAACTGGGCAATAACAACATCGTGCTGGAAAAGCGCGGCAACAGCGGCACCCTCAACCTGCAACAGGTGACCATCAGCGCCACCCGCCAGGAGCAAGACGTGAACAGCGTGCCCAGCACCGTCACCGTTCACACGCGTGAAGAGCTGGATCGCAACAACGTCAATACCATCAAGGAACTGGTGCGTTACGAACCGGGCGTTGCCGTGGGCGGTACCGGCACCCGCGGCGGAATCAGCGGCTACAACATCCGTGGCATCGACGGTGACCGGATCCTGACCCAGGTCGATGGCGTCGAAGTACCGGACGGCTTCTTCAACGGCCCTTACGCCAAGACCCAGCGCAACTACGTCGACCCGGAAATCGTCAAACGCGTCGAAATCCTCCGCGGTCCGGCTTCGGTGCTCTACGGCAGCAACGCCATCGGTGGTGCGGTCAGCTACTTCACCCTGGACCCCGACGACATCATCAAGCCTGGCCAGGACGCCGGTGCACGGCTGAAGACCGGTTACAGCTCCGCCGACGACAGTTGGCTCAAATCCGCCACCGTGGCGGGCCGTGCCGATCAGTTCGATGGCCTGTTGCATTACAGCCAGCGCGATGGCCACGAAACCGAATCCTATGGCGGCAACAACGGCACCGGGCTGGCACGTACCGCCGCCAACCCGGAAGACGTGCGTGCCAGCAACGTGTTGGCGAAAGTCGGCTGGAACTATAAAGAGGACGCGCGCCTGGGCCTGGTCTACGAAAAGTACAAGGACGACCGCGACACCGACCAGAAAAGCGCTTATGGCGGCCCGTTCTTGAACGGCCGACCGACCATTGCGGCCAACATCTTGCCGGGCGGCATGTACCAGTGGCGCACCGGTAACGACACCATCACCCGCGAACGCTTCGGCCTGGAACACAGCTTCGCCCTCGACAGCCTGCTGGTGGACAACGTCAAGTGGAGCCTGAATCACCAGGTCGCCAAGACCGATCAGAGCACCGAGGAGTTCTACTACCCGATGTCACGCAAAGTGCTGCGGACCCGAGACACGGTCTACGAAGAAAAGCAGTGGGTCTTCGATGCACAACTGGATAAGACATTCAGCATTGCCGACACCGAACACCTGCTGACCTACGGCACCACCCTCAAGCAACAGAAAGTCACCGGATCACGCAGTGGCAATGGCACCTGCCTCGCGGTCTTCGGTAGCTGTCGGGTTGTCGGCGCCACCAGTGCCGCGGACGTGCTGAAAAAATCCAGCGACTTCCCGGACCCGACCATCAACACCTACAGCCTGTTCGCCCAAGACCAGATCAGCTGGAACCAGTGGACCTTCCTGCCTGGCCTGCGCTACGACTACACCGAACTCAAGCCGCACATTACCCCGGAATTCCTCAACACCGTGGCGGCCGACGGTCGCGGCACCGTCAGCGACGAGAACAAGACCTGGCACAAGGTGTCGCCCAAGTTCGGCCTGACCTATGCCCTGACCGACGAGTACACCTGGTACGGCCAATACGCCGAAGGATTCCGCACCCCGACCGCGAAGGCGCTGTACGGGCGCTTCGATAACACCGCTGCCGGTTATCGCGTAGAGCCAAATCCGAACCTGGAACCGGAAAAGAGCAAAAGCTACGAGACCGGCCTGCGCGGCACTTTTGAGCAAGGCTCCTTCGATGTGGCGGTGTTCTATAACAAGTACCGCGATTTCATCAACGAAGATGCCGTCACGCCGGGTTATGACGAGCCGACCTTCCAGAGCGCCAACATCAAGCACGCCACCATCAAAGGCGCGGAAGTCAAAGGTCGCCTGAACCTCGATGCCTTCGGTGCGCCGCAAGGTCTCTACACCCAAGGTTCCGTGGCTTATGCCTACGGTCGCAACGACGACACCGGCGAGCCGCTCAACAGCGTCAATCCGCTGACCGGTGTATTCGGGCTCGGTTACGACCAGGACAACTACGGCGGATTGTTGAGCTGGACGCTGGTGAAAAAGAAAAATCGGGTCGACGACAGCAACTTCAAGTCGCCGGACGGCGTCAGCAGTCAGTTCAAGACCCCGGGCTTCGGCGTGCTGGACCTCAGTGGCTTCTACAAAGTCACCGACGACGTGACCGTCAGCGCCGGCATCTACAACCTGACCGACAAGAAGTACTGGTTGTGGAACGACGTGCGCGGTTACGACAGCGTCGGCGAAGCCTCGGTGACGCAACCGGCCAACCTTGATCGCCTGACTCAACCGGGTCGCAACTTCGCGGTCAATCTGATCTGGGATATCTGATCCCGCCCTTCTCACGACGCCGCTTCATTAAAGCGGCGTCGTGAGGATTTTTTACTGTCGTGGGCCTGCTCATACGTCTCGTTACCAGGCTCTTCTTATTCTCAAGGATTTCTCATGACCACCCAGGAAACGCCTCAACGTCCGGTATTGCGCTCGCAACGCCTGAACCAGATCACCCACGAACCTCACACCCGACTCGATGCGTTGGTCAAAGCCCACGCACCGTTCGAAACCCGAGCCAACTTCGCCCGTTTCGTGGTGGCGCAGTACCTGTTCCAATCCGAACTGGTGCCGCTGTACAACGATGCCGATTTGACCGCCATCGTTCCGGACCTGCCTGCTCGCTGTCGGGCCGAAGCGGCCATGGCCGACCTGGCGGACCTAGACACCGAAGTGCCGGGACCGGTCGCCGGCGCCCTGCACCATCCGAGTAAAGCCCAGGCACTGGGCTGGCTCTTCGTGTCCGAAGGGTCGAAGCTCGGCGCGGCCTTCCTGATCAAGCGCGCCGTCGGCCTGGGCCTGAGCGAAACGTTCGGCGCCCGCCACCTGGGCGAACCGGCCGGTGGCCGTGCTGAAGGCTGGAAAAGCTTCGTCAAAACCCTCGATGGACTGGAGCTCAGTGCCCAGGAGGAAGCCGAACTGGATAAAGGCGCCATCGACGCGTTCAACCGCTTCACCCTGTTGCTGGAACAGGCTTACGCCACGAAGGCTGAACCGGCCTGAAGTCACTCGATCCCTGTGGGAGTGAGCCTGCTCGCGATGACGGACTGGCATTCAAATCGGATGTCGCCTGCAAGACTGCTATCGCGGGCAAGCCCGCTCCCCCAAGGGACCGGGTCAGCCTGTAAAATCCCGATCCGCCTCACACGCGCCCCTCTGAGAATATGCCGTCCTCATCAAAACTCACCCGTCTGCTGTTCGGCCTGCTGGCCTGCGTCAGCCTGGGTATCGGCCTGATCGCCATTGTCGTACCCGGCCTGCCAACCACCGAGTTCATCCTGCTGGCCGCCTGGGCGGCGACCAGAAGCTCGCCACGCTTGAGCGCCTGGCTGGAAAACCATCGTCTGTTCGGCCCCATTCTCATTCACTGGCGCAACGGCAAAATCATCGCGCGCCGGGCCAAGGTCAGCGCCACCGTCAGCATGCTGCTGTGTGCCACGCTGATGCTGGTGATGCTCGATCATGGCTGGCCGATCTACCTGGCGATGGCGGGCATGGGCCTGGGCAATGTGTGGATCTGGTCGCGCCCCGAAACACTGCCGAAACCTTCCTGAATCAAACCGCTGTTTTTCCTGTTTTTTATACGATTTTCGGTACATTTTCCCGCGCAAACGTTTAGCAGCTACCGTTCGTCGGAATCACCCTCATGCAATGCCCCCCCCTCGCCGATGTGGATTGAATACGCTGAATGGATTTGGCGAATCGAGTCGGCCCGGACTCAAAGCCAACACCTCATCCATTCGCGAGTTCGCCCTATGTTCGACTCACTGTCCATCCGCCTGAAAATTGTCCTGCTCTCCGGTCTGTGCCTGCTTGGCGTGGTCGCGCTGATCGAGGGCATGAACGTCTACCAGACCGATCAGAACAATGCGCTGGTCAGTTCCTCCAGCAGCCAGATGCTCACCAACAGCGTGCAGGATTTGCTGCAGGCCAAGGCTGCCGAGCAAGCGGTGCGGGTGCAGAAGGCATTTGGCGAGACCCTGACGGTGGTGACCGCCCTGGCCGATCAGGTCAAGGACATGCGCAACCTGGCCGCCAAGCGCTCCCTGGAGCCCGGTGCCCTGCGAGAAGAACTGAACCAGAGCCTGAAAACCGCGTTCGAGCGCAACAGCAAAGTGCTGGGGATCTGGATCGCGTTCGAACCCAACGGCCTGGATGGCAAGGACAGCGAGTTCGCCAATGACGCCGCTCACCAGTCCAACGAAGTCGGACGTTTTGCCACCTACTGGAGCCGTGCCGGGGGAGAATCGCTCAACACGGTCTTGCTCGAAACGGACATGAACAAGACCACCCTGACCCTCAGCGGCACGCCGTATAACATCTGGTACACCTGCCCCCGGGACAACAAGCGCGCCTGCCTGCTCGACCCGTACGCCGATACCATTGGTGGCAAGGAGGTGTTAATGACCACCGTTTCCGTACCGCTGCTGGTGGATGGCAAATCCATCGGCGTGGTGGGCATCGACATCGCCCTCAACACCCTGCAAGCAGCGGCTGTCGACTCCCAGCGTGACCTGTTCAATAGTGCCGGGCACATGCTGATCACCTCCGGTACTGGCGTGGTGGCGGCCTACAGCATCGATGCTGCCAAAGTCGGCAAAAGCATCGACGACACCCTGGGCGCCGACGGCAAGGACATTCTGCAATTGCTCAGCGGTGGCGCTCCGAAAATTCTCCAGCAAGGCGACCTGATCCGTGCGGTTTACCCGGTCAGCCCGATCCCTGACGCCAAGGCCTGGGGCGTGGTGATCGATTTGCCCAAACAAGTGTTGCTGGCCGACTCGGTGAAGCTGCAAGCGGTGCTCGATGACGCCCAGCAAAGCGGCACGATCAAAGCCATTGGCGTGGCGATCATTGCCGGCCTGATCGGCTTGCTGTTGATCTGGCTGACGGCTTCGGGTGTCACCCGGCCGATCAATAGCGTGGCCCAGATGCTCAAGGCGATTGCCAGCGGCGACGGCGACCTGACCCAACGCCTGCACTACAGCAAGAAGGATGAGCTGGGTGAACTGGTCAGCTGGTTCAACCGCTTCCTCGACAAGCTGCAACCGACCATCGCGCAGATCAAGCAGAGCATTACCGATGCTCGCGGCACTGCTGACCAGTCTGCGGAAATCGCCCGCCAGACCAGTGAAGGCATGCTGGTGCAGTTCCGCGAAGTCGACCAGGTCGCCACCGCCTCCAACGAAATGAGCGCCACGGCCCACGACGTTGCCAACAGCGCATCGAACGCGGCGAATGCGGCCAAGGGCGCCGACCAATCGGCCCGCGATGGCATGCAGATCATCGAGCGCAGCACCCGCGACATCAATCAACTGGCCGACGAAGTCAGCAAGGCCGTGACTGAAGTGGAAGCCCTGGCGGTGAACAGCGAGCAAATCGGATCGGTGCTGGAAGTGATCCGCAGCATCGCCGAACAAACCAACCTGCTGGCGCTCAACGCCGCGATTGAAGCCGCCCGGGCCGGCGAAAGCGGTCGCGGTTTTGCCGTGGTCGCCGACGAAGTGCGCAACCTGGCCAAACGCACCCAGGACTCGGTGGAAGAAATTCGCCTGGTGATCGAACGTATCCAGAGCGGCACCCGCGGTGTGGTCGCCACCATGCATTCGAGCCAGACCCAGGCCCACAGCAATGCCGGGCAGATCCAGCAAGCCGTGCAGGCGCTGAGCAAGATCAGCGACGCGGTCACCGTGATCAGCGACATGAACCTGCAGATCGCCAGCGCCGCCGAACAGCAAAGCGCCGTGGCCGAAGAGGTCAATCGCAACGTCTCGGCGATCCGCACCGTCACCGAAACCTTGACCGGGCAGGCCAATGAATCGGCGCAGATCAGCAGCCAGCTGAACAACCTGACCACCCACCAGATGAAACTGATGGATCAGTTCCGCGTATAGAGCCCCCCGTTGGGAGCGAGCAAGCTCGCTCCCACAGGATTTCATCCGGCCTGCCCCCTATTTGTTCTATGCTCGGGCTCTCGCTCCGGAGGGCCTTCGATGACTGATCTACTCACGTCCATTCAAGCCGCACTCGGCTTGCCCCGCACCCAGGTTTCATTCACCGCCAGTGGCGCCCTGCCCTCGGCCTTTGCCGTCACGGACCTGGCGTGCGCCAGCATCGCCGCCGCCGGCCAGGCTGTCAGTGAATTGCTGCACCAGCAAACCGGTCGCTTGCCCGGGGTTGAAGTCGATCGCCGCTTAGCCTCGTTCTGGTTCTCCTCCTCGATCCGCCCGGTGGGCTGGAGTGTGCCACCGCTGTGGGACCCCATCGCCGGTGACTATGCCACCCGGGACGGCTGGATTCGCCTGCACACCAATGCTCCCCATCACCGCGCCGCCGCCGAAACCGTGCTTGGTGCCTGTGCCGATCGATCCGCGATGGCGAGCAAAGTGGCGCAATGGGCCAAGGGCGACCTGGAGCAGGCGGTGGTCGATGCCGGAGGTTGCGCCGCCGAAATGCGTACGTGGGCGCAGTGGCAGTCTCACCCGCAAGGCATGGCAGTCAATGCAGAACCGCTGATCCAGTTCGACCGTCACGGAAACCACGAGGGCAAACCGTGGCGAGGTTCTGTGGCACAGCCTTTGGCCGGGATCAAAGTGCTGGACTTGACCCGTGTGCTCGCCGGCCCTGTTGCCAGCCGTTTTCTGGCCGGCCTCGGCGCCGACGTCTTGCGTATCGATCCGCCGACCTGGAACGAACCCGGCGTGGTGCCAGAAATGACCTTGGGCAAACGTTGCGCGCGCCTCGATCTGCACGACAAGGCTGATCGCAGCGTGTTCGAAACGCTGCTCAAGGATGCCGATATTCTGCTCCACGGCTACCGCGCCGATGCGCTCGAAGGGCTGGGATACGGCATCGTCGAACGGCAAAAACTCGCCCCCGGCCTGATCGATGTCTGCCTGAACGCCTACGGCTGGAGCGGCCCGTGGCAAAACCGTCGAGGCTTCGACAGCCTGGTGCAAATGAGCAGCGGCATTGCCGAGGCCGGCATGCGCTGGAAGTGCGCGGACAAGCCGACACCTTTACCGCTGCAAGCGCTGGATCACGCCACCGGCTACCTGATGGCGGCCAGTGTGATCAAGCTGCTGGCTGAACGCTTGAGCAACGGCCGTGGTGGATCGGCGCGGCTGTCACTGGCGCGCACGGCAAAGTTGCTGATCGACAATGGACCCGGGACCGAAGCGTTATTGCGCGCAGAGGACGAAGGCGATCAGGGACTTGTGCTCGAGCAGACCACCTGGGGGCCGGCGCATCGGCTGCAGGTTCCATTGAAGATCACCGGTACCCCCCTGCAGTGGACGATCGCGGCCTCTGAATTGGGTTCCCACCGCGCGCAGTGGTGGTGACGGTCAGATAGCCTTCACGAGCAGGCTCGCACAAGGTTTGTCATTACCCATAAATTGTGCGCGGGATTTCACCATTGGCCCGCGCCAAGGCATACTTGCCCCCCCTCGCCGTCCAGAATTCATTAGCGTCCCATGCGTATCCACGTCAGCTTCATCGACCGCGTCGGTATCACCCAGGAAGTCCTGGCCTTGCTCGGTGGGCGCAATCTCAATCTGGATGCGGTGGAAATGGTGCCGCCCAACGTTTATATCGACGCCCCGACCCTGAGCGCGGAAGTCCTCGAAGAGCTGCGTGATGCGCTGTTCAGCGTGCGTGGGGTGCAAGCGGTGACGGTGGTCGACATCCTGCCCGGCCAGCGTCGGCACTTGCAGCTCGACGCGCTGCTCGCGGCCATGACCGATCCGGTGCTGGCGCTGGACAGTGCCGGCAAGGTGTTGCTGGCCAACCCGGCCCTGATTGCCCTGTACGGTCGCGAGCCGGCCGGCGAAAGCGTCGCCGACCTGTTCGGCGACCCGGCCCTGCTCGATACATTGCTCGAATACGGTTTCCGGTTGCCACTGCGGGAAATTACCGTCAACGGGCAGACATTACTGCTGGACGCCACGCCCATCACTGACGCTGGCGCGCTGCTGACCCTGTATCAACCGAACCGCATCGGCGAACGCCTGTCGGCGCTGCATCACGATCATGCCGAAGGCTTCGATGCGCTGCTGGGCGAGTCGCCGGCGATTCGCACGCTCAAGGTTCGCGCACAACGGGTGGCAGCCCTCGATGCGCCTCTGCTGATCCAGGGCGAAACCGGCACCGGCAAGGAATTGGTGGCCCGGGCTTGCCACGCCATCAGTGCGCGACACAACGCTCCGTTTCTGGCATTGAACTGTGCTGCATTGCCGGAGAACCTCGCCGAAAGCGAACTGTTCGGCTATGCCCCCGGCGCGTTTACCGGTGCGCAACGGGGCGGTAAACCGGGGCTGATGGAACTGGCGAACCAGGGCACGGTGTTTCTTGATGAAATCGGTGAGATGTCGCCCTACCTGCAAGCCAAGTTGCTGCGCTTCCTCAACGACGGCAGTTTCCGGCGGGTCGGCGGTGATCGGGAGGTGAAGGTCAACGTGCGGATCCTCAGTGCGACCCACCGCGACCTGGAAAAAATGGTCAGCGAAGGCCTGTTCCGTGAAGACCTGTTCTATCGACTCAATGTGCTCAATGTCGAAGTCCCGCCCCTGCGCGAGCGCGGTCAGGACATTCTGCTGCTGGCCCGCTATTTCATGCAGCAGGCATGCGCACAGATCCAGCGTCCGGTCTGTCGCCTGGCGCCGGGCACCTATCCGGCGCTACTGGGTAATCGCTGGCCGGGTAACGTCAGGCAACTGCAAAACGTGATCTTCCGCGCCGCCGCCATATGCGAAAGCAGCCTGGTGGACATCGGCGACCTCGACATCGCCGGCACGTCGGTGGCGCGCCAAAGCGACCATGAAGTCGACAGCCTGGAACAGGCGATGGAGGCGTTCGAAAAAGACCTGCTGGAAAAACTCTACGTCAGCTACCCCTCGACCCGGCAATTGGCCAGTCGCCTGCAAACCTCCCACACCGCGATTGCCCACCGTTTGCGCAAGTACGGCATTCCCAACAAGCCCTGACGCCGCCCACGCCTGAATCACCGCATATCCCGTGGGAGCAAGCGCGCTCCCACGGGTTTCGTGTCCAGCAAAAAATCACTCTAAAAGCGACCTTCATCTGTACTGAAAGCGCTACAGCGTAACGATATCGCTACACTCACCCCCAACCAGCGCCGTGCAAGGCTTTGATCCCTCTAGGCTTTTTTCTTTGTGCCCAACCGTAGCGATTTCGCTACAGTCAACGTTGTCCGCGCCTCTCGAAATACCCATAAATAATTGATTAATAACAAGAAATTAACATTGGCCGCGTTTTTGCTTAGTAACCCTTCATAAATCAGGGCATTGCCCAAGCATTCAATAGCGTCCACCAGACGAGTCTGGCCCCCTTAGGAGTTTCCATGAGCGAGTTGCGTTTTACTGAAGATCACGAATGGCTGCGCACCGAAGCTGACGGCACGGTTACTGTCGGCATCACCGTTTTCGCGCAGGACGCATTGGGCGACGTGGTTTTCGTACAACTGCCTGAGCTGCAGTCCTACGACAAAGGCGCTGAAGCCGCCACCGTGGAATCGGTCAAAGCTGCCAGCGGCGTGTACATGCCACTGGACGGTGAAGTGCTGGAAGTGAACCCTGCGCTGGACAGCAGCCCTGAGCTGGTCAACGAAGATCCGCTGGGTGAAGGCTGGTTCTTCCGCTTCAAGCCAAATGACGCCTCGGCTGTTGCCCAACTGCTGGATCAGGACGCCTATGACCGTCTGATCAAAGCCAACGCCTAAGCCTGAGGAGCGCTGACATGACTCAAGCAAGCCTGACAACAGCCAACGAATTCATCGCCCGCCACATCGGCCCGCGCGCCGGCGACGAGCAAGCGATGCTCAACAGCCTCGGCTTCGACTC
>NZ_JAFEHE010000023.1:0-265261 GCF_016887925.1 Pseudomonas sp. MIL9 | reverse complement strand
CCAAGGACGGTGAAGATTTCAAAGACCCGGTTTCCAGTGGACCGTAAGGCTGCTCCGCTTAAGTGAACAGCATTACGCGCTGGGGCGGGGCTCTTAAATGAGTCTATGGGGTCTTGTGGCGAGGTGGCTTGCCTGTGGCGAGGGGGCCCCCTCACTCCAGGGCAAGCCGAGGGTGTATCGGGTTACTGCGCGGCGATGCTGTAGCCGTCGAACGCGGTTTGCTGCTGCAGGGCGGTGATGATGTTCTTGCGGTTGACGGCCTGGGGGGCGCCGCTGTTGTCCAGGAACGTATCACTTTCCAGCTCGGCTTCATCGCCTTCGCCAACGAAGGTAAAGCCCAGGAATTCCAGGGCGTCACGGTCAACGTTCAAGCGCGAACGCGGAGTGCGCAGCGGCAGGGTCACGCTCATGCCGTCCTTGCTGATGGTGAACACTTCGACGTCTTTCTTGGCCCGCGCGGCCTTGCTCTTGCCGCTGCTCGGGTTGCTGATGGCCTGGTGCGTCTGGTTCAGCACCTTCAATGCCAGACCGTAAACGATCTCCTGAAAGGCCGGGTCGTCCTTGAAGCTGGAGAGGATGCGGCTGATCGGGAACTTGCTGCTCAGGTCTTCCAGGGCCGCGATGTCGGCCGCTTCGGCGTCCTTGAGCTGCTTGAGTTCGCCCATCAACTCGTAAGCCTTGTCGTCGTCGAAGTTGTCGTGGGCCTGGCGAATCGCAGCGCGCAGTTCGCGGATCTGATCGCTTTCACGGCTCGATTGAAACGCGTCGAGGACCATCTCACTGATGGTTTTTGCCTGAGGCACGTGTTGTGAAAGATTGATGGAGTTTTCGTATTCCGCTTTGGACGACAAGGTGACTACGGATTCAGCGGTGTTGGAATCGGACATTGAAATTTCACTACTTCTTTTAACTTGAATAGAGACGAGAAAGCACGGGGGCCTTTTCAGGCCGCCTAATCTATTGGACCGGGGCGGGGTTGTCACGGACCAACAGGCCAACGGAGCAAATCAAGGCGTGCACCTCGCTGCAGGTGCCGGCTTGCCCGCGATGGGGCGCCTCGGCCCGTCAGGCGTGCCCCGGTGTGTTCAGGTTCATTGAACGCTCTGCCAACGCCGACGCGGTGGCTTCATCCACTGCGAGGGAGAAGCGGAACGTCGCGCCGCGCCCTGGCACATCGATCAGCTGAATGTCGCGGCCGTGCAATTGCAGGATGCGGTGCACGATCCGCAGGCCCAACCCGCCATCACGCCGAGCCCCGCCAATATTGAATGGCCGCAGGAACAGGCCTTCGCGCAGCTCGGGGGCGATGCCGGGGCCGGTGTCGCTGACCGTCACTTCAATAAACGATCCCTGTGGCCGCAAGCCGAGCTCGATCTCGCCACCTGGCGGGGTATGGCGCAAGGCGTTGTCGAACAGGTTGGTCAGCACCCGTTCGATCAACCCCAGATCAGCCCAGGCCGCCGAAACGTTTGGGGCAAACGTGGCCTTCAATTCGACCTGGCGCGCCTCGGCCGTCAGCTCGAATTTCTGGAAGATGTCCTGGGCCAGGTCGGTCAGGGAGAAGCGCTCCAGCACCGGTTGCACGAAGCCATGTTCGAGTCGCACCAGTTCCAGCAGCGATTGCGCCAGGCCACCGACCTTGCGGCTCTGGTCCAGCGCGATGCCCAGGTAACGACGACGGTCGGCGGGGGACAGGGTGGCGTCCTTGAGCGACAGGGTTTCCAGGTAACCATGCAGCGACGCGAGCGGGGTGCGCAGGTCGTGGGAAATGTTCGCCACCAGTTCGCGGCGCTCCTGATCCTGGCGGGTCAAGGTGCGCCATTGCTCACCGAGGCGTGCCTGCATCTGCCGGAAAGTGGCGTCGAGTATGGCGATTTCGTCATGGCTGGCGGCTTTCTCCATCGGAGCCGCTGTCGGCGGCGTGACCGGAACGCCGTCGATGTCGAACTGGCTGACGGTTTCGGTCAGGCGGCGCAATGGCCGTGTGATCAGGGCGAACGCCGTGAGACCGGCGATCAGGCACAGCAACGCCACCAAGCCGATGGACAGCAGCGCCGTATTCAGCGCCGCACTGGTCGCACCGCGTTCGGCGAGGCGATCATGGTCTTCGCCGAGCAACACCACATAGAGATAACCGGCCGGTTTGCCATCGACCTTGAGCGGCGCGGCGCTGAACACCTTGCGCCCGTCGACGCTGCGTGGATCGTCGCCGGGAATCGGCAAGGCGTCGCCCTTGAGCAGGCGCTGGATCGGTGCAAGGTCGACCCGCTCGCGGCGTATCCGACCCTCCGGTGCGGCGCTGCCGACAATCTTGCCCTCGGTGTCGAGCAGGTACACCTCGACACTCGGGTTGACCAGCATCAACTGGCTGAACAGATCGCGCACGGCACCGGGCATCAGGCCCTTGGTGTCCATCAGCACCGTGTCGCTGGCGATGTGTTGCGCCAGGTCCCGGGACAAGCCTTGCACCACTTCCTGCTCATGCATCTGGTTGGAGCGCACCTGCATCCACGCCGACGTGCCGCAGCACACCAGCAGCAACACGGCGAACACCAGCGACAGGCGTTGTGTCAGGGTCAACCTCATGGCTGCTCCTCCCCGGTCGCGAATTTGTAGCCGCGCCCCCACACCGTCAGGATGCGCACCGGTTGTGCCGGGTCGGTCTCGATCTTGGCACGCAGGCGGTTGATATGGGTGTTGACCGTGTGTTCGTAGCCTTCGTGGCTGTAGCCCCACACGGCATTGAGCAGGTCCATGCGCGAAAAGACCTTGCCGGGCTGGCGGGCGAAGAAGTAAAGCAAGTCGAATTCTCGCGGGGTGAGGTCCAGGCGCCGACCGTCTAGGGACACTTCGCGGGTGATCGGATCGATGGCCAGGCCGTCGAGGATCAGGCTGCCGGCATCCATTTTCAGGTTGCGCGCCATGGCGTCGACCCGGCGCAGCAGCGCTTTGACCCGGGCCACCAGTTCAAGCATGGAAAACGGCTTGGCCAGGTAATCGTCGGCCCCCAGTTCCAGGCCGAGAATCCGGTGCACTTCGCTGGAACGGGCGCTGGTGATGATGATCGGCGTGTAGCGCGCCATGGCACGGGCGCGCCGGCAGATTTCCAGGCCGTCGACGCCGGGCAGCATCAGGTCGAGGATCAGCGCATCCCAACTGCCTTGCTGCAGCAGGCGCATGCCTTCATTGCCATCGGCGCAGTGCACCACCTCGAACTGCTCATCGCGCAGGTGCAGGCAGATAAGGTCGGCGATATGCAAATCGTCCTCGACCACGAGGACTCGTTTGGTCTGTTCCATCCAGCTCAATCCTTCGGCGCAATGAATGCATTGTGCGAAATGCTGCTCGTGGCAGGCGCGAGCCTGCTCGCGATGGAGTGTCAGTCGACACCTGCGTACCTGACACACCATCGCGAGCAGGCTCGCTCCCACCATTGAAATACCCGGGCATTGTGCGGCTTTTCCGCGGCCGGAGTTGTCACGAATTGTTTAACTCCCCGTGAGGATTTGGCGATCACCCCAAGCCTAGGCTGTGTTCAATGAAAACGGCCCAGGATTTTTGGAGACGGCGATGGATTCAAGACGATTTTCGCGACGGCAATTTCTCGCAGTGAGCGGCGGACTGGGGGTTGCAGCCCTGGCCATCGGCCTGTTGCCCAAATTTTCCGCCAGTACCGCGCTGATCAGCGAGGCGGACGCGGCGCAGGTGTTCGAAGTGACCCACAGCGACAGTGAATGGCACGCGATCCTGAGTGACGAACAGTACGAAATCCTCCGTGAAGAGGGCACCGAACGGGCCTACAGCAGCCCGCTCAACAATGAGCACCGCGACGGCACGTTTGCCTGTGCCGGTTGCGACCTGGCGTTGTTCTCCTCGACGACCAAGTTCGACAGCCATACCGGTTGGCCGAGCTTCTGGATGCCGCTGGACAAGGCCGTCGCCACCCGTCAGGACCGTTCCTTCGGCGTGCTGCGCGAAGAGGTTCACTGCCGGCGTTGCGGCGGGCACCTGGGTCACGTCTTCGATGACGGCCCCAAACCCACCGGGCTGCGCTACTGCATGAACGGCCTGGCGATGAAGTTCGAGCCCAGGACAGCCTGATTTCCACCCCTCATTTTTTTGCAGGTAATCGCCATGTGGCTGCTACTCCTCGCTTACCTCGGTGGTGTGCTGACGATTGTCAGCCCGTGCATTCTGCCGGTCCTGCCGTTCGTTTTTGCCCGCACCGGACAGCCGTTCATCAAAAGCGGTTTGCCGCTGCTGGCCGGGATGGCGCTGACCTTCGCGCTGGTGGCCACCCTGGCGGCGGTTGGCGGTGGTTGGGTGGTGCAACTCAATCAGTACGGGCGCTGGCTGGCGCTGGTGTTCGTGGCGCTGTTCGGCCTGACGCTGTTGTTGCCGCAACTGGCTGAGCGTCTGACCCGCCCGCTGGTGGCGGCCGGCAGTCGCCTGTCGGAAGCGGCCGGCGCCGATGCGCAACCGCGTCCCGGCGCTTCGTTCCTGATCGGCGTTGCCACGGGCCTGCTGTGGGCACCTTGCGCCGGGCCGATTCTGGGGTTGTTGCTGACCGGTGCCGCGCTGCAAGGTGCGAGCATCCAGACCACCTTGCTGCTGTTGGCCTATGCCGCGGGTGCCGCGACTTCCCTGGCCGTGGCGTTGCTGCTGGGCGGTAAGGTCTTCGCCGCGATGAAGCGCTCGATCGGTGCCGGGGAGTGGCTACGTCGTGGCCTCGGTGCGGCGATGCTGGCGGGGGTGGCGGCGATTGCCCTGGGGCTCGATACCGGGATTCTGGCGCGGTTCTCCACGGCCTCGACCGGCGGAATCGAGCAGGTGCTGGTCGGGCGCCTGGCCGGCAAGTCACCCCGTGACAGCGCGGCGATGATGGCGCAAAACCCGGTGTCTGAAGAAGGTGCGCTGCCAGTGGCTGACAAAGCCCCGGGCACCTTGCCGGTCGAAGGCAACCTGCCACCGCTGACTGGCGCGGTGCAGTGGCTCAACTCGCCACCGCTCGATGCCCAGGCCTTGAAGGGCAAAGTGGTGCTGGTGGATTTCTGGACTTACTCCTGCATCAACTGCCTGCGTTCGCTGCCCTATGTCAAAGCCTGGGCCGAGAAATATCGCGATCAGGGCCTGGTGGTGATCGGCGTGCATGCCCCGGAGTTTGCCTTCGAACGCGACGTTAAAAATGTCACCCAGGCCATGAAGGACCTGGGGATCCATTACCCGGTGGCCATCGATAACGAGTTCAAGATCTGGCGCGCTTTCAACAACGAATACTGGCCGGCGCACTATTTCGCCGACGCCCAGGGGCGTATCCGCTATCACCACTTTGGCGAAGGCGAGTACGCCGAATCGGAGCGGGTCATCCAGCAACTGCTGCGTGAAGCAGGCGCGACCAAGGTCTCGGACGGGCTGATCAACGCCAAGGCCGATGGCGTGCAGATGGCCCCGGACAACAACGAAGTGCAGTCGCCGGAAACCTACGTCGGCTATCAGCGTGCCGAGCATTTCGTGCCGGACACCTCGCTGGTGCCGGACAAAGTGGCGACCTACACGCCAGCGAAGCAGTTGGCCCTCAACGACTGGAGCCTGGGCGGCCTGTGGCATGTTGGCTCGGAACGGGCCACCGCCAGCGCTCCGCAAAGCCGCATCGTCTATCGCTTCCACGCCCGTGATTTGCACCTAGTGCTTGGTCCCGGCGCGGATGGCAAACCGGTGCGCTTCAAAGTACTGATCGACGGCAAGGCCCCCGGCGATGCCCATGGCATGGACGTGGCACCCGATGGCAGCGGCCGCGTGACGGAACAGCGTTTGTATCAACTGGTGCGCCAGAACGGCGGCGTGAGTGACCGCACGTTCAGCATCGAGTTTCTGGATCCCGGCGCATCGGCCTACGCCTTTACCTTCGGCTGATCGACCTCAATTCTTCAGGAGTCAACGTCATGAAAAACCTGTTCACCTGGCGCCGTACCTTATTGGGACTGGCGGCTGCCGGCTTCATCAGTCAATGCTCGGCGTTCTCTTTCGGCAGCGCTGAAGAGGCCGTCGTCCTGCCCCCTCCGGCCCTGGATGAAAGCACGCAGGCCCACAGCGAAACCGCCGTGTTTGCCGGTGGTTGCTTCTGGGGCGTTCAAGGGGTGTTCCAGCATGTCAAAGGCGTGAAAAACGCCGTCTCGGGGTACGCGGGCGGTGCGGCTGACACGGCCCGGTACGAACGCGTCAGCAATGGCAATACCGGGCATGCGGAGTCGGTTGAAGTGACCTTCGACCCGAGTCAGGTCAGCTATGGCACCTTGCTGCAAATCTACTTTTCGGTGGCGCACAACCCGACCGAACTCAACCGTCAGGGACCGGACACCGGCACCCAGTATCGCTCGGCCATTTTCACCCAAAGCAGCGAACAGCAACGGGTGGCCCAGGCCTACATCAACCAGCTCGACGCCGCTCATGCGTTCGACAAACCGATTGTGACCAAACTGGAAAGCTACAACGGTTTCTACCCGGCGGAGGAAGAGCATCAGGACTTTCTGACCGAGCACCCGACGTACCCTTACATCGTGATCAACGACCTGCCGAAAGTGGCACAGCTCAAGCAGCTGTACCCGGATCGCTATCAGGAAAAACCGGTGCTGGTGAAGGCGAGGCTGTGAGGGGCGGCGAGTGCTTGCCCCACATCTTCACGGCGAAGTCGACGAAACGACGCAGTTTCGGCAGGCGGTGTCGATCCTGGGCATAGACCAGGTGCATCGGCCGGCTCGGCAGTTGATAGCTCGGCATCAGGGCGACCAGTTTGCCCTCCCGCAGGTCTTGCTCCACCAGCGCATCGGGCACCATCACGATGCCCATGCCGGTGCGCGCCGCTTGATGCAACCCCGCCGAACTGTTGATCAACATCGGACCGCTGACCGCCACCTCGACTTCGCCTTCAGGACCGTGCAGGCGCCATTGCCGGGCCACTGATTGCCAGTCATCACCGGCGGGGTAGGCAAACGCCAGGCAGTCGTGCTGTTGCAGGTCCTCGGGTTTTTCCGGGGTGCCCCGACGCGCCAGGTATTCCCTGGAGGCGCACATGGTCAGGGTGTAGTCGATCAACGGGCGGGAATCAGGTTGGAGGGTTCGAGTGCGCCCAGGCGGAAGGCCACGTCAAAACCGTTATCCAGCAAGTCCGGGCGTCGATTGGTGAGCACCACGTCCAGTTTCACCCGCGGGTTTTGCAAGCTGAACTCACTCAAGGCCGGCGCCAGGCGCTCGGTGCCGAAGGTCAGCGGTGCGGTGATGCGCAGGGTGCCGCTGGGCTCATCGTGGGTTTGCTCCGCCAGGCGCTCGGAATCCGCCACCAGCCCCAGCACTTCGAGGCAGCGCTGATAGTACGCCGTGCCAAATTCGGTCAGGCGCTGGCGCCGGGTCGTACGGTTGAGCAGGCGCACACCGAGGCGCTGCTCCAGGGCCTTGAGATGATTGCCCACCATGGTCGTGGACATCTCACATTGCTGCGCGGCGGCGGTCATGCTGCCGGCTTCGACCACCCGTACGTAAACGCTCATTGCCTGGAACAGATCCATTATCAAGCCTGGCTTTAAAATGATTGAAGTTTTGCCGGGTTTATCCAGCTGTGGTGGCTAACCATACTGCAAAAACACCGACCACAGAGGGAGCTTTTGCCATGACCGCCGCCTGCCTGATGAGCACTTACCAACCCCTGGCCTTGAGTTTCACCAAGGGCCTTGGCACACGCCTGTGGGATCAGGCCGGTCGTGAATACCTGGACGCGATCGCTGGCGTGGCGGTGACCAACGTCGGCCACTCACACCCGAAAATCGTCTCGGCCATCAGCGAGCAGGCCGGTTTGCTGTTGCACACTTCGAACCTGTACAGCATCGATTGGCAGCAACAACTGGCGCAGAAACTGACCCGGTTGGCCGGCATGGACCGGGCGTTTTTCAACAATTCCGGTGCCGAGGCCAACGAAACGGCGCTGAAAATCGCGCGGCTGCATGGTTGGCGCAAAGGCATCGAGCAACCGTTGGTGGTGGTCATGGAGAACGCTTTCCATGGTCGGACCCTCGGCACGCTATCCGCCAGCGATGGCCCGGCCGTGCGCCTGGGCTTCAACACGTTGCCGGGGGATTTCGTCAAGGTACCGTTCGGCGACCTCAAGGCGCTGGATCAGGTGCAACAGGCCCATGGCCCGCGCATCGTGGCGATTCTGATGGAGCCGATCCAGGGCGAAAGCGGCGTGCAACTGGCGCCGCCGGGCTATCTCAAAGCCGTGCGCGAGCTGTGCCATCGGCGCGGGTGGTTGATGATGCTCGATGAAATCCAGACCGGCATCGGCCGCACCGGCCAGTGGTTTGCGTTCCAGCACGAAGGCATCGTGCCGGACGTCATGACCCTGGCCAAAGGCTTGGGCAACGGCATCCCGATCGGCGCTTGCCTGGCCCGGGGCAAAGCCGCCGAGCTCTTTACCCCCGGTAGCCACGGCAGCACCTTCGGTGGCAACCCGTTGGCCTGTCGGGTCGCGTGCACCGTGCTGGACATCATCGAAGAACAGCAATTGCGGGAAAACGCGCGGACGCAGGGTGAACGCCTGCTCGAAAGATTGCGCGCGGAACTGGCGGACCACCCGAATGTATTGGCGATTCGCGGCCAGGGCTTGATGATCGGCATCGAACTCAAACAACCGATCCGCGACCTGTCCCTGATCGCCGCACGGGATCACAGCCTGTTGATCAACGTGACCCGCGGCCAGATCATCCGCCTGCTGCCGCCGCTGACGATTGATGAGCGGGAGGTGGAGATGATTGTCAGGGGAGTTGCTTTGTCGATGAGAGCCGACTGAACCGGGTTTCCGTGCAGGAGCAGCCTCGGGCGGCTCCTACGCGGTCGGTGCTTGTGTTGCGAACTCGGTGATTTGCGCCCGATTCGTCAGCTGAATGCGCGAGCCAGTGAAATCCTCGAACAGTCGCTGATGCGCCGCAAACCCACTGGATCCCTCACGCTTGCGATAGCTGCCGGCCCAGTCCAGCAAGGCGATCAGCAACAGGTCATCATCGTCGCGCCCGGCCTCGCGCTGGCGAATGTTGGCCACGCAGTCCTCATCTTCAACACTCAACCAGATCAACGCGGTGGCGCGGGGCAGGAGTTCGCTGGCGATCCAGCCATAAACCCCTTCGATGACCCAGCGCTCTTCACTGGCCGCCACCCGTGCCATGGCCAACGCCTCGTTCCGGGGGCGGGCGATGCTGTGTTCGTCAGATATCCAGTGAAGGCGATCAAGGTCGGTCCATGGCACGTGCAACGGCTGCGACAGTCGTTCTGCCAACCAGCTCTTGCCGGAACCTGAGTTGCCGATGATCAGGGTTCGAGTGAGGTCCAATTCGCGTTACCTCTTTGAGTCACACGATCCATTGTAGGAGCGAGCCTGTCGAATCGTCGCACCGTCGCGATGGTCGTCAGCGATAACGCGGGTGGCCTGGTTAAACGCGGCGCACTTGGGCCCATCGCCAGCAGGCTGGCTCCTACAGGTTTGCGGTCATGTGTAGGCGCGAGCCTGCTCGCGATGGTCGTCAGCGATAACGCGGGTGGCCTGGTTAAACGCGGCGCACTCGGGGCCATCGCCAGCAGGCTGGCTCTACAGGTTTGCGGACATGTGTAGGCGCGAGCCTGCTCGCGATGGTCGTTAACGATAACGCGGGTGGCCTGGTTAAACGCGGCGCACTCGGGTCCATCGCCAGCAGGCTGGCTCTGCAGGTTTTCGGTCATGATCAGGAGCGGCGGTCATCCCTTCACTCCTCATCGGCAGGCGGCACCATGCGCGTCTTCGGCGCCCCATTGGCGTTGTGCTGATAGATATCCTGCGGCTGACCCTGATCATTGAAAAACACCTGGCCGATCCCCGCCGAATTCCACAGCCGTTCACCGGCCTCGGCATGCTCGGGGACGTGCGGCACGATGCGCAGGCGCCGACGTTTGGTCAGCCAGTTGAGCGGCGAGCGTGGCGAGTACAGCCAGCGGTTGAGGCGATCGAACCACTCGAGCAGGGCCCGGGGGAATTCGTTCTTGATGCCGCTGCTGGTGATCTGCCAGATATGTGGCCCGGCCTTGCGGTGTCGGATCAGCACTTCGTAGACGAAGGAATAATGCACATCCCCCGAGAGCACCACGTAGTTACCCGGCGTACGCGAGTGTCGGAAAATGTTCAGGATCACCTGCGCCGCACCGCGATGGGCCATCCAGTTTTCCGCGTCCACCAGCAGTGGATAACCGCACCAACTGAACACCCGCTGCACGGTCTCGATCAGTTTCACGCCGAAGATCGGGGCAGGCGAAACGATGATCGCGCACGGGTGGTCGAGCAGTTCCTGTTGCAGTTCGCTGAGGGCTTCCCAGTCGAGCAGGCCCGAGGGTTGCTTGAGGTTCATCTCGCTGCGCCAGCGCCGGGTGCGGGTGTCGATCACCACCACGGCCGGGCGGGTGGGCAGCACGTAGTGCCAGTTCTGAAATTTCAGCAATTGGTCGATCAAGTCATCTTGCACAGGGCTGTCGAGGTAGCGGTCCTGCCCGGTGGCGCTCAACAGCCGCGCTTTTTCCAGGACGCCGCTGAAGGCATCCGGGTTGTTGCCCCAGCCCTGGCACAGCATGTAGGCCAGCAGTGCATTACCGATGATGCGTTTGGAGAACGGATGGCCGTAGGCCGTTTCCTCCCATTGCGCGGAAAGATTCCAGTCATCGGTAATGTCGTGGTCGTCGAAAATCATCAGCGTCGGCAAGTGCGCCAGGGCCCGGGCGACCTGGCCGAGTCCGGCCTTGAAGCCATCGATGCGGGTTTGTTCCAGTGCATAGCGCTGAGCCCTGTCCGGCGTCAGTGCCGGCGGCTGCGGGGCAATCAAGGTCCAGGGCGTGGGGGACCAGACCAACACATACATGGCCATGACTTCGGCGAAGGTCACCAGATGGTTGTCGGCGTTGCTGCTGGTGAAAATCGGCTTGCGCGCCCCGCCGAAAAATCGCTCGCGCAAGGTCTCGTTGCTTTCAAGCGCCGGTAACAAATCCGCACGGTGGTAGTAGCTGGCGGGATGCTCGTAGAGTTTGGCGCTGTCGTTGACCACGGCGCCTTCCAGGTGCTCGCCGAACAGTCCCAGTCGCTCGATCAAGGCATGAATGGCCCGCAACATCGGCCCGGCGACATCGTCGGCGTACACCTGATCGCCGCTCATCATCAACAGTGCCGGGCGCTCGCTGGCTTCAGGGGTTTGCGCCAGCAGGGCATCGACACACAGCAAGCCGTCGGCTGACGGGTGATGAGGTTTGCGGCAGGAGCCATGCAGCAACTGATCGATGCGTGAGCGCAGAACGAAATTCGGACGACGGGCATCGCCATACAACAGATGGGGCGCCCAGTCGGCGATGCCTGTTTGTGCGTCATCGATCAGCAGGTCGTACTCGATCAGCGTGTCCCAGGGCAGGGCGGCCTCCAGCGTCACGTCGATCAGATGCACGAAGGCCTGCGTGCCCACCTGGATGACCGTGCATTGCCCGGCATCCAGACGTACATCGGCAACACCCTGCACGCGCAACGTCAGCGCCAGCGACCGCGAGCCGACCAGCCACATCACCAGCCGCGTGGGCTCCAGACGGCGTAACAGCGGCCCGGCCAGAACCGGTGGCAGTGAATGATGATCAGCAGGTAATGGCAGAGTGACGGACATCCGGGTTCAAGACTCTTGGGGCACCGAAGCGGGCGATGATAGCGCAGGTCGTTGCGGCTGCCTGTTAACGTTGAAGTGATCAGTGTCAGCTGACCGATGGCCAATACAGGCTAGAGTGAATGACCTGACTGTCGACAAGCTTTCGCTCTGAGAAGAGGAACACATGAAGAAGATCATCCTGCCGGCGCTGGCCATGTTGATCGTTGCCCAGTCCCCGGCCTATGCCATCAACGACAAGTACCGCAAACAACTCGAACAATCCGGTTGCACCCAGATGAGTGAACTGGAGGGCTGCGATATCCACAAGAGCAAGGCCGAAAACGCCAAGGCCGGGTTCAGCAATCCGCAAGCACCGGCCGCCAGCGACAGCGCGAACACCCAGACGCCGTATGCCGGGCAGTGGGTCGCCAAGAGCGACGCCGGCGCGACCGTCGCCACCATACGTATCGACTCGAAGGAGAACGTCTGGGTCAACGGCAAGCGGGTCAACGCCAAGCGCACCGACGGCACGCTGCAGTTCCGCCAGGGCAAGATGACGTTCACGATCCAGGGTGATCGGCGGCTGACGGGGGAAGATTACTGGACCGACAGCGATGCCGGGACAAAAGGGCCCATTGAGGTCGAATAAGCGCCGATACAGCCCTGTGGCTACGGTATGTCCTCTGCGGCATTAGCCTGGCGTGGTTGCCTTCGGTTTGTGGGCGGCGCTGCGTTGATCCGGCCATCGAAATCCAGCGTTTGTGCCAAGCTGATGGGGTGCCCACAACCCAGGAAGCTCGTGACATGAACCTCAATCACGCATCCCACGTTCGCCATGAGTTCTACAAGACTGTCTGGTTCTACTTCTGCGTGGTGTGGCCGATCTTCTCCATCCTGCTGTTCCTGATCGTTCTGTTCGGCCTGATCATCAGCTACTTGGAAGGCTGGGGCCCATTCGACGGTATCTATTTCGCCTTCGTGACCGGCCTGACCATCGGCTACGGCGAACTGGTGCCCAAACTGGCGGTATCGCGGGTGCTGGCGATAATGCTGGGGTTCAACGGCGTACTGATGACCGCGATCTTTGCGGCGATCAGTGTGCGGGCGATCGAGGCGGCCGTGCGGGCGAAGGAGGGGGACGCCTGAATAGGGCTCCGCACCCCATTCCCCTGTAGGAGCGAGCCTGCTCGCGATGGTCGTCAACGATGACACGTGCTTGCAGGCTAAACGCGACGGCCTAGGGTCCATCACGAGCAGGCTCGCTCCTACAGTGGCCTGGTCGGACGCGGAATAGGGTTGCGCAACCAATTGCCTTGTAGGAGCGAGCCTGCTCGCGATGGTCGTGAACGATGACGCGTGCTTGCAGGCTAAACGCGACGGCCTCGGGTCCATCGCGAGCAGGCTCGCTCCTACAGTGGTCCTGGTCGGACGCGGAATAGGGTTGCGCAACCAATTGCCTTGTAGGAGCGAGCCTGCTCGCGATGGTCGTCAACGATGACACGTGCTTGCAGGCTAAACGCGACGGCCTCGGGTCCATCGCGAGCAGGCTCGCTCCGACAGGTGGTTTTTCAGTGTTGGGCTAGGCCTCCCAACCCGCCCCGGTTACCGCCGCCTGTACCAGCGGGTGTAAATCCTCCCCGTGATGCTCGGTCTGCCAGGCCAGCAGTTCCTTGCGCATGCTCGGCGCCCAGAACATTTGCAGGTGATTGCGCACACTGAGCACGGCCTGCTCCTGGTCCGGCTGGCTGGCGAAGTACTGGGCGATCTGGTTGGCCATCTTGATCAGGTTGTCCGTGCTCATCGGCGTGCCTCCGCCTTATCGCCACGGGCCTGGCGGCGTTCCTTGAGCAGACGGTCCTGTTCGTCGCTGAAGGCCTGATAGCGCTTTTGCCACTCGGAAGGGTGATAGACGCGGCTGACTTCCACGGCCGTGACCTTGTATTCCGGACAGTTGGTGGCCCAGTCGGAGTTGTCGGTGGTGATCACGTTGGCCCCGGATTCCGGGAAGTGGAAGGTGGTGTACACCACGCCCGGCGCGACCCGTTCGGTAATCCGCGCACGCAATACCGTCTGCCCGGCACGGCTGCCGATGCCGACCCAATCACCTTCGTTGATGCCCCGGCTCTCGGCGTCGGTCGGGTGGATTTCCAGGCGGTCTTCTTCATGCCAGGCAACGTTCTCTGTACGGCGGGTCTGAGCACCAACGTTGTACTGGCTGAGGATGCGCCCGGTGGTCAGCAGCAGCGGGTAGCGACTGTTGACCTTCTCTTCGGTGGGCACGTACCCGGTGAGCATGAAACGCCCCTTGCCGCGCACGAACTCGTCGATGTGCATGGTCGGCGTGCCGTCCGGCGCTGCGGCGTTGCACGGCCATTGCAGGCTGCCGTGGCGCTCCAGTTCGGCGTAGCTGACGTTGGTGAAAGTCGGCGTCAGGCGGGCGATTTCATCCATGATTTCGGACGGGTGTTTGTAATGCATCGGGTAACCCAAGGCATTGGCCAGGGCCACGGTGCCTTCCCAGTCGGCCTTGCCGCCCAGCGGTTCCATGACCTTGCGAACCCGGGAGATGCGTCGCTCGGCGTTGGTGAAGGTGCCGTCCTTTTCCAGGAACGAACTGCCCGGCAGGAACACATGAGCGAACCTGGCGGTTTCGTTGAGGAAAATGTCCTGCACCACCACACATTCCATGGCCGACAACGCGGCGGTGACGTGCTGGGTATTCGGATCGCTCTGGGCGATGTCCTCACCCTGGCAATACAAGCCCTTGAAGCTGCCGCCCAGGGCTGCTTCGAACATGTTGGGAATGCGCAGGCCCGGTTCGGATTGCAGGGTGACGTTCCACGCCTGTTCGAACTGCGTGCGCACCACCTCGTTGGAGACGTGCCGGTAGCCGGGCAGTTCGTGGGGGAAGGAGCCCATGTCGCAGGAGCCCTGCACGTTGTTCTGACCGCGCAGCGGGTTCACGCCCACGCCTTCGCGGCCGATGTTGCCGGTGGCCATGGCCAGGTTGGCGATGCCCATGACCGCGGTGCTGCCCTGGCTGTGTTCGGTGACGCCCAGGCCGTAGTAGATCGCCGCGTTGCCGCCGGTGGCATACAGACGCGCGGCGGCACGGATGTCGGCAGCGGGTACACCGCAAATCGCGCCCAGCACTTCCGGCGAGTTTTCCGCGCGGCTGACGAACTCGCGCCAGTTGGCGAAATCGCTGCCTTCGCAACGGGCGTCGATAAAGGCCTGGTTGAGCAGGCCTTCGGTGACGATCACATGGGCCAGGGCGTTGAGCATGGCGACGTTGGTACCGGGGCGCAGGGCCAGGTGATATTCAGCGCGGGCGTGCACCGAATCCACCAGATCAATGCGTCGCGGATCGATCACGATCAACCGCGCACCTTCACGCAGGCGACGTTTGAGCTGGGAAGCAAACACTGGGTGCGCATCGCTGGGGTTGGCGCCCATCACCAAAATCACGTCGGCCTGCATCACCGAGTCGAAACTCTGGGTGCCGGCGGACTCGCCCAGGGTTTGTTTCAGGCCATAACCGGTCGGCGAATGGCAGACCCGCGCGCAGGTGTCGACGTTGTTGTTGCCGAACGCGGCACGCACCAGTTTTTGCACCAGATAGGTTTCTTCGTTGGTGCAACGGCTGGAGGTGATGCCACCGATGGAGTCGCGGCCGTACTTCTGCTGCAGCCGGCGGAATTCGCTGGCGGCGTAGGTCACCGCTTCGTCCCAGCTGACTTCCTGCCACGGATCGTTGATGTGCTGGCGGATCATCGGTTTGGTGATGCGATCCGGGTGCGTGGCGTAGCCCCAGGCAAAGCGGCCCTTGACGCAGGAGTGGCCGTGGTTGGCCTGACCGTTCTTGTCCGGCACCATGCGCACCAGCTGCTCGCCTTTCATCTCGGCGCGGAACGAGCAGCCCACACCGCAATAGGCACACGTCGTGATCACGCTGCGCTCGGGCTGGCCCAGTTCGACCACACTTTTCTCCATCAGGGTCGCGGTAGGGCAGGCCTGCACGCAGGCGCCGCAGGACACGCATTCGGAGTCGAGGAAGTTATCCCCACCGGCAGCGGCCACACGGGACTCGAAACCGCGCCCGGTAATGGTCAGGGCAAAGGTACCTTGGGTTTCTTCGCAGGCACGCACGCAGCGGTTGCAGACGATGCACTTGCTCGGGTCATAGTCGAAATAGGGGTTGGACGTGTCCTTCACATCGGCCAGATGGTTGTCGCCTTCATAGCCGTAACGCACTTCCCGCAGGCCGACTTGACCGGCCACGGTTTGCAGCTCGCAGTTGCCGTTGGCCGAGCAGGTCAGGCAGTCCAATGGGTGATCGGAGATATACAGCTCCATGACGTTGCGGCGCAGGGTCGCAAGCTTCGGCGTCTGGGTGTGCACGGTCATGCCTTCGCTGACCGGCGTGGTGCAGGACGCCGGGTAGCCGCGCATGCCGTCGATCTCCACCAGGCACATGCGGCAGGAGCCGAAGGCTTCCAGGCTGTCGGTGGCGCAGAGCTTCGGAATGGTGGTGCCCAGCAATGCGGCGGCGCGCATCACCGAAGTGCCTTCGGGCACGCTGATGCTGCGGCCGTCGATGTGCAGGGTGACGTGCACGTCGCTGTCACGGGCAGGGGTGCCCAGATCGATATCGGTTTTCGGGTCGAAGAGAGTGATCATTGCTCGGCCTCCGAGGGCTGCAAGCCGAAGTCGGCGGGGAAGTGCTTGAGGGCGCTGGCGACCGGGAAGGAAACCATGCCGCCCAACGCACACAGCGAACCGTATTGCATCGTGTCGCACAGGTCCTTGAGGATGATCACCTGCTCATCGCGACCGCTCGCGTCCGGTGCGGCCAGCAAGCGGTCGATCACCTCGACGCCGCGGGTCGAGCCGATGCGGCACGGTGTGCACTTGCCACAGGATTCCTCGGCGCAGAATTCAAGGGCGAAACGCGCCATGTGGGCCATGTCCAGGCTGTCGTCGGCCACCACTACGCCACCGTGACCGAGCATCGCGCCCATGGCGGCGAAGGCCTCGTAATCCAGCGGCGTGTCGAATTGCGACGGCGGCACCCAGGCACCGAGGGGACCGCCCACTTGCGCGGCCTTCAGCGGCCGACCACTGGCGGTCCCGCCGCCGTAGTCCTCCACCAGTTCCCGCAGGGTCAGGCCAAAGGCCCGTTCCACCAGCCCGCCGTGACGCACATTGCCCGCCAGTTGAAACGGCATGGTGCCCAGGGAGCGGCCCATGCCGTAATCGCGATAGAACTGCGCGCCCTTGGCCAGAATCAGCGGCACCGAGGCCAGGGTCAGCACGTTGTGCACCAGGGTCGGCTGGCCAAACAGGCCCTTCAACGCGGGAATCGGCGGCTTGGCGCGAACGACTCCGCGCTTGCCTTCGAGGGAGTCCAGCAATGCGGTTTCTTCACCGCAAATGTAAGCACCGGCACCGACCCGCACTTCCATGTCGAAAGACTGACCGCTGCCGCCGACATTGGCGCCCAGGTAACCGTTCGACCGGGCTATCTCCAGCGCTTCGCGCAGGGTGGCCACGGCATCCGGATATTCCGAGCGCACATAGATGTAGCCGTAGGTGGCGCCGACGCACAGGCCGGCAATGGCCATGCCTTCGATCAGCAGGAAGGGGTCGCCTTCCATCAGCATGCGGTCGGCAAAGGTGCCGGAGTCGCCTTCGTCGGCGTTGCACACGATGTACTTTTGCGCCGCTTCGGTGAGGCGCACCGTGCGCCATTTGATCCCGGCGGGGAAGGCCGCGCCGCCACGGCCACGCAGGCCTGAATCGAACACCTCAGTCGCAGTCTCCTCGCCGCCAAGGGTGACGGATCTGTTCAAACCTTCGAAACCGCCGTGGGCCCGGTAATCGTCCAGCGACAGCGGCCGGGTGATGCCGGCGCGGGCAAACAGCAGGCGCTGTTGAGTCTTCAGATAGGGCAGGTCTTCCACCAGGCCCAGGGCCAGTGGATGAGCGGATGGATCGCCCAGGGCCTCAAGCACCGACGGCACATCGGCCGCCGTCAGTGGGCCGAAGCCGATACGGCCTTGCGGGGTGTCCACTTCCAGCAGCGGTTCCAGCCAGTACAGGCCGCGCGAACTGGTGCGCTGCAGCTCCAGCGGCAGATGGCGTTCGTGGGCCTGAGTGGTAAGGGCCGTCGCCACCTCATCGGCGCCCACGGCACGGGCCAGGGAATCACAGGGCAGATAGAGCGTCGGCATCAAGCGTCCTCCCGGCAAGCGTCAAGCAGGGCATCCAGACGCTCGGCACTGAGCCGCGCATGCACCCGGCCATCCAGTTCCAGCGCCGGGGAGCAGGCGCAGGCGCCCAGGCAGTAAACCGGACGCAAACTGATGCTGCCATCGGCGCTGCTGCCGTGGTCGTCCAGTTGCAGGCGTTCGCGCAGCTGCGCGGCCAGTTGCTCGGCGCCGCGACTCTTGCAGGACTCGGCCCGGCACAGACGCAGAATGTGCCGAGCGGGCGGCGCGGTGCGCAAGTCATGGTAAAAACTGATCACCCCGCGCACCTCGGCCTGACTCTGGTTCAGCGCATGGGCAATCTCGGGGACGGCGGCATCGGGGATGTAGCCGATGTGCGCCTGAATATCGTGAAGAATGGGCAACAGTGCACCCGCAGCGCCCTTGTGGCGTTCCAGCAGGCTGTTGACCAAAGGCAAGTGCAACGTCTCATCAGGCATTCAGCAATCCTCACGGTCACGGACAAACCATAGGGTTGTCGGTCGTCCGAAAGTGTCGGCTGCGGCATTCACACCACGTCACGGTATCGTGGCATCGTCAGGCCGTTGGCCAGGGCACCCTCAATGGGCATCTTGTTGCGCCCGACGCGGTCTTCGCCGCGCCTCTACCGGGCATAAAGGGCAGCTTGCCACGCCGCTATTGATCGAACTGCACCAAAGCGACGTGCTCGGTTCTGCCTACGACTCTCCATTCAGTCTAGATGAGTGCCGCCAGGGGCGATCATTCACTGGTCTAATGCCCGGAGGGCTTGTCGAGGGGGGATGTATAGCAACCATTGCAGGTAAGAAGAAGCATCAGAACCGTGGGCAATTCTGCGGAGCAGATGGGTTGAGCCATTGTGGGGAAAGCGGTGGAGTGGGGGTTGGCCCTGCACTGTCGATCGAGATACGGTATGAAGTCATGCTCAAGCCGTTCATTGGATAAACAGGGAAAGACAGATGATTGATTTCAACAACAAGGGATTCTTCAAACTCAAGCAAAACGACGAATACGCCGAACGCGTTTCCGCCCTGTTGATCGACGGCGAACACGTTATCGATGCCTACAAATCCATGCGCGACGGCGTGGTGTTTACCAACAAACGCATCATCTCGGTCAACGTCCAAGGCATCACCGGCAGCAAAAAAGACTTCACCTCGTTGCCGTACAAAAACATCGTGGCGTACTCGGTAGAAACCTCGGGCACGTTCGACCTGGACTCCGAGCTGGAGATCTACTTCTCGTCGCTGGGAAAGGTGAAGTTCGAATTCACCGGCAGGACTTCGATGGTGGAAATTTCGAAACTGATTTCTCAGCATCTGCTTTGAACTGACGGTCTGCCGAATCACCGCCCAGCCAAATCCCGCCCGATAAAAAGCCCCGAAAACTCGGGGCTAATCAAAAAGAATCAAAAAGGGAATCACCTTGAAAATTAATCTGTGCACCTTTTTTCGAAATCATCCAAGTCTGTTTATTTGCTGGCCGAGGCCATCAGCACGCCAAAGCAAAAAAAGGTAGTACCCGACAGTTTGCCGACAATACGGGCGCCACTATTTGTGGTGAGCCAGCTTCTTGCACCGTTGGCCATGAGGGCATATCCGGTATGAACCAGTACAACGAGCAAGCTATAGGACGACACCAGCAAGAAGAACTGGCTGTAGTAGTTACCCTCCGATTGGATGAACTGAGGGAATACTGCGAGAAAGAAGAAACCGGCCTTGGGATTCAGCAACTGGATCGACAACGCCTCGGAAAATCGACGCCACGGACGCGAGGATGTGACTTTGAGTTCGGGGATAAAACTCTTGGCACGCCACATCTTGATCCCCAGATACAATAAGTACACTGCACCAATGTACTTGAGAATGGTGAACGCAGTGGCCGAGGTGGCCAGGATCACCCCGACGCTACTGGCGGAGATACCCGCGACGACAAAAGCGCCCAACGCGATACCAAAGATACCGGGCAGCGAGCCAGTCCAGCCATGCCGCAGGGAGTTGGAAATCGTCAACACCACCCCTGGGCCGGGGCTAAGCACGGTCAAAGTTGCCAGAATTATAAACAGTCCGTAATTAGCCATGAATCACTCCATTGAATAGGGTATTGCGAAGATACTGCATAGCCCAAACGATGTACTCGCGCAACAAACCTGTGAACAACAACCCGGTGCAAATGGCATAGAGGCAGGGGGAAAAGGTGGGCAGATTTATATCAGATGAACAGGACAACCAATTTCAGCCCTGCTACGGGCGTTCCCGCTTTTTTTGGTCACTCCGTCATATCACTGGATATCTTTCAGATAATCCTTAAGCGCAACAAGCGGCGCACCAATCAGCTCCATCGTCTGAACACTGGCAACGTCCCCCGCCAACCGCCGCAACTCCCGCCCCAACGGTTTATCCACACCCCCAACCGCCTCCAACGCCAACCCCACACACTCACCCACCTTCACCTGAATCCCCTCAACATCCCCCCGCCGCACCAGCAACTCAAACACATCCCGCTGGTAATCACCCATGACCAGGTCGTCACGCAAAATCGGGCTTGAATCTTCCGATTCGTAAGCCAGTTTGAGGGAGAAGAGGGCGACGGTTTCCAGGTGCTGTTCCATGGGGGGAATCCTTGATGAGTGTCTGACTGACCGAGGGTGTGAAGATCAAAAGCATCGCTGGCAAGCCAGCTCCCACAGGTTTTGGCAGCGTGGCGGTTACTTTTCTATAGGCGAAAAAAAAGGCCTTGCTAAGCAAGACCTTTCTTAATGTTGGTGCCCCGAGGGAGACTCGAACTCCCTCAAAAACATCATAAGACCCAGCAGTGCCTCGAGTTTAAAGGCTTTCAGTGGCTTTGGGTAGAAATTTTGGGTAGAATTTTGGGTAGAAATGACTAGCGAAGGCTTTTGCTATGACCGATTTTTTAGTCCTGAAATCCGGCACCTACTACGTCCGTCTGGACGTTCCAGAAGACGCACGGGAAGCCTTTTCCGGGCGTAAGGTTTTGACTAAAAGCCTCAAAACTGGCAATCGTTCGGAAGCCCATATTTTCAAACTACGATGGTTGCAGCAGTGGAAAACCGAAATCGAAAAAGCCCGTAGGGGTGAAATCGGCAATTTCCGTGATGATGTTCTTCAAATAGTTGAAAAGCATCAAAGGGCCATAAACCAAGATAAAATTAAGGGGAAACCCGCAAACAATGAAACAAAAATGGGTTTTGAAGTAATCCAATATACACAAGATAAGAAGTTAAGCATCGACCTTGTTAATGAAGCAATTGATATTGCAGCAGGTCGTTCGGACTACTCACCAAAAACCCCATTTTTCAAAAGTCGCCTTGATGGTTTCTATAACTATGAATTAAATCAACGAAAAGTAGACTTGAATACAGTTGATAGACATATAAAGAGAATTAAAGCACTTGATGCCTTTTTGAAAGCTGAGGACTTATTGCTGGATTATGAGGCAGTTGCTTCATTCTTGATTTCAAAAAATCTGGAATCGAAGACAAAGAAACAATATTTGTTTTCGTTTAATGCCTTCTATAATTTCTTGATTAAAAAAGAACCACCATTCAAAGAACGTTATCCAATCAATCCTTTCAAAAGTCATGAATTGAGCCAAGTTAGACGTGGAACACTCAAAAAAGATGAAAGACGTGCTTTTACGGCGGAAGAGGTTGAAACCTTGCATAGTAAAGCAGTTGAAAAAGGAAAGCGTCAATTAGCCGATTTGATTAAGATAGCGGCCTATACGGGAGCACGCATTGAAGAAATATGCCGTTTAAAAACATCGTCAGTTGTTAAAGAGGATGGTGTGGATTGTTTTCATATTACAGAAGGTAAAACACAAGCATCCGTTCGTTTTGTGCCAATTCATCCGGTTCTCATGGAAACGGTCAAACGGCTTGTTAGTTCATCGGACGATGGGTATTTGTTGAAGACAAGCAAAGGTGGGAAGTATGAAACCAAATCGAAAGGTTTAGGTAATCAATTTTCAATCTTCAAGACAGATTTAGGTTTTGATAAAAAATGTGTTTTCCATAGCATTCGCAAAACTGTAATCACTACATTAGAGCGTGCTGATGTTAAGAACCTTGTCATCATTTCGTTGGTTGGCCACAAAGCTGATGGACTGCTAAGAATGACTTTCGATAGATATTCGGAAGGCCCAACCCCAGCATCTAAAATGGATGCTGTTAAACACCTACAATATAAATTCTCAGTATAATTTTTTATTGTTGTCATCATTCATGAGGCTACCTAATTAGGTGGCCTTTTTAATGCCTGCTATACATTGCTATACGTTGCTATACATTGCTATACACTTTCATTCTTTGTTATCTGGCTTATTGAAAGCTATACAACTTGAAAACATTTTAATATATGTTAACTTGATATTAGTAGTTCGAAAACATTACAGGCGAGCAATGTAAATGTATAGCACCTCACTTCGTTCGTTGCTTACATTTACGCTCGATTTTTCGCACTACGTTTGAAAAATTAAAATCAACAACCATGAGGAATGTATGAGTGATAATAAAAAACCAAGACAGATGAATGTAAGAATATCCGAAAGTGATTACGAAAAGATTGAGCACGAAAGGGGAATTATACACAAAAGCCAGTCCGGCTATATTTCCCACATCATTAATAATGGCATCAGTGAAATTATTGAAATCACCAATCCTGAGCTTAGACAAGACATTGATAAAATTGAAAGGTTTCTGGGCGGATATGGAAACAACCTAAATCAAATAGCTAAAAGTCTAAATGCGAATGAGACACCACCTTTTGATATTCTAAAAACGCTAACTGCACTCGACCAAAACATAACTATACTTACTAAAAAGTTGGGCAAATTAAAAAAGGAGACATTAAGAAACGTAGGTAAGTCATGATACGTGAAAAGCTAAGCACTCAAAAATCTAAATCAAAGATTTACAAAACAGCCAAATACTTCAATAAAGAAGAAGGCTGCGTTTTATTCGAGTCAAATATTTACACGCCTTTGAATGCTTCAAAGAAAGATATTGCGAAAGCAATATCACAATCAATTGAAAGCGATATTACTGACAACAAGAAAGGTAGAAAGCAATCCGTTAGAACCCAGCACGATGTTGTTAGCTTTCATACGAATGACAATATTACACCAGAGCAAGCCCGTGATATTGCAAAAGAACTTTATGAGGCCACGCATAAACTTTCAAATAGAAAGTATTCGTTAGGCGTTCACATTGATACAGATGAGGTTCATGTTCATATTGTGTGGGCTTTAAAAGATTTTAATGGCAAGTGTTACAACGTCAGCAATGACTACCGTGTTATTGAAAGAGAATGTGAAAAGCTTGAACAAAAATACAATCTAATAGTTCCCGAAAATCGAATTTCAAGAGACATGGATGAACTCGACAAAATAAAAGAGCTAACACTGCAAGATAAGAAAGACATTATCAACAAGAAATACAAAGACAAGCATCCATCAACAAAAGAAAGAATGCTTGACGTTCGTGGCGTTATTTCTAACAAGAAACAAATGAAAGACGCTTTGAGTGATTTCCTTAACAATGCTTCCAGCCCATCCGAATTCATCAACCAGATAACCGAGAATGGTTTCAATGTCATTCACAATGGCAAATCATCTTTCTCCATTCAACATGAAGACCAGATATTCAAAGCATCCGAGCTTGGCCTATCTTACAAAACACTTAAAGCGAAACTAGGTGATGACACTGGCTTTGAGCAGACTTTAAAAAATAAGCACAACGTAAAGGAATACGAAAATTGTTCAATCGCTTCAACCGAAGCAGAACCCGACTACATGAAAAAGATTAAACCAAACTCAGTGCTTGCTACTAAGTTCAAGTTTATTCAGCATAGTGACAAGGTTGAATATTTCTATAATTCAGCCAGTAGCAAGAAATCATTCGAGTATTACAAAGACCCATCAAAAGTTTCATTCCATGATTTATCAAGACAGTCAGCAAAGGCTGGCATTCAAAGACTTGTTGCCGACGCCAAACCACCACAATCATTTACAGTGAATGGCCCTGATTACTTCAAGAAGAATGTATGGCTCGAATTTCAGCTAATGGGATTGGAAGCCAAAGGCTTCAAGCTTGAAGGCTACAAACCTACCCCAGCAGATTTAGACGAATTGAAGAAAATTCAGGAGCAATATGCTTCGATGAATAAGAAGGCCGATCCTAAACCGCAACCAGCACCAGAAGCCCCTACGGTGGCCGTAGAAGCACCTAAACCAGTTGAGCCTGTCATGCCTATACCTCTTCAAAAAGCTCCTGAGAAGCCACCAGAGCCTACAAAGAAGGTTGAACAAGAAAAGGTTACGCCAACCAATGATGGCTTAATTGATGACTTGCACGATATGTTCCGGCCAGCCATAGCTACCCCTGTCGCACAAGCTCCCACAGAAGCCGTAGAACCACCTAAACCAGTAGAGCCTGCCATAGATGAGTTTTACATACCGATGGCACCAGAACCGCTTGCAGAGCCTGAAAATCACAAGATTGATGGAGACTATTCAACATATTCGAATGATGAACTTGTTGAAGAATTTGAATGGTTACAACCGAGACTAAAGAAAAGTTCATTTCCGGGTAATAGCAAGAGAGATATTGCCGGACATAGAGAGATGGACAACATCCCAGAAAATCGTAATGGAATAAAAACTGGAGATGTTAAACGTCAATATGAATTCAGAGAGAAGCTCTATAATCTATTTGATGAAATTAAAGAAAGAGACCCAGCGGCAGCAAAACAGCTTGAACAAGCTTTTAAAGCACAGATGGCAAACAAAAGAGCGGTTACGTTTGACTTAAAACCACAGTTAACAAAATAGCCCTATCAGGGCTTTTTATTTGTCTTGGATTTGAAAGTTTCTAATTCCAACTTGTAGCGTTACATCTTTGTTGAACCCGTTAACTTTGCTTACATTTAAGTATTCTTTCATACAATCATTTATAAAGCGTGACAACGGAAATTTGTGAGTATTGGCAATTTCTCTAAATTGATTATGTGTTTCAGCGTCGAGTGTGATGGTGCAAACTTTAAGATTTGCTTTTGCTTTTGGTTTTTTCATTAGTGTCCCTTTCTTATTTATATATATTTATTAGAGCACAAATAAAAGCAAAGTCAAATAAATACATATTTTTCTTGACAAAATTCAGGCACAAAAAAACCAGCATTAGCTGGCTTTGTTATAAGTCCCTTATACATTCGTCTTGATATTCGTAAGGAACTCTACTTTGGTCTACCAGCACCTTGAATGTGTAATCTAATGGGTCAAAAATCAAATGACAAACACTTTTGTCATGTGCATTCTTAACATCTTTATATAAACCATAAAGACCTAGTTTTTTTGTATATTTTAAGATTTCTTTTCTTTTGCTAGTTACCCTTATTAGTTGCATGCTCATAATCTCCTGTTCTTGATAACAATATAACATGCGATTATAAATAATCAATAGATAAGTATTTATTTATTGCAACTCGGCAGCATCAAGCAATGCAGTATCAACAATTTTGTAATTTGCTTTTATATCAATCATTTCTTTTGTGCTCAAATCAATTATGTATTTACCTATTAGTCTTTTTCCGAAAACATCACCGAGCAGGTCATTCTTAAATACTTGTATTTTGCTGTATAGCCTCATTATTTTTAGGTTTCCATTTACAAATATAGAGAACCCAATGAAATCGTTCTTGTCCACAAATGCGAACGCCTTATCAATAACGTCATTCTTGCCTTTCAAGAATGATTTTCTTTTCAGCTCTCTCCACAATGAAAGCGTATTCTTAACGCCGAACATTGCATATCTACGCACAGACCACAGTGCTTGAACTGCTCTAACTTTTTTGTGATTTGAGATTTCCAACTTATCTACATTTAGGACGCCGCCTTTTAACTCGAATTCCAAATTGAATGACTTAGTTAGATACTTCATCACGTATGATGTTGCCTTGCTTTTCTTTGCGTCAATTTCTTCAATTCTTACGGCGTTTTCCGAGTGTCTAAAATGCTTGTTAATCAAGATTACTAATTCGTCATAATGTTTCTTATTAACATACATTAAAGCGTGCTTATGAAAGCACTGGTCTTTGTGAGGTTCGACTGCCCAGAAACCATTCATCTCAATCTTATGTCTATGGATGTCTTTTCTAAAAGCATTCCATAAGCCTTTCAAGTAATCATTGCTATCCTTTGGGGTTGAACCGTCCCAAGAACTAACGCCTTTCGACGGCTTTGGATGAAATCTTGCCGGAGCGGTAAAAGTTATGAAAAGAGGCTTATAGTCAAGTTGTTTGGCATAGGCGTCCAACGATGAGACTTGGATAAATATCTCAGCAAATCTTTGCTTTTCAGTGCTTGCTACTTTCCATAGTGGGATTTTCTTGTTGTTTTCATTAACAAGAGATTTCTTCATTATGTAATCAAGCTGGCTGGCTTCGTCAGCTTCTCTATTGCGAACAACTTCATCACTACAAATCTCAAATGCTCGACCGGAACCAATCAAACCTGAGTGCAGCTTTAAAAGTTCGCTTCTTTGTTTTTGTATTCTTTTTATTTGTGATTTAAGTCTTTTCTCATCAGCAATGTTGATGAGCTTGTCTTTTATAGTTGACCCTTTAATGTCCTTTATTTTGATACCATAACCGATATCCCAATCATTCTTTATGCGTGAAAAAATACTCTCGCCGGAGTCATCGTTGTCGAGGTTTCTCTGCTTTATTATTAGTTGCTCTTGAATTCTCTCGAAAACAAACGTGATATTTTTGACGATTTCGTCCAAATCGCCAGCTAGAATGTATTTATGTCGTATCTTCCAGCATCTATATTCACTGCAAGTGGCAACCCAAGTGAATTTATTTTTGAGGTTTCTTATTTCTTTGGCTATGTTTTCACGCTTTCTTTTTGATGAGTTATTTAACTTATTTTCAAGACATTCCTTTGCAATCATCTTTTTTTCGATGGCTCGCTCAAAAAAATACTGCCTTTCACATTCTGCAAAGAAAAATTCAGGAGTAAGATTTTTAAGGATTATGCGTTGTGGAATAAATATCATGAAAGTTATTATTGTTCGTTACTAATACAAATACCATGCCGTGCATGGTTGTCAAATAAATAAATATTTTTACTTTCTAACCTGTAAAAAAGCTGATTTTTTTAAAAATCAAAAACGGTCAAAAAAACCTATAAAATCAACTTGCGACACTTATTTAAGAGTTATCCAAGAAGAGCGTAAAAAGCATAAAGCCGCCCTAGCAGGCGAAAAGCTTCTGGGTATTGCGAACAAAGTTCGCATATGAAAATCAAAAGCGTAAAGCTCAAAATTTAATTCCAAATACATTTGGAGCAGCAAAACTTTTAAATATCAAAACTTATGAACGGCTGTTTTTAGACGATTTACCATCTTATTCGTATGGTAATACCTAGAATTAAAACACGCCATTTTTAACGTGTTTTTGTTAGTGCCCTAAAAAAGAGCGTTGATTTTTTTGCACGTTTTCATGTCAGTTTTTTGAGTTTTCATTTTCTTGGGTAGCCGTTTTTTGGCTTAAAAACAATGAAATTCGTTGTCAATAGAAAATTGAAAATATATTTATGGTGCAACCTTAATCATCAAATAGAGTTCAACCTTATTCTTTAAATTTCTCAAAATTGAAAATGACCCTCTGAAAATCTGTATGAAGAAACGTCGCGTTCATCTGGTCATTTATCACGCTTGAACAAGTTCAGCCGCTAAAAACGACCTTGACGGGTGTGTGAACCATTCACAGAGCATAGCCATATCTGATACTATTTAACAAAATTATGACGCGATGACCTTAACTCTGGATGATTAATCAATGGCTTTATTTGATTTTTTCAAAAAAAAGAAAACCCAAGAAAAAGAACCCAAAAGATACCCCATAACACCTGAAATGACTGATGGAGTTTCTTTTGTATACTCTTTAATTAAGGACCAATTTTTTTTAATTGAGAAGTCTGGTGTGAAAACGCCGCCGCTTCTTTACAAAGGAGATAATGGGGATTACGAAATTAACCAATGGCTTGCTGGATATATTTCTGGATTTTATGACGCTTTTCTTCAGTCTAAAAATCAGAAATATGACCCCAACGCTCTTGAATTGATTTTCAGCGTATTATACGGCGAGGAAGTCGCGGAAGAAGGTATAAAACAATGCATCGTAGCCATGATGACACTAGGGGACAAAAGCGATAATCTTTTCAAAGTCGCGTTTGAAGAGTTTGACGATGGTCTATATGCAGGAGGGAATAACTTTTTTGATTGGAAAGATAAAAAGATATTTGCTCCATTAGGTATCTATAACAAATATGCTATGTGATTTTCCCTGACGAGTCTATGAAGGATTTTTCACCTGTTATATAGCATGGCCATATGTGTTAGCGGCCCTAGTCCTGCTTACAAAAAAAGGTGTTCAGTCCTTCACCGATAGTATCGGGTATGGTCCTTGTCCACTCTGCACGTTTGTTGGACGTGTGATTTAACGTTTTTCCTGAAAAATCATAATCAATGCTTTCAGTAACCCTAGATGTTCCATTATTACAATTGATCTCGTAAAGGTTCATCGAAATTTCAATTTCACCATCTTTTTCGTTGTCGCAGATGACCCTGTCCATAGGGCTTTTCATAAATAGGTTTCCGCCACAGCTTTTGGGTTGTGGGTATTCGACTTTAAACCAAAGCTCATAGCGACCTTTATCGTGTCTTAGAACACCTTTCGTGAATACCTTCTGGCCGTTAACGCCATCACTAAATTGGTGCCAAGGGTCGTTTGCTACGAACTCTTGGACGTTAGAAGGAGCAGCAGCCGCTACCCCTAGTGGGAGAACGGCAGCCAAGACGAGTGCTAACCTCATTTGGCTAACAGCCCTCCGACTTCTTTCCGCAATTGTTCAACGACCACGTCAAGCATTTGAGGGAAAGTCTCTCCGAAAAATTTCGCCTCAGTCTTAAAGGGGTGGCCCATTGACGCCTTGTTGACGCCGAAGGCTTCACCTTGATCGGTCAATTTCCTGAATGACTTCATCACACCGTTGCCGGTGGTGCTCGCATACTCAAAGCTTTCCGCGTAACCAGCTTTCAGCAGAGCATTCATGATGGTGCTCGCGTCGAATGAGACGCCGTGGTCAGCAATCAAGGCTTTGAGGGATTTTGCTTGCATGTGGCTTTCCTTGCGTGGTGGCGTTTTGCCTAGGCTAATCCTCGCCTGAGCCACACATCTATGCAACCCATGGTTGACCCTTTTACGCACTGCTGCAGAGCCGCAGCACTTCAAGCGGTCTGGATCAGAAAGGATGGCTTAAACGCACAGTCTCTCGCGTGAATGCAAAGCAAGAAGACTACTGCCGGGAGGCAGTTTTTCCCAAGAAAAGGGTATGAGAAGGGTAGATTTTTTGGATAGAAAAAGGGGTAGAAATTTCTTTCTACCCCTTCTCTAAGTCCTTGATTTACAAGGAGAATGTTGGTGCCCCGAGGGAGACTCGAACTCCCACTCCTTTCGAAAACGGATTTTGAATCCGCCGCGTCTACCAATTCCGCCATCAGGGCTCAATGGCGGCGAAGTATAGAGATGAGATAACCGCTGGTCAATCAGGTGCATGGAGAATTTTTGATATTTCCGCTAGACTTCCCGGCCCTGCTAGACGACACCCCATCATGCGCGTTGCTGACTTTACCTTCGAGCTCCCTGATTCGCTGATTGCCCGCCATCCTTTGGCCGAGCGTCGCAATAGTCGCCTGTTGACCCTGGATGGGGTCAGCGGCGCCCTGGCACACCGTCAATTCACTGATTTGCTGGAGCATTTGCGCCCCGGCGACTTGATGGTGTTCAACAATACCCGGGTGATTCCGGCGCGGCTGTTTGGCCAGAAGGCTTCCGGCGGCAAGCTGGAAATCCTGGTGGAGCGGGTGCTGGACAGTCATCGCGTGCTGGCCCATGTGCGCTCCAGCAAGTCGCCCAAGCCGGGGTCGAAGATTCTGATCGATGGCGGTGGCGAGGCCGAGATGCTGGCGCGACACGATGCGTTGTTCGAGCTGGGGTTTGCCGAAGAGGTGTTGCCGCTGCTCGACCGCGTCGGGCACATGCCGCTGCCTCCTTATATAGACCGCCCGGATGAAGGCTCGGACCGCGAGCGCTATCAGACGGTGTACGCCGAGCGCCTGGGCGCGGTGGCGGCGCCGACGGCGGGGCTGCATTTCGATCAGCCGTTGATGGAGGCGATTGCCGCCAAGGGCGTCGAGACCGCGTTCGTGACCTTGCACGTCGGCGCCGGCACCTTCCAGCCGGTGCGTGTCGACAAGATCGAAGACCACCACATGCACAGCGAATGGCTGGAAGTCGGCCAGGACGTGGTGGATGCGGTCGCCGCGTGCCGGGCTCGCGGTGGGCGCGTGGTGGCGGTGGGGACCACCAGCGTGCGTTCCCTGGAAAGCGCCGCGCGCGATGGCGTGCTCAAGCCGTTCAGCGGCGACACCGATATCTTTATCTACCCGGGCCGGCCGTTTCATGTGGTCGACGCCCTGGTCACCAACTTCCATTTGCCTGAATCCACGCTGTTGATGCTGGTTTCGGCGTTCGCCGGTTATCCCGAGACCATGGCGGCCTACAAGGCAGCCGTCGATAACGGGTACCGCTTTTTCAGCTACGGTGATGCGATGTTCATCACGCGTAATCCTGCGCCGACTGCCCCTAAAGAATCGGGCCCAGAGGAAACTGTATGAGTCGCACCTGTCGTATGTCTTTCGAGCTGCTGGCCACCGATGGCAAGGCTCGTCGCGGTCGTCTGACCTTCCCGCGCGGTACCGTCGAGACCCCGGCCTTCATGCCGGTGGGCACGTACGGCACGGTCAAGGGCATGCTGCCACGGGATATCGAGGCGATCGGCGCTGAAATCATTCTGGGCAACACTTTCCACCTGTGGCTGCGCCCGGGCACGGAAGTGATCAAGAAGCACGGCGACCTGCATGATTTCATGCAGTGGAAAGGCCCGATCCTGACCGACTCCGGCGGTTTCCAGGTGTTCAGCCTGGGCGCCATGCGCAAGATCAAGGAGGAGGGCGTGACCTTCGCTTCTCCGGTCGACGGCGCCAAAGTGTTCATGGGCCCGGAAGAGTCGATGCAGGTCCAGCGTGACCTGGGCTCGGACATCGTGATGATTTTCGACGAATGCACGCCGTACCCGGCCGACGAAGACGTTGCCCGCATTTCCATGGAGTTGTCCCTGCGTTGGGCCAAGCGTTCGAAAGAAGCCCATGGTGACAACACGGCGGCGCTGTTCGGCATCGTTCAGGGCGGCATGCACCAGGACCTGCGCATGCGCTCCCTGGAAGGCCTGGACAAGATCGGCTTCGACGGCCTGGCCATTGGCGGTCTGTCGGTGGGTGAGCCGAAGCATGAAATGATCAAGGTGCTGGATTATCTGCCGGGCATGATGCCGGCTGACAAACCTCGTTACCTTATGGGCGTTGGCAAACCCGAAGACTTGGTTGAGGGTGTGCGCCGCGGTGTGGACATGTTCGATTGCGTGATGCCAACCCGTAATGCCCGCAACGGGCATCTGTTCATTGATACTGGCGTGCTGAAGATCCGAAACGCGTTCCATCGCCATGATGATTCGCCGCTCGATCCGACCTGCGATTGCTATACCTGCCAGAACTTCTCCCGCGCTTATCTGCATCACCTGGACAAGTGCGGCGAAATGCTGGGGAGCATGCTCAATACCATCCATAACTTGCGTCATTATCAAGTGCTTATGGCTGGTTTGCGCGAGGCTATTCAACAGGGTACATTGGCCGCCTTTGTCGATGCCTTCTACGCCAAACGCGGGTTACCTGTTCCGCCTTTGGACTGAGTTTTCTGACCCCAAGATTCAACATTTGCAACTGGAGTGCTAAATGAGCTTTTTTATCTCTAATGCCATGGCTGACGCTGCCGCACCTGCTGCTGCCAGCCCTATGGGTGGCGGCTTTGAGTGGATTTTCCTGGTCGGCTTCCTGGTCATCTTCTACCTGATGATCTGGCGTCCACAGGCCAAGCGCGCCAAAGAGCAGAAGAACCTGCTGAGCAGCCTGCAAAAAGGCGACGAAGTTGTGACCACCGGCGGCATCGCCGGCAAGATCACTAAAGTGGCCGACGATTTCGTCGTTCTGGAAGTTTCCGACACCGTCGAAATGAAATTCCAGAAAGGCGCCATCGCCGCCACGCTGCCAAAAGGCACGCTGAAAGCGATCTAAGTTCCAACTTCTACTCAATCGACGGGGCGCGCAAGGCGCCCCGCGTCATAAGCGGGCGGCGTGATGCTGAACAAATACCCTCTGTGGAAATACATTCTGATCCTGGCGGTGCTGGCGGTCGGTCTGATTTATTCCGCTCCCAATCTGTATCCTGATGACCCGGCGATTCAAATCAGCGGCGCGAGCACTGCCTTGCAGGTCAATCAGGCTGATCTGGACCGTGTGAGCACAGCGCTCAAGGAGTCCGGGATCAACGTCAAGGCCGCGACACTGGCCGCCAATGGCAAGGGCGGTCTGATTCGCCTGGTCAAGGCGGAAGACCAGTTGCCTGCCAAGGACGTCGTGCGCAAGGCATTGGGTGATGACTACGTCGTTGCACTGAACCTGGCGCAAACCACCCCGCAATGGCTGCGCAACCTCGGCGCGCACCCGATGAAGCTGGGTCTGGACTTGTCCGGTGGTGTGCACTTCCTGCTGGAAGTGGACATGGACAAAGCCCTCGATGCACGCCTGAAAGTCTACGAAGGCGACGTCAAGAGCCTGTTGCGCAAAGAGAAACTGCGTTATCGCAGCCTGCCGCAGCTCGATGGCGCCATTCAGCTGGGCTTCACTGATGAAGCTGCCCGCGAACAGGCCCGCAGCCTGATCCGCAAGAATTTCAACGATTTCGACATTGTTCCGGCCGACCTTAATGGCCAGCCGGTGCTGCGTCTGGCGATGACCCCGGCCAAGCTGGCGGAAATCCGCGAATACTCCATCAAGCAGAACTTGACCACGGTCCGTAACCGCGTCAACGAGCTGGGTGTTGCCGAACCGATCGTCCAGCGTCAGGGCGCCAACCGCATCGTGGTTGAGCTGCCGGGCGTGCAGGACACCGCCGAAGCCAAGCGTATCCTCGGCAAGACGGCCAACCTTGAATTCCGTCTGGCTGCAGAGCCTGGCGCTTCGAAAGCCACTTCCGAAACCTTCGAGTTCCGTGAAGGCAAGCGTCCGCCGGCACAGATCGAGCGTGGCCTGATCATCACCGGTGACCAGGTGACCGACGCCAAGGCTGGCTTCGGCGAACATGGCACGCCAGAAGTGAACATCCGTCTGGATGGTCATGGTGGCGAACTGATGAGTCGTGCGACCCGCAGCAACGTGGGTCGCAGCATGGCGGTGATCTTCATCGAGCAGCGTCCGGTGACCACCTACGTCAAGCAAGTGGTCAACGGCGTCGAGAAAGACGTCCCGGTTCAGACCTTCAAGGAAGAGAAGAAGATCATCAGCCTGGCGACCATCCAGTCGCCGCTGGGTGCTCAGTTCCGTATCACCGGCCTGAACGGCCAGGGCGAGTCGTCCGAACTGGCGCTGCTGCTGCGTGCCGGTGGTCTGGCCGCACCGATGTACTTTGCTGAAGAGCGCACCATTGGCCCGAGCCTGGGTGCGGACAACATCACCAAGGGTATCGATGCATCGCTGTGGGGCATGCTGTTCGTCTCGCTGTTCATCATCGCCATCTACCGCTTCTTCGGTATCATCGCCACCGTCGCACTGGCGGTGAACATGGTGCTGCTGCTGGCCCTGATGTCGCTGCTGGGTGCAACGCTGACCCTGCCGGGTATCGCCGGTATCGTATTGACCATGGGTATGGCGGTCGACGCCAACGTGCTGATCTTCTCGCGGATCCGTGAAGAGATCGCGGCGGGCATGACCGTACAACGGGCAATCAACGAAGGCTTCGGCCGGGCATTCACCGCGATTCTCGACGCCAACCTGACAACACTGTTGGTCGGCGGGATTCTCTTTGCCATGGGCACCGGCCCGGTCAAAGGCTTCGCAGTGACCATGTCCCTCGGGATCTTTACCTCGATGTTCACGGCCATCATGGTGACCCGCGCGATGGTCAACCTGATCTTCGGCGGTCGTGACTTCAAGAAGTTGTGGATTTAAGGGGCTGCCATGTTACGTACAATCAACTTCATGGGCGTTCGCAACTTTGCGTTCGGCGTCACATTGTTCCTTACCGCACTGGCAATCTTCAGTGTCTTCCATAAGGGCATGAACTGGGGCCTGGACTTCACCGGCGGTACGCTCATCGAGCTGACCTACGAGCGTCCGGCCGACGTCACCAAGGTACGTGAACAACTGGTTACCGCCGGTTATCACGAAGCCATCGTGCAGAACTTCGGTGCGACGACCGATCTTCTGGTGCGTATGCCAGGCGAAGACCCGCAACTGGGTCATCAAGTGGCTGAGGCGCTGCAGAAAGTCGGCGGCGACAACCCGGCCAGCGTCAAGCGCGTCGAGTTCGTCGGCCCGCAGGTGGGTGAAGAGCTGCGCGACCAGGGCGGCCTCGGCATGCTGATGGCGCTGGGTGGCATCCTGATCTACCTGGCATTCCGCTTTCAGTGGAAGTTTGCGGTCGGTGCGATCGTGTCCTTGATCCACGACGTGATCGTGACCATCGGTATCCTGTCGTTCTTCCAGATCACCTTCGATCTGACGGTGCTGGCGGCGGTACTGGCGATCATCGGTTACTCGCTCAACGACACCATTGTGGTATTCGACCGGGTTCGCGAGAACTTCCGGGTACTGCGCAAGGCCAGCCTGATCGAGAACATCAACATCTCGACCACGCAAACCCTGCTGCGGACCATGGCGACTTCGATCTCCACCTTGCTGGCGATCGCGGCACTGCTGTTCTTCGGTGGCGATAACCTGTTCGGCTTCTCCATCGCCCTGTTCATCGGTGTTCTGGCGGGTACCTACTCGTCGATCTACATCGCGAACGTGGTGCTGATCTGGCTGAACCTGAACTCCGAGGACCTGATTCCTCCGGCGGCCACCGAGAAGGAAGTCGACGACCGTCCATAACGGCCATCGTTTTCCCGGTTGCAAGCCCTGAAAGGCGCGAGTTGAACTCGCGCCTTTTTTTGTGCTCCAAGGCTGGGAGAAGCGCGGACACGTTCCGCGGGTGATGGTCAGGAGGTTCATGTGAACAAGTCGATGCTGGTTGGTGCGGTACTGGGTGCTGTCGGTGTGACTGCCGGGGGTGCTGTGGCCACCTACAGCCTGGTTAAAAAAAGCGGCCCTGAGTTTGCGCAGGTTTTAGCCGTTGAGCCGGTCAAGACACAAATCAAGACTCCACGTGAAGTGTGCAAGGACGTCACGGTCACCCGGCAAGCGCCGGTGAAAGATCAGCATCAGATCGCCGGTACGGTGGTCGGTGCCCTGGCGGGTGGTCTGCTGGGTAACCAGATTGGCGGCGGCACCGGCAAGAAGATCGCCACGGTCGCAGGTGCGGTCGGTGGTGGTTACGCCGGTAACAAGGTTCAGGAAGGCATGCAGGAGCGTGACACCTACACCACAACCCAAACCCGTTGTAATACGGTGAATGACATCAGTGACAAGGTCGTGGGTTACGACGTGCGGTATTCGCTGGACGGCAAGGAAGGCAAGGTGCGGATGGATCGCGATCCGGGTAACCAGATTCCTGTGGATAAAGAAGGCAAGTTGATCTTGTCGCAGAATCAGCAGGGCCAATAAGCTCAGGCGTCAGATTCGAAAAGAAGCACCCTTCGGGGTGCTTTTTTTGTGCTCGCGATTCACGCACCACCGCAATCCCCTGTAGGAGCGAGCCTGCTCGCGATGGTCGGCAACGATTACGCGGGTATTCAGGATTAACGCGGCGTCTTTGAGTTCTTCGCGAGCAGGCTCGCTCCTAACAAAGGGGGGAGTTCCAAGCATAAAAAAAGCACCCCGAAGGGTGCTTCTTTTGTCGCGGGAAGCTTAGCGCTTCAGCGAGGCTGGCAGGTGCGGCTGGATGGCCGTCAGGACTGCCTTGAAGCATTTGGTGTTGCCCGCAACGATGTGGCCTTTTTCAAGGAAATCGTGACCGCCGGTGAAGTCGCTCACCAGGCCGCCGGCTTCCTGAATCAGCAGGGCGCCTGCGGCCATGTCCCACTCGGACAGGCCCGACTCCCAGAACGCGTCGAAACGGCCGGCTGCCACGTAGGCCAGGTCAAGGCTCGCCGAACCGGCGCGGCGGATGCCGGCGGTCTGGCCCACCAGGGCGCGGAACATGCCCAGGTAGTTGTCGAGGTTGTCCATTTGATCGTCACGGAACGGGAAGCCGGTACCCAGCAGGGCGCCTTCCAGGCTGGTGCGGCCGCTGACGCGCAGGCGACGACCGTTCAGTTGAGCGCCGCGACCACGGCTGGCGGTGAATTCTTCCTGGCGAACCGGGTCCAGAACAACGGCGTGTTCCAGGCGACCACGGTATTTGCAGGCGATGCTGACAGCGAAGTGAGGAATGCCGCGCAGGAAGTTGGTGGTGCCGTCCAGCGGATCGATGATCCACAGGTACTCTTCGCCTTCGATGCCGGTGCCGGCGTGCAGGCCGGTTTCTTCACCCCTGATCGAGTGATTCGGGTAGGCCTTGCGCAGTGCATCGATGATTTTCTGTTCGGCGGCGCGGTCCACCTCGGATACGTAATCCTTGGCGTCTTTTTCGTCGACCTTGATGGTATCCAGGCGCTCGATGGAGCGGAAGATCAATTCACTGGCGCTGCGGGCGGCGCGCAGCGCGATATTCAGCATGGGCTGCATGGATGTGTCACCTAAGGTTGTTAAAGAAAGCCGGGCATTCTATCAGAAAGTTTCTACAGGTGAAGGTCAACGTTCGCTTTCGTGGCTTAACGGTAGGATGAGCTGTAAGATTCCGCTCCTTAATCCAGTGTTCGAGAGCGCCTCCCTTGCTGCAAAACATTCGTGTCGTGCTGGTCAATACCAGCCATCCGGGCAATATCGGCGGGGCTGCGCGTGCCATGAAAAACATGGGCCTGTCGCGGCTGGTGCTGGTTGAACCGCGGTTGTTCCCGCATCACGAAGCCGATGCCCGTGCATCCGGTGCCGGTGACATCCTTGAAAAAGCGCAAGTCGTCGCCACTTTGGAAGATGCCTTGGTCGGCTGCAATCTGGTGCTGGGCACCAGTGCTCGTGATCGTCGTATTCCCTGGCCGCTGCTCGATCCTCGCGAATGCGGTTCGAAAGTGGTTGAGGAGGCCGCGCAAGGCGCCGAGATCGCCCTGGTGTTCGGTCGTGAAGATTCCGGCCTGACCAATGAAGAGCTGCAGCGATGTCATTATCACGTGCACATCCCCTCAGACCCTGAGTTCAGCTCGCTGAACCTTGGGGCGGCGGTGCAGGTGTTGAGTTATGAAGTGCGCATGGCCTGGCTGGCCGCTCAAGGTCAGCCGACCAAGGTCGAGAAGGAAGAGGTGGCATCGGTCAAAAGCGCTGAGCTGGCGACCATGGATGAGCTGGAGCGATTCTATGAGCACCTGGAGCAAACCCTGGTGGCCATTGAGTTCCTGGATCCGGAAAAGCCACGGCACTTGATGGCGCGCCTGCGCCGGTTATACGGACGCAGCTCGGTCAGCCGGGCGGAAATGAATATTTTGCGTGGCATCCTCACGGAAACCCAAAAAGCGGCCCGTGGCGAGCTTCTGAAACGGAAGGATTAATGATGTTCGAGCGTTTGCGTGAAGATATCCAGAGTGTTTTCCATCGTGATCCGGCAGCGCGTAACGCTTTTGAAGTCCTGACCTGCTACCCGGGCATGCACGCTATCTGGATCCATCGCCTGTCTTCGATGTTGTGGCGCGCGGACCTGAAATGGCTGGCGCGCCTGGTGTCGAACTTCGGTCGCTGGTTGACCGGGATCGAGATTCATCCGGGCGCCAAGGTCGGTCGTCGCTTCTTTATCGACCATGGCATGGGCATTGTCATCGGTGAAACGGCTGAAATCGGCGATGACGTCACGATCTATCAAGGTGTGACCCTCGGCGGCACCAGCTGGAACAAAGGCAAGCGGCACCCGACTCTCGAGGATGGGGTGGTGGTGGGCGCCGGTGCCAAGGTGCTTGGCCCGTTCACCGTGGGTGCGGGGGCCAAGGTCGGCTCCAACGCCGTGGTCACCAAGGCTGTACCGGCCGGTGCGACCGTGGTCGGGATTCCGGGGCGGATCATCGTCAAGTCCGACGAAGAGCAGGACGCCAGGCGCAAGGCGATGGCCGAGAAAATCGGTTTCGATGCCTACGGTGTCAGCGAGGACATGCCGGACCCGGTGGCGCGTGCCATCAACCAGTTGCTTGATCACCTGCAGGCGGTGGATGGGCGTCTGGAGGGGATGTGCGGGGCGCTGAAGGATCTGGGCAGTAATTACTGTGCCAAGGACTTGCCCGAGCTGCGCGAAGAAGATTTCGCCTGCGTGAAGGACAAGAACCAGAGTCAGGCCAGCTGATTCCGCTGCGGGTCGCAAATAGGCAGTGGCACAGCGCTAAGCGGTGTGCCATTGGGTCGCAGACCCTGCTATGATGCGCGCGCTCTTTTGCGGGTAAACCTGACTAAAGTACTAGGTCTTATAGTTGACTTAAATACTCAGGAATTGCATACTCGCCCCATTCCGAACTCCGTGGTAATTGTCCATGCGACTGACTACAAAAGGCCGATACGCCGTGACCGCCATGCTTGACCTGGCGTTGCACGCGCAGCACGGGCCCGTGTCCCTGGCCGATATCTCTGAGCGCCAAGGCATCTCCCTGTCCTACCTCGAACAGCTTTTTGCCAAATTGCGCCGCAGCAATCTGGTGTCCAGCGTCCGTGGTCCTGGCGGCGGCTACCAGCTGTCGCGCGACATGCAGGGCATTCAGGTCGCCCAGGTGATCGATGCGGTAAACGAATCGGTCGACGCCACCAAATGCCAAGGGCAGGGTGATTGCCATTCGGGCGATACCTGTCTGACTCACCACTTGTGGTGCGACCTGAGCTTGCAGATTCACGAATTTCTGAGCGGTATCAGCTTGGCTGACCTTGTGACTCGCCGTGAGGTACAAGAAGTAGCCCAGCGCCAGGATCAACGCCGTTGCAACAGCAAGGCGCCACGCCTGGACAAGATTGAAGCGTCCGCCGTCGAATGACAGCCAGAGAGCCAACGGCGCGCCAGCCAGCCTGATTTAGGAGATAGTCCATGAAATTGCCGATTTACCTTGATTACTCTGCGACTACCCCGGTTGATCCGCGTGTCGCGCAAAAAATGAGTGAATGCCTGCTGGTCGACGGGAACTTCGGTAACCCGGCGTCCCGTTCCCACGTGTTTGGCTGGAAAGCTGAAGAGGCCGTCGAAAACGCTCGTCGTCAGGTGGCCGACCTGGTCAACGCCGACCCGCGCGAAATCGTCTGGACTTCCGGTGCCACCGAATCCGACAACCTGGCAATCAAGGGTGCGGCGCATTTCTACGCCACCAAAGGCAAACACCTGATCACCACCAAGATTGAGCACAAGGCTGTCCTCGACACCATGCGCCAACTGGAGCGTGAAGGCTTCGAAGTCACCTACATCGAGCCTCGCACCGACGGCCTGATCACGCCGGAGATGATCGAAGCCGAGCTGCGCGACGACACCATCCTGGTTTCGGTCATGCACGTGAACAACGAAATCGGCACCATCAACGACATCGCCGCCATCGGCGAGCTGACCCGTTCCAAGGGCATCCTGTTCCACGTCGACGCTGCTCAGTCCACCGGCAAGGTCGAGATCGACCTGCAGAAGCTGAAAGTCGACCTGATGTCGTTCTCCGCGCACAAAACCTACGGCCCTAAAGGCATCGGCGCCCTGTATGTGAGCCGCAAGCCGCGTGTTCGCATCGAAGCGACCATGCACGGCGGCGGTCACGAGCGCGGCATGCGTTCGGGTACCCTGGCGACCCACCAGATCGTCGGCATGGGCGAAGCCTTCCGTGTGGCCAAGGAAGACATGGCTGCCGAGAACGTGCGCATCAAGGCCCTGAGCGACCGTTTCTTCAAGCAGGTCGAGCACCTGGAAGAGCTGTACGTCAACGGCAGCCTGACCGCCCGCGTTCCGCACAACCTGAACCTGAGCTTCAACTATGTTGAAGGCGAGTCGCTGATCATGGCGCTCAAGGATCTGGCGGTTTCGTCCGGTTCGGCTTGCACCTCGGCATCGCTTGAGCCTTCGTACGTGCTGCGCGCCCTGGGCCGCAACGACGAGCTGGCTCACAGTTCGATCCGTTTCACCTTCGGCCGTTTCACCACCGAAGAAGAAATCGATTACGCCGCGCAGAAAGTCTGCGAGGCCGTTACCAAGCTGCGCGCTCTGTCGCCGCTGTGGGACATGTACAAAGACGGTGTCGACATTTCGAAAATCGAGTGGGCGGCACACTAATTAAATCGCCGTTAGCAGACGCTGTAAAAACGTAGCGAGCGAAGGGAAGACAAGGAAAAAACAGGCGAGGACGCGGAGTTTACTGGTTGTAAATGAGCAGTCCGAGCCTGTTTTTGACGCAGGATTACCGAGCGCAGCAGTTTTTACAGGGTCTGAAGAGCGACTCTCTGATGAGTGAGGATTGAATCATGGCTTACAGCGAAAAGGTCATCGACCACTACGAAAACCCGCGCAACGTCGGCAAGATGGACGCGGAAGATCCTGATGTCGGCACCGGCATGGTCGGCGCGCCGGCGTGCGGCGACGTGATGCGCCTGCAGATCAAGGTCAACGAAGCCGGCATCATCGAAGATGCCAAGTTCAAGACCTACGGTTGCGGTTCGGCAATCGCTTCCAGCTCCCTCGCCACTGAGTGGATGAAGGGCAAGACCCTGGACGAAGCGGAAACCATCAAGAACACTCAGCTGGCTGAAGAACTGGCCTTGCCGCCAGTGAAAATTCACTGCTCCGTGCTCGCTGAAGACGCCATCAAGGCGGCCGTTCGCGACTACAAGCAGAAGAAAGGCTTGATCTGACTTTCAAGATTTGGCGACGAGTAAGGAGTCACCGATGGCTATCAGCATGACAGAAGCGGCTGCTCGACACGTGCGACGCTCCCTCGACGGGCGCGGCAAAGGTGAGGGGATTCGTCTGGGTGTTCGCACTACAGGCTGTTCCGGCCTTGCCTACGTGCTGGAGTTTGTCGACGAGGTGGTGGCGGAGGATCAGGTGTTCGAGAGTCACGGCGAGAAAGTGATCATCGACCCGAAAAGCCTGGCCTACCTGGACGGCACCGAGCTCGATTTCGTCAAGGAAGGGTTGAACGAAGGCTTCAAGTTCAACAATCCCAACGTGCGCGGTGAATGTGGCTGCGGCGAAAGCTTCAACATCTGAGGCGGCTCGTGGGTACTCCTTGTCATTTCGCATTATTTGAGCTGCAACCGAGTTTCAATCTGGATCTCGATCAGCTGGCTACGCGCTACCGTGAGTTGGCGCGCGGCGTTCATCCGGACCGCTTTGCTGACGCTACCGAGCGCGAGCAGCGGCTGGCGCTAGAGCAATCCGCGAGCCTCAACGAGGCCTACCAGACGCTCAAGAGTCCACCCAAGCGCGCGCGATACTTGCTCGCCTTGAATGGTGGCGAGCTGCCGCTGGAGGTCACGGTGCATGATCCGGAGTTTCTTCTGCAGCAAATGGAGCTGCGTGAAGAGCTCGAAGACCTGCAGGACAGTGCAGACCTGAATGGCGTTGCCGCCTTCAAGCGCCGCCTGAAGGCTGCCCAGGATGAGCTGAACCAAAGCTTCGCAGCTTGCTGGAACGATGCCGTGCAACGTGAAAAGGCCGAACGCCTGATGCGGCGCATGCAGTTCCTCGACAAGCTCACCTACGAAGTGCGCCAGCTAGAAGAGCGCCTCGACGATTAACCCAGTGCCGCTCCGGTCGCACGCCTGATATACAGATAAGTCCTGATTACGATGGCCCTACTGCAGATCGCCGAACCCGGCCAAAGTCCTCAACCGCACCAGCGTCGTCTGGCTGTGGGGATCGACTTGGGCACTACCAATTCGCTGGTCGCTGCGTTGCGCAGTGGTCTTTCCGAGCCTTTGGCTGACGCAGAGGGGCGGGTTATCCTGCCTTCCGCCGTGCGCTATCACGCCGATCGCGTCGAAGTTGGCGAATCCGCCAAACTGGCTGCCGCTACCGATCCTTTGAACACTGTGCTGTCGGTCAAGCGCTTGATGGGTCGTGGTCTGTCCGACGTCAAGCAACTGGGCGACCAACTGCCGTACCGCTTCGTCGGCGGCGAGTCGCACATGCCGTTCATCGACACAATCCAGGGCCCGAAAAGTCCGGTTGAAGTCTCCGCCGATATCCTCAAGGTCCTGCGCCAGCGTGCCGAGGCGACCCTGGGCGGCGAACTGGTGGGCGCGGTGATCACCGTTCCGGCCTATTTCGACGACGCTCAGCGCCAAGCCACCAAGGATGCGGCCAAACTGGCCGGTCTGAACGTGCTGCGTTTGCTCAATGAGCCGACGGCTGCGGCGGTCGCTTACGGTCTGGATCAGCATGCTGAAGGCCTGGTTGCTATTTATGACCTGGGCGGCGGCACATTCGATATTTCGATTCTGCGTCTGACCGGCGGTGTGTTCGAGGTTCTGGCGACTGGCGGCGATAGCGCTCTGGGCGGTGATGACTTCGATCATGCGATCGCTGGCTGGATCATCGAGAATGCCGGCTTGTCTGCCGACCTTGATCCGGGCGCGCAACGTAACTTGCTGCAAACGGCTTGCGCCGCAAAAGAGGCGCTGACTCATGCTTCGTCCGTTGAGGTTGCCTATGGCGACTGGAAAGCCGAGCTGACCCGTGAAGCGTTCAATGCGCTGATCGAACCAATGGTCGCCCGCAGCCTGAAGGCCTGCCGTCGCGCCGTTCGCGATTCCGGCGTCGAGCTGGAAGAAGTGCACGCGGTGGTCATGGTCGGTGGTTCGACTCGTGTGCCTCGTGTTCGTGAAGCGGTCGCCGAGGCCTTCGGTCGTCAGCCATTGACTGAAATCGATCCGGATCAAGTGGTGGCCATCGGGGCTGCGATCCAGGCTGATACATTGGCCGGCAACAAGCGCGACGGTGGCGAATTGCTGCTGCTGGACGTGATTCCGTTGTCTCTGGGGCTGGAGACCATGGGCGGCTTGATGGAGAAGGTGATTCCTCGGAACACCACCATCCCTGTCGCCCGCGCCCAGGACTTCACGACATACAAGGATGGCCAGTCGGCCATGGCGATCCATGTGCTGCAGGGTGAGCGCGAGCTGATCAGCGACTGCCGTTCCCTGGCGCGTTTCGAATTGCGCGGTATCCCGGCGATGGTGGCCGGTGCGGCGAAAATTCGCGTGACGTTCCAGGTTGATGCCGACGGTCTGCTGAGTGTTTCCGCGCGCGAACTGGGTTCGGGCGTCGAGGCCAGCATTCAGGTCAAGCCGTCCTACGGTCTGACCGATGGCGAAATCGCCAAGATGCTCAAGGATTCGTTCCAGCACGCCAATGACGACAAGGTTGCCCGCGTACTGCGTGAGCAGCAGGTCGATGCCCAGCGCCTGATCGAGGCGGTGCAGGCTGCCTTGGAGGCCGACGGCGACCGCTTGCTCGATGCCGAAGAGCGCATGGTCATCGAAGCGCAGGTGCTCGAATTGACCGAACTGATGAAAGGGACCGATGGTTACGCCATCGAGCAGCAGACCAAGCGTCTGTCGCAAGTCACCGATGCCTTTGCTGCCCGCCGCCTGGACTCGACGGTGAAAGCCGCGCTGGCGGGGCGCAACCTGAATGAGATTGAGGGATAACGATGCCGCAGGTCATTTTTCTGCCACACGAAAAGTTTTGCCCGGACGGTATGGTTGTGGAGGCTGAGCCGGGTATTTCCATCCTCGAACTGGCCCATGAGCACCATATCGAGATGGAAAGCGCCTGTGGTGGCGTCTGCGCCTGCACCACTTGTCACTGCCTGATTCGTGAAGGCTTCGACTCGCTGGAAGAGGCGGATGAGCTGGAAGAGGACTACCTTGACAAGGCTTGGGGGCTGGAAGCTCAATCACGCCTGGCCTGTCAGGCACGAGTCGGGACTGAAGACCTGACCATCGAAATTCCGAAATACTCGCTCAACCATGCGGCCGAAGCGCCGCACTGATTCAAGGAAGTGAAATGAGTCTGAAATGGGTTGATGTGCTGGAAATCGCGATCCAGCTGGCTGAATCCAGGCCGGAAGTGGACCCGCGTTACGTGAACTTCGTCGATCTGCACAAATGGGTGCTGGCATTGCCGGAGTTCAGTGATGATCCGACCCGCGGTGGCGAGAAGGTGCTTGAAGCCATTCAGGCCGCCTGGATCGAAGAAGCAGATTAAGTCTGCGCCGTACGCAGTTAGGCAATACCCAAGAACCCGCGTATAATTCGCGGGTTTAATTTTTCGCAAATTACCGTTTCTGGAGTTACACCATGGCTGTTCAACGTACTTTCTCCATCATCAAGCCTGACGCCGTTGCTAAAAACGTGATCGGCAAGATCGTTTCCCGTTTTGAAGAAGCCGGCCTGCGCGTTGTAGCTTCGAAAATGAAGCAACTGTCGAAAGCCGAAGCTGAAGGCTTCTACGCTGAGCACAGCGAGCGCGGTTTCTTCGGTGACCTGGTTGCTTTCATGACCTCCGGTCCGGTTGTTGTTCAGGTTCTGGAAGGTGAAAACGCTATCGCTCGCAACCGTGAGCTGATGGGCGCTACCAACCCTAAAGAAGCTGCTGCCGGCACCATCCGTGCTGACTTCGCTGAATCCATCGACGCCAACGCTGTACACGGTTCGGACTCCGAAGCCGCTGCTGCTCGCGAAATCGCATACTTCTTCGCAGCTACTGAAGTAACCACTCGCTAAGCATTGGCTTAAGAGTGAAGGTGAATCCATGACTACATCGACTGTTAAAACCAACCTGCTGGGTCTGACTCAACAGGAAATGGAAAAATTCTTCGACTCAATCGGGGAGAAGCGTTTCCGTGCCGGTCAGGTAATGAAATGGATTCACCACTTTGGCGTCGATGATTTCGACGCCATGACGAATGTCAGCAAGGCCCTGCGCGAGAAGCTCAAGGCTGTTGCCGAGGTTCGCGGTCCGGAAGTGGTCAGCGAGGACATCTCCAGCGACGGTACCCGTAAGTGGGTCGTGCGCGTGGCGTCCGGCAGCTGCGTCGAGACCGTGTACATTCCCCAGGGCAAGCGCGGCACTTTGTGCGTTTCGTCCCAGGCAGGCTGTGCCCTGGATTGCAGTTTCTGCTCCACCGGCAAGCAAGGCTTCAACAGCAACCTCACCGCCGCCGAAGTGATCGGCCAGGTGTGGATTGCCAACAAATCCTTTGGCAGCGTCCCGGCGACCGTCGACCGTGCCATCACCAACGTGGTGATGATGGGCATGGGTGAGCCGCTGCTGAACTTCGACAACGTCATTGCCGCCATGCACCTGATGATGGATGACCTGGGCTATGGCATTTCCAAGCGCCGCGTGACCCTGTCCACTTCGGGCGTGGTGCCGATGATCGATGAGCTGTCCAAGCACATCGACGTCTCCCTGGCGTTGTCGCTGCATGCACCGAATGACGCATTGCGTAACCAATTGGTGCCGATCAACAAGAAGTATCCGCTTAAGATGCTGCTCGAGTCGTGCCAGCGCTACATGTCGTCCCTGGGCGAAAAGCGCGTGCTGACCATCGAGTACACCTTGCTCAAGGACGTTAACGACAAGGTCGAGCATGCGGTCGAGATGATCGAGTTGCTGAAGAACATTCCGTGCAAGATCAACCTGATTCCGTTCAACCCGTTCCCGCATTCCGGGTACGAGCGGCCGAGCAACAACGCCATTCGCCGGTTCCAGGATCAGCTTCATCACGCCGGTTTCAACGTCACTGTCCGCACCACCCGTGGTGAAGACATCGACGCGGCCTGTGGTCAATTGGTAGGGCAGGTGCTGGATCGCACCCGTCGCAGCGAACGTTATATCGCCGTGCGCGAGTTGAGCGCCGACAACGATATGGCGCAGAACGCCGCGAACAACAACTAAGAGAGGATCTCTATGTCCCTGCGCTTTGCGCTGCTTTTGCTGTTGGCCAGCCTGTGTGCTGGCTGTGTTCTTTCGGGCGATTACAATCCCATGAAGACCAGCAAGGGCCGTGATGAAGCGCGTGAGGCCTATGTGCAGCTCGGGATCGGCTATTTGCAGCAGGGCATGACCGAGCGAGCGAAAATACCGCTGAAGAAAGCGCTGGAGCTGGATGACGCGGACCCGGATGCCAACGCGGCGCTGGGCCTGGTATTCCAGGCTGAAATGGAACCGGAACTGGCCGATCAGCATTTTCGCAAGGCGCTGTCATCCCGCCCCGCCGATGCGCGAATCCTCAATAACTACGGCAGTTTTCTTTTCGAGCAGAAGCGCTACAAGGATGCCTATGAGCGCTTTGAGCAGGCTGCCGCCGATACGCTGTATCCTGAGCGTTCGCGTGTGTTCGAGAACCTTGGCATGACGGCTTCGATGCTCGGTCAGCGTGATTTGGCCCTGCAGCAACTGGAGAAAGCCCTGCGCTTGAACCACCAGCAGCCTCGTGCATTGCTGGAAATGGCTGAGTTGTCTTACGAAGACAGGCATTATGTGCCCGCGCGTGACTATTACGACCGTTTTAGCCTGCTCACCGAGCAAAATGCACGTAGTCTATTGCTCGGCGTTCGACTGGCAAAAGTGTTTGAAGATCGCGACAAGGCCGCCAGTGCGGGCCTGCAACTAAAACGACTCTATCCCGGTACACCGGAATATCAGCAATACCTGTCGGAGCAATGATGAAAGCGGCGCATCCCGAAGTTGTAGCAGCGAATCGCGTTAATCCCGGTGAGACCCTGCGCCAGGCCCGCGAAAGCAATGGCTGGTCGCTGGCCGAAGTGGCCCTCAAACTCAACCTCACCGTCAATTCCCTGAGTAATCTGGAAGCCGGCGCTTTCGACAAGCTGCCAGGGCATACCTTTGCTCGCGGCTATATTCGCGCCTATGCCAAGTTGCTGGGCATGGATCAGGCCGTTCTGGTCCAGCAGTTCGACCAATCCACCGGCACCGACTCCCAGGGCAGTAACGTTCATAGCCTGGGCCGCATCGAAGAGCCGGTCCGGGTTTCCCACACCATCTTGCGAATTGTCAGTCTGCTGTTGCTGATCGCAGTGATTGGCGGTGGTTTTGTCTGGTGGCAGGATCAGACCTCGATGCGCACCAAGGATCTGGTCAGCCTGAGCCCGGAGCACGTGGAAGTCGAAGGCGCTGATGGCACCACCCAGATTCATCCACTGGACGAGCCGGAAGACCAGGCCGTCGCGCAAGGTCAGGCTGAAGGCGCAACCGCTCTTGCGTTGCCGCAGGCCGATACGTCGGCGCCAGCACCGACCGAGGCTCAAGCGACCGCACCAGCGGTACCACCGGCCACACCTGCGCCAGTTGCACCTGCGCACGGTACGGCTCCGGTTGTTGCCACTCCTGCGACCCCGGCGCCGGCAGTTCCCGCCGTACCAGCCCCGACCGTGACCGCGCCGAGCGTCCCAAGCACCCCGGCGCCGGCAGCTCCAGCGGCTGCCCCGGTCGCCGGCCAGGGCCAGGTTCAACTGCAATTCACGGCCGATTGCTGGACGCAAGTGAGCGATGGCACCGGCAAGGTGTTGTTGAGCGGCCTCAAGCGTAAAGGCGATAGCGTTTCCGTCAGCGGCAAACCGCCGTTTTCCGTACGCCTGGGCTTCGCCCGTGGCGCTCAGGTGAGCTACAACGGCCAGCCAGTTGATGTTGCTCCATTCACCAGTGGCGAGACTGCTCGCCTGAAGTTGGGTCAATAAGTCATGCACGGCGAATCTCCAATCAAACGTCGCGAATCGCGCAAGATCTGGGTCGGCAACGTACCGGTTGGCGGTGATGCGCCAATCGCTGTGCAGAGCATGACCAACAGCGACACCAATGACGTCGCGGCCACCGTTGCACAGATCAATCGTCTGGAAGCAGCCGGTGTCGACATCGTGCGGGTGTCGGTACCGGACATGGACGCTGCCGAGGCCTTCGGCAAAATCAAGCAACTGGTCAAGGTGCCGTTGGTTGCCGATATCCATTTCGACTACCGGATCGCGCTGCGTGTCGCCGAGCTGGGCGTTGACTGCCTGCGGATCAACCCGGGCAACATCGGTCGCGAAGATCGCGTGCGTGCCGTGGTCGACGCCGCCCGTGATCGCGGAATTCCGATTCGCATCGGCGTAAACGCCGGTTCCCTGGAAAAAGACCTGCAGAAAAAATACGGCGAGCCAACGCCCGCAGCGCTGGTTGAGTCTGCCTTGCGCCACGTTGAACACCTCGAACGCCTGAATTTCCAGGACTTCAAGGTCAGCGTGAAAGCGTCCGACGTGTTCATGGCCGTCGAAGCCTACCGCCTGTTGGCCAAGGAAATCGTCCAGCCGTTGCACCTGGGGATCACCGAAGCGGGTGGTTTGCGTTCCGGCACAGTGAAATCTGCCGTGGGCCTCGGTATGCTGCTCGCCGAAGGGATTGGCGATACTATTCGCATCTCGTTGGCGGCTGATCCGGTCGAGGAAGTGAAAGTCGGCTACGACATTCTCAAATCCCTGCACTTGCGTTCCCGTGGCATCAACTTCATCGCCTGCCCGAGCTGCTCGCGGCAGAACTTCGATGTGGTCAAAACCATGAACGAGCTGGAAGGGCGTCTTGAAGACCTGCTGGTGCCGCTGGATGTCGCGGTCATCGGTTGCGTGGTCAACGGGCCCGGTGAAGCCAAGGAAGCCCATATCGGCTTGACCGGCGGCACGCCAAACCTGATTTACATCGACGGCAAGCCGTCGCAGAAACTGACGAATGACAATCTCGTGGATGAGCTCGAACGCTTGATCCGCGAGAAAGCGGCCGAAAAGGTCGAAGCTGACGCTGCCGTCATCGCGCGCGGCTGAGCCCGACCCAAGAGCCGAACGGAATTTAAGGATTTAATGTGAGCAAGTCTCTGCAAGCCATTCGTGGCATGAACGACATCCTGCCCGAACAGACCCCTCTGTGGCGTCACTTCGAGGGCACCGTTTCGCGTCTGCTGGATAACTACGGCTACAAGCAGATCCGCATGCCGATCGTCGAGTTCACCGAGCTGTTCAAACGCTCCATCGGTGAAGTGACCGACATCGTCGAAAAAGAGATGTATACCTTCGACGACCGTAACGGCGACTCCCTGACCCTGCGTCCGGAAGGCACGGCAGCCTGTGTACGTGCAGTGCTCGAGCACGGCATCACCGGTGGTGGCCAGGTGCAGAAGCTGTGGTACATCGGTCCGATGTTCCGCCACGAGCGTCCGCAGAAAGGCCGTTATCGTCAGTTCCACCAGATTGGCGTCGAGGTGTTCAACCTCGATGGTCCGGACATCGATGCCGAACTGATCGTGCTCACCTGGCGCCTGTGGGGCGAGCTGGGCATCCGTGACGCGGTCAAGCTCGAGCTCAACAGCCTGGGTACCAGCGAGTCCCGTGGCCGTTATCGCGAAGCACTGGTCGAGTTCCTGTCCGCTCACCTGGACAAGCTGGACGAAGACAGCCAGCGTCGCCTCAAGACCAACCCGCTGCGCGTGCTCGATACCAAGAACGCCGAGACACAAGCGATTCTGGTCGATGCGCCGAAAATGGCCGACTACCTGGACGAAGAGTCCCGCGTGCACTTCGAGGGCCTGAAGGCTCGCCTGGACGCCGCCGGCATTCCTTACGTGATCAACCCGAAGCTGGTTCGCGGGCTGGATTACTACAGCAAGACCGTTTTCGAATGGGTCACCGACAAACTCGGCGCCCAGGGCACCGTGTGTGCGGGTGGTCGTTACGACGGTCTGGTCGAGCAGATGGGCGGCAAGCCGACTGCGGGCGTTGGCTTTGCAATGGGCATCGAGCGTCTGGTCCTGTTGCTGGAAACCCTGGAGCAGATTCCGGAAGAGATCTCCCGTCAGGTCGACGTCTACCTCTGCGCCTTCGGTGAAGCCGCCGAGCTGGCTGGCCTGGCGTTGAGCGAGCGGGTTCGTGATCAGTTGCCCAACCTGCGCCTGCAAGTGAATGCCGGTGCCGGCAGCTTCAAAAGCCAGTTCAAGAAAGCCGACAAGAGCGGTGCGCTGTATGCACTGATCCTCGGTGACGACGAGATGGCCCAGCAAGTGGTAGGTTTCAAACCCCTGCGTGGCCAGGGCGAACAACAAAGCATTGCCTGGGATGCGCTTGCTGCACACCTGGCCACCTGCGTCGTGCAGGGTTGAAGCTGTCTAAACAGCCGATTTAGCGATTAAGGAGTATTGGGGTGTCGAGTACCGAAGACGAACAGCTGGCGGATTTGAAGGACTGGTGGTCACGCAACGGCAAGCCCCTGGTTACTGGTGGCCTGTTGGCGCTGGTCATCGTGTTCGGCTGGCAAGCCTTTCACAAGTATCAGAGCAATCAGTCGCAAGGCGCCTCAATGCTCTATCAGCAATTGCTGGAAACCACGCTGACGCCCGACGGCAAGCCTGATGCGGCCCGCGTCTCGGACCTGGCTGCCAAGCTCAACAGCGAATTCGGCGGTAGTGCTTACGCGCAGTACGGCAGCCTGTTCGTGGCGAAAGTCGCCGTCGACAGCGGCAAGCTGGATGACGCAGCCACCCAATTGAAAGCCATCGTTGCCAAACCGGCCAATCCGGCACTGGGCGAAATCGCCCGTCAGCGCCTGGCTCAGGTGTTGGCTGCGCAGAACAAGACCGATGAAGCCCTGAAATTGCTTGAAGGCGATGCCGACAAAGCGTTCCTGGCCACTCGTGAAGAACTCAAGGGCGACCTGCTGGTGCAGTTGGGTCGTACCGATGAAGCGTACGCGGCGTATCAAAAAGCCAAGGCGGCACTGTCGGATGAAGCGGCGGTCGGTGGCCTACAAATCAAGCTGGACGACCTGGCCAAAGGGGATGCGTGACGTGATCCGTTGGAAACATGCAGCATTGCTGGCTCTGGCCTTGTTGGCCGCGGGTTGCAGCAGCAACAGCAAGAAAGAATTGCCACCGGCCGAATTGACCGACTTCAAAGAAGAAGTGGTTCTGAAAAAGCAGTGGAGCCGTTCGATCGGTGACGGTCAGGGCGAAACCTACAACATGCTGGTTCCGGCGATCGATGGCGATACCATTTATGCCGCCGATGTCACTGGTGTGGTGATTGCGATGGATCGCCACAACGGCGACGTCAAATGGAAGAAAGATCTCGAACTGCCTGTTTCCGGCGCTGTTGGCGTGGGTTACGGTCTGCTGACGATCGGTACGCTCAAGGGTGAAATCGTTGCCCTGGATGCCATCAACGGCGAAGAGAAATGGCGCGCTCGCGTGTCCAGCGAAGTCCTCGCACCACCCGCCAACAACGGTGATGTGGTTGTGGTCCAGACCCAGGACGACCGTCTGATCGGTCTGGATGCCACAACCGGCAGCCAGCGCTGGTTGTATGACAGCACCCCGGCGGTACTGACCCTGCGAGGCACCAGTGCCCCGATCGTGACCAACCGCCTCGCGGTGGCGGGTCTGTCGACCGGTAAAGTGGTCGCTCTCGACATTTCCAACGGCGTGCCGGTTTGGGAGCAGCGTGTAGCGATCCCGCAAGGCCGTTCGGAGCTGGAGCGCGTGGTCGACATCGACGGCGGCTTGCTGTTGTCTGGCGAGACGGTTTATGTCGCGAGCTACCAGGGTCGCGTTGCAGCACTGGACCTGCAAAGCGGTCGCCAGCTGTGGCAGCGTGATGCTTCCAGCTACGCCGGTGTCGCCCAGGGTTTCGGCAGCGTCTACGTGAGCCTGTCTTCGGGCACCGTTGAAGGCGTCGACGAGCGTTCCACCACAGCTTTGTGGAGCAACGATTCGCTGGCCCGCCGTCAACTGTCGGCTCCGGAAGTGTTCTCCAGCTACGTTGCAGTCGGTGACCTGGAAGGTTACCTGCACCTGCTGAGTCAGGTGGATGGTCGTTTTGTCGGCCGCGAGCGCATCGACAGCGACGGCCTGCGTGCCCGTCCGCTGGTGGTGGGTGACACGATTTATGTGTATGGCAACAGCGGCAAACTGGAAGCCCTGACCATTAAGTAAAGGTTTGACTATGCTTGGGGTTAACCCCCCCAGGCTGCTTCACTTGTGGGTATGAATGTGGGAGCGAGCCTGCTCGCGATGGACGTCAACGATGACGTTTGCGTCCTGAATAAACGCGGTGCCCTGGCGTTTTTCGTCGGTGCGCCGCCCGGAGCAGGCTCGCTCCCACAGGCAAGCGTACAGTGTGGCCCCGAGCACCAGCCGCTGCCTCGCAGCGGCTTTTGTATTTTCTGAAATAACGAAGTGGAGAGCCGCATGGTTCCCGTAATCGCCCTGGTGGGCCGACCGAACGTCGGCAAGTCCACCTTGTTCAACCGCCTGACCAGGACTCGCGACGCCATTGTCGGCGACTTGTCCGGTCTGACCCGTGATCGCCAATACGGTGAGGCCAAGTGGCAAGGGCGTTCCTACATTCTGGTCGACACCGGCGGTATCTCCGGTGACGAGCATGGTATGGACGAAAAAATGGCCGAGCAGTCGCTGCTGGCCATTGAAGAAGCTGATGTTGTGCTGTTCCTGGTAGATGCCAAGGCGGGTTTCACCGCCGCCGACCAGATGATCGCCGAGCATTTGCGCAAACGTAACAAGCGTTCCTATGTGGTTGCCAACAAGGTCGACAACATCGACCCTGATATGGCCCGCGCCGAATTCGCTCCGTTGGGCATGGGCCATGCGATTCCAATCGCGGGTGCTCACGGCCGTGGCATCACCCAGATGCTGGAAATCGCCCTGAGCGAATTCCCGAAAGACGAAGAAGAGCCGGAAGAAGGCGAGGAAGAGGAAGTTGCCGAGGGCGAAGAAGCCAAGCGCATTCCTGGTCCGAGCGAAAAAGACGGGATCAAGATCGCGATCATCGGCCGTCCGAACGTCGGCAAGTCGACCCTGGTCAACCGCATGCTCGGTGAAGATCGGGTTATCGTCTATGACCAACCCGGCACCACTCGCGACAGTATCTACATCCCGTTCGAGCGCAACGACGAGAAGTACACGCTGATCGACACCGCCGGTGTGCGCAAGCGCGGCAAGATCCACGAAGAAGTCGAAAAATTCTCCGTGGTCAAAACCCTGCAAGCGATCAAAGATGCCAACGTGGTGATCTTCGTGATGGACGCCCGCGAAGGCGTGGTCGATCACGACCTCAACCTGCTGGGCTTCGCCATTGAGTCGGGTCGTGCGCTGGTCATCGCGATCAACAAGTGGGACGGCATGACCCCGAGCGAACGCGACTTCGTGAAGGTCGAGTTGCAACGTCGACTGTTCTTCGTTGACTACGCCGACATCCACTTCATCTCGGCGCTGCACGGCACTGGCGTAGGTAATCTCTACGCGTCGGTACAGAACTCGTTCAAGTCTGCGGTCACCCGCTGGCCAACCAACCGCCTGACCCAGATTCTGGAAGACGCGGTCGGTGAGCATGCGCCACCGATGGTGAACAACCGTCGGATCAAGCTGCGTTATGCCCACCTGGGTGGCGCGAACCCGCCGATCATCGTGATTCACGGTAACCAGATCGAAAAGGTGCCGAAGTCCTACGTCCGTTACCTGGAAAACACTTACCGTCGTGTGCTCAAGCTGGTCGGTACGCCGATCCGCATCGAGTTCAAGGGCGGCGAAAACCCGTACGAAGGCAACAAGAACTCGCTTACCGACCGTCAGGTCAACAAGAAGCGTCGCTTGATGTCGCACCACAAGAAGGCCGACAAGAAGCGCCGCGACAAGCGCTAAGGCAGCCCTGAGTTACGCGCTGCAAGCTTCAAGTCAAAACCACAAAGGGGCCTGTTAAGGGCCCTTTTTTGTGCCTGATGGTTTGAGGCTTGACCGCTTGCGGCTTGTCGCTTGAAACTTGCAGCTCACCTGCAGGGGCCCACCGATGATCACCAGCAAGCTGCCGAATGTCGGCATCACTATTTTCACTCAGATGTCTCAGCTCGCGGCGCAGACCGGGGCGCTCAACCTGTCCCAGGGTTTTCCCGATTTCGATGCTCCGCAAGCCCTGTGCGACGCGGTCGGTCGGCATATTGCCAATGGCCACAACCAGTATTCACCAATGACGGGCCTGCCGGTACTGCGTCAGCAGATTGCTGCCAAAATTGCTCGCAGCTATGGCGTTCAGGTGGATGTCGATAGCGAAGTGACCGTCACTCCCGGCGCGACCCAGGCCATTTTCTGCGCCATCCAGGCGGTTATCCACAGCGGTGACGAAGTCATCGTGTTCGATCCGGCTTATGACAGTTACGAGCCTTCGGTTGAGTTGGCGGGTGGTCGTTGTGTTCACGTACAGCTGGGGCTGGACGATTTCAGCATCGACTTCGACAAGCTCGCCGCTGCGCTGAGCCCGCGTACGCGAATGATCATTCTCAATACCCCGCACAACCCCAGTGGTGCCTTGATCAGTCGCGCCGAGCTGGATCAGTTGGCGGCGCTGATTCGAGATCGCGACATCTACCTCGTCAGCGACGAGGTCTACGAACACCTGGTGTACGACGGCGTGCCACACGTCAGCGTGCTGGCCCATGAAGAGCTGTATCAGCGTGCATTCGTGGTCAGCTCATTCGGCAAGACTTATCACGTCACCGGCTGGAAAACCGGTTATGTCGTCGCGCCGCCGGCCCTGACTGCAGAGCTGCGCAAGGTGCATCAGTACGTCAGTTTCTGCGGTGTTACGCCACTGCAATACGCCTTGGCCGATTACATGGCCGAGCATCCGGAGCACATCGAAGAGCTGCCGGGTTTCTATCAGGCCAAGCGTGATCTGTTCTGCGATTTGCTCGCACCGTCGCGTTTCAGTTTCACCCGGGTGACCGGCACTTATTTCCAGCTGGTCGATTACTCGCAGATCCGTCCGGACCTCAATGACGTCGAAATGGCCCTGTGGATGACCCGCGAACAGGGTGTGGCAAGTATTCCGATCTCGGTGTTCTACCAGACGCCACCCGAAGGCCAGCGCCTGGTGCGACTGTGCTTTGCCAAACGTGAGGAGACCCTGCGTGAAGCAGCGGAAAAACTATGCGTGATCTGAGTGTGCTTGCGAATCTGAACATCGCACTGATCCAGACTTCCCTGGCCTGGCATGACCGCAAGGCCAACCTGGAGCATTTCGAATCGCTGCTGGAACAGGCCCAGGGCGCTGACCTGATTATCCTGCCAGAGATGTTCACCACCGGATTCTCGATGGAATCCGAGACCCTCGCTGAAGCGGAAAACGGCCCCACCAGCAAATGGCTGCGGGCTCAGGCGGCGAAGTTCGACGCGGTGATCACGGGCAGCGTCATCATTCAGGCGGCCGATGGCAGCCATCGCAATCGCCTGTTGTGGGCGCGGCCGGACGGTGAGGTGTTGCACTATGACAAACGCCACCTGTTCCGCATGGCGGGCGAGCATCACCACTACACCCCCGGCGAGCGTCAGGTGCAGTTCGAACTCAAGGGCTGGCGCGTGCGACCGTTGATTTGCTACGACCTGCGCTTCCCGGTGTGGAGTCGCGATGCCCAGGACACTGACCTGTTGCTATACACCGCCAACTGGCCGGGCGCACGACGCCAGCACTGGAACCGCTTGCTGCCGGCGCGGGCCATCGAAAACCTGTGCTACGTGGCGGCGGTGAATCGTGTCGGTACGGACGGCAAAGGCTTCGCGTATACCGGCGACAGCCAGGTGCTGGATTTCCAGGGTGAGACACTGCTCAGTGCCGGTGAGGCTGACGGGGTGTTCAAGGTGGTGCTGGATGCGGCGGAATTGGCGGCGTATCGCACGCGGTTTCCGGCGAATCTGGATGCGGATACTTTCGAGTTCACCTGAGTTCGTCGTCGCCTGACCTGGCCTCTTCGCGGGCAAGCCCGCTCCCACAGGGTATGTGGGTGTAATCAAAATTTGAGTTCACAACGGTCAACTGTGGGAGCGGGCTTGCCCGCGAAGGGGCCGGTTCAGACAGCACAAAACCAGCAGGCAAAAAAAGGCCCCGAGGTTCGCACCCCGGGGCCTTTTGCATGACAGCTCAGGCTTACGCCGCTTTCGCTTCCGGCTGGCTCAGGGAGCGGTTCAGCGCGCTGAACAGGGCCTTGAAGCTGGCGGTGGTGATGTTTTCGTCGATGCCGACGCCATGCACCGCACGCTCGCCATTCACCCGCAGTTCAATGTAGGCCGCTGCCTTGGCATTGGTGCCCGCGCCGATGGCGTGCTCGTTGTAGTCCATGATTTCCACGGGGACTGGCAAACCGGCCACCAGCGCTTCCAGGGCACCATTGCCCTTGCCGCGCCAATGCAGGTTGGTTTCGCCCTGGCCTTGGCTGGCGACTTCCACTTCGACGGCGCTGTGGCCGTTTTCTTCCTGCAGGCGATGGCTGACCAGCGCGTACGGGGTATTGGCTTGCAAATACTCGCTGTGCAGCAGGGCGTGGATTTGCTGGGCTGTCATTTCCAGGCCCAGGCGATCGGTCTCACGCTGCACGACCTGGCTGAACTCGATCTGCATGCGACGCGGCAGGCTGATGCCGTATTCCTGTTCCAGCAGGTAGGCGATACCGCCCTTGCCCGACTGGCTGTTGACGCGGATGACCGCTTCGTAGCTGCGGCCGATGTCGGCCGGGTCGATCGGCAAGTACGGCACTTCCCACAGCGCGTCCGGTTTCTGCTGGGCGAAGCCCTTGCGGATGGCATCCTGGTGGGAGCCGGAGAACGCCGTGTGGACCAGGTCGCCGACGTACGGGTGACGTGGGTGCACCTGGATCTGGTTGCACTCTTCAACGACTTTGCGCACGCCGTCGATGTCGGAGAAGTCCAGTTGAGGGTCGAGACCCTGGGTGTACATGTTCAGGGCGACGGTCACCAGGTCAACGTTACCGGTGCGCTCGCCGTTGCCGAACAGGCAGCCTTCGACGCGGTCAGCGCCGGCCATCAGGCCCAGTTCGGTGGCGGCCACGCCGGTGCCACGGTCGTTGTGGGTGTGCAGGCTGATGATCACGCTGTCACGACGGTTGATGTGACGGCCGAACCATTCAATCTGGTCGGCATAGATGTTCGGGGTCGCGCATTCCACGGTGGCCGGCAGGTTGAGGATCATCTTGTGCTCGGGCGTCGGGTTCCAGACTTCGATTACTGCGTCGCAGACTTCCTTGGCGAACTCCAGTTCGGTGGCGCTGAAGGTTTCCGGCGAGTATTCGAAGGTCCACTCGGTGTCCGGCTGCATGGCCGCGTATTTGACGAACAGCTTGGCGGCGTTCACGGCGATGGCCTTGACGCCGTCCTTGTCCTGGTTGAAGACAATGCGGCGGAAGGAAGGGGAGGTCGCGTTGTACAGGTGAACGATGGCTTTCTTCGCCCCGCGAAGGGATTCGAAGGTGCGCTCGATCAGGTCTTCACGGCCCTGGGTCAGCACCTGGATGGTGGTGTCGTCCGGGATGTGGTTGCCTTCGATCAGGGTGCGCACGAAGTCGAAGTCGGTTTGCGAAGCGGCCGGGAACGATGCTTCGATTTCTTTCACGCCCACCTGCACCAGGGTTTTCCAGAAGCGCAGCTTCTTGACGGCGTCCATCGGCTCGATCAGCGACTGGTTGCCGTCACGCAGGTCGGAACTGCACCAGATCGGCGCGGCAGTGATGGTTTTCGACGGCCAGGTACGGTCCGGGATGTCGATGGTCGGGAACGCGCGGTATTTCGAAGACGGGTCTTTGAGCATGCTCATCGGAGTAATCCTTATTGTGTAGGCCGAAAAAAGGCGGCCAGCCGGTGGATCAAATGTTCTGGGGGTAAGGCGTGAGACGAGGCACCGCGATCAGCCCGGCAGTCGTGCGCTGACAAGGCACAGGCTGCGGTGCTGGCGAAGCTGGATGAGGGTGTGAGGAGTTTTCATGCCTTCAACCCTAACCGCGGGGGGGAAAGATGGCAAGCAGTCGAAAAAAATTGAGAGGAATACTCGTGTCTATGTATTTATCGAGATTTTATTGTGCTGAATGGCTCTGATTGTTCAGTTGCTTGCGCAGGGTTTGAGTGATGCGCAATCGAGGCTTTTGGCATCGGGCCGTGCCCGTGCAGCTATGCTTACAGCCTCGACTGACAAGCAGGAGTCGGCGATGAACGAGTCCGATTGGAAGCTCTATTGCGTGTTGCGTCCGGTCGCCCATGAGCGGATGTGCGTGCGGATCATGGCGGATGTCGAAAAGACAGTGCTGGATAAAAACCTCTCACCTTATGAGCGGATAGAGGCGAGCGAGGAATTGCTCCAGGCCGGTCAAAAGGAGTTGTACTGGGCGTTTGGGGTATTCAGGTTCTCGCGGCATGAAGCGCGTTCTCACTTGCTCGGGCTATGCGCCCGTGAGCTGGTCACGGCTGAAGAGCTGACCGGGTTCTCGGAGGAAACCCGGGAATGGATCAAGCACTGCCTGGCCGACCGGGAAGCCCACGGGATAGAAGACCTGGACGCTGAGTAAGCGGCATCGGTGATGCCGCCACCCGCAGACTTAAGGCTGAAACGCCCCGATGAAAATCGCCGGATCTACCCGCGCGTCGTTCAGGCTGACGTTCCAGTGCATATGCGGCCCGGTCGCCCGACCGGTCGAACCGACCTTGCCGACCACATCACCGCGCGCCAATGGCTGACCGACCTTCACATCGATTTTCGACATGTGGCAGAACATGCTGATGAAGCCTTGGCCATGGTCGACAAACACGGTGTTGCCGTTGAAGAAGTAATTGCCGATCAGAATCACCTTGCCAGCGGCCGGGGTCTTGATCGGTGTGCCGGCTGGCACTGCGAAGTCCAGGCCTGCGTGGGGATTACGCTCTTCACCATTAAAAAACCGGCGCACCCCGAACTTGCTCGACAGCGGCCCATTGACCGGTTTGTCCAACAGCAGGTTGCTGGGGGTATTCGGGCTGAACGTACGATAGGCGGCAATCTGCTCTGCCAGCTCGCGTTCGATGCGCTTGAGGTTTTCCGGGTCAGGGTTGACCTGCTGCGTGTTCTTCAAGGTGATGCGTTGTTCCGGGTATTTCTTCTGGCCCACGGTGAAGCTCAGCGTACGGCCGCCGCTGCTGATGGACTGGGCGCCCGGTTTAACGGTCAGCGGTACGCCGACGATGGCCAGCCAATTGTTCTGCTCCTTGACCACCAGTACCGGTTTGCCCTGATAGCTCGCTTTCGGCGCTTGCGCGGAGGTGCCCAGATCCACCACCGCGACGCCGCCGGGCACTGGTTTGTTCAACAGTCGTGTGATGTAGCTGTCGGCGTGGGCGTTGAGGGTCAGGCACAGCAATAGCAGAGAAGCTAAAAGGCGCGGCATGGGTCAATCCAGTAATGAAAGGGTGACAGGCGTCAGGTGATTGTCTTCGACCCGCACTTGCAGCTCGCCTTCGCCCAGTCTGGCTTTCAGACGTTGACCGTTATGGGTTTGCGCGGCGTTGCGAATCGCGTTGCCGCGCTCGTCGAGCAAAATGCTGTAGCCGCGGCCCAGCGTCGCCAGGGGGCTGACCACATGCAGGGTCTGCATTTGGCTTTGCAACTGCAGGCGACGGTTTTTCAGGCCCTCGCGCATGGCGCGGGGCAGGCGTTCGGCGAGACTGTCGAGGCGCTGGCGCAACAACGCCAGTTGCCGACCGGGATGTTGCCCGGCCAGGCGGGTTTCCAGGCGGATCAGCCGTTCACGTCGAGTGTTGAGGCTGCGTTCGAAGGCGCGACGCATGCGCATGTCCAGATCATCCAGGCGTTGCGCTTGCTGGCGCAGGCGTTCGCCGGGGTGACGCAGGCGCCGGGAGATGCCTTCGAGGCGCAGGCGGTCGCGCATCAAACGGTCGCGCATGCGCATCACCAGCCGTCGGTGCAGGCTTTCGACCCGACGGACCAGATCGCTGGAGTCCGGCGCGAGCAATTCAGCGGCGGCGGATGGCGTCGGAGCGCGTACGTCGGCGACGAAATCACTGATCGACACATCGGTTTCATGGCCGACGGCGCTGACGATCGGCGTTACGCAGGCGTCCACCGCGCGGGCCACGGCTTCTTCGTTGAAGCACCAGAGGTCTTCCAGCGAGCCGCCGCCACGGGCCAGGATCAAGGCGTCGAAGCCGCGGGCATCGGCCAGTTTCAGCGCGCGGACAATTTGCGCGGTGGCTTCGCGGCCCTGAACGGCCGTAGGGATCAGCGTCAGTTGTATCTGAGGTGCGCGACGGCGGAACACGCTGATGATGTCGCGGATCACCGCGCCGGTGGGTGAACTGATGATGCCGATCCGTTGTGGATGGGCCGGCAGCGGTACCTTGCGCTCGGCACTGAACAGGCCTTCGGCGCTGAGTTTTTCCTTCAGCGCATCGAAAGCCAGCCGCAACGCGCCATCGCCGGCAGGTTCCACGGTGTCGAGGATCAGTTGGTAGTCCCCGCGCCCCTCGAACAGCGAGACCTTGCCGCGTACCTTGACGGCCAGGCCGTCTTTCAACGCTTGTCGTACCCGCGCCGCGTTCTGCCGGAACAGCGCGCAACGCACCTGGGCACCGCTGTCCTTGAGCGTGAAGTACACGTGGCCGGACGCCGGGCGGGCCAGGTTGGAGATTTCGCCTTCGACCCAGATGTTGCTGAACACGTCTTCGAGCAGCACCCGTGCTCGGCCGTTGAGCTGGCTGACGGTCAGGACTTCACGGTCCAGGCCGAGTCTTGCAAAGGGATCTTTAATCATGGGGCGCATGATAAAGGCATTCGGTGACCAATCTCTATGACCCCGCACAAATCAGTTGTTGGAGGCTGTTTGTGGGAGTGAGCTGGCTCGCGATAGCGGTCCGGCAGGCGGTATCGTCGGTGAATTTCAAGACGTCGTCGCGAGCAAAACGTTAAAGTTGTCAGCCGTAATCAAGGAAGACAGGGGAATGGATGTGCTTGAGTTGTTAAACCAATGGTCATTCGGCGTCATGGAATGGCTGGTGATCGGGGGCGGTATCGCCCTGGCTTATATCGTCTTTGGCATCGCCGGTTTCGGCACCGCGTTGGTGGCTGGGCCGGTTCTGATTCTGTTCATGCCGCTGTCGAAAATCGTGCCCTTGCTGGTGTTGCTGGATTTTGTCGCGGCATTCGGCAATCTGTTGCCTTCGCGGCGCAACGTCGCCAAACCGGAGTTGTTGCGTTTGCTGCCCTGCATGGCGGTGGGTTGCACGCTGGGCGTGATTTTTTTGCTGAACCTGAAATCCGATCTGTTATTGCTGTTGATGGGGTTGTTTATCAGCGTCTATGCGATCTACAACCTGTGGGTCAAAGCCCGGCCAGCGCAATTGTCTGCCGTGTGGGCACTGCCGATGGGGGCGGTGGGCGGGATGTTCGGCGCGTTGTTTGGCAGTGGCGGCTTTTTGTATGCGATCTATTTGAACAGTCGGCTGCCCAAGGACGAAGCGCGGGCGACGCAGAGCGCGCTGATCAGTTGCAGCACGGTGGTGCGCTTGAGTCTCTTCGTGGTGGCGGGGGTATACGCCGAGCTGCCATTGTTGGTACTGGCGCTGTGCTTGTTGCCGGCGATGGCGCTGGGGCTGTGGATCGGTCGAGGGCTGACGATGCGCCTGTCTCGCGAGGCCTTCGTGCGGTTGGTGACCTGGTTGGTGCTGGCGAGCGGGATCGCGCTGATCGGACGCTACCTCAGCACCTGAAAAGTCAATCAGTGGCGTGATGTTTTGTGTGGGAGCGAGCCTGCTCGCGATAAGGTCGTCACATTCAACATCGAGTCGGTTCGTACGCTATCGCGAGCAGGCTCGCTCCCACAGAAGCGCGCTTGGCGCACGTTAATCAATCGTTGTACTGGCTCAGCAACCGTTCCATCCGCGCATTCAAGCGGCGTTTGATTTCGGTTTCGATGTGCGGCGCGAAGTCGTCGATCACATCCTGCATGATCAATTGCGCGGCGGCACGCAGTTCGCTGTCGAGGTACAGCAGGGCGTCGGCGCCCTTGCTGGCGCTCGGCGCCGGTTCGGCGGCTGGCGCGGGCGCTTTCGGTTCGACGGTCGGCGCGGGGGCGCTGACGGTATCGAACAGCATCGGAATCTGTTCCTGTTCACCTTCTTCGACCGTGTCGGTCAGCAGCGGTGGTTGCAGGTTGTCATCGCCGAGCAGTTGGCGGATCGACTCAAGGTCGTCCAGCAGGTGCACGGACTTTTGCAGTGGTTTTGGAGTGTCCATCGGAATGCTCAGAGTCGCTGTAAACGGTGATCTTGCAGAGGATAGCCCTGTTCGCGGTAGAAACGGAAACTCTCCCGCGCGGCCTGGCGAATCACCGGGTCTTCCACCACCACTTCTGCCACGCGGGAAAAGCGCTGGGCAAAGGCCGGCACTTTCAGGTCGAGATTGACCAGCAGATCCTGGTGCTGACCGCAGTCTTCGCCAAGGCCCAGGACGATCAGGCTGTCCGGTTCGCTTTCGGCGGGGCCGTGGGGCACGAAACTTTCGCCTTTGAACGCCCATAAGCGTGCGTCGAGATCGTCGCGTTGGGAGGCATCGCTGCAATGCAGGTAGATGCGGTGCCCCATGCGCCAGGCTTTCTCAGTGAGCTTGCAGGCGAAATCCAGGCGTGCCGAAGGATCGGCGCTGGGCAGGATATAGAAGTCGACTTTGGTCATTGCGGTTCCTGAGCCGGGGCGGCGTCACTGGCAAGCAACGCCGCCCGGGATCATCGGTTTCAGGCTTTGGCGCGGTCCAGCAGGTATTGGGTCAGCAAGGGAACCGGACGGCCAGTGGCGCCCTTGTCCTTGCCGCCGCTGGTCCAGGCGGTGCCGGCGATGTCCAGGTGCGCCCAGTTCAGGTTCTTGGTGAAGCGCGACAGGAAGCAGGCTGCGGTGATGGTGCCGGCTTTCGGGCCGCCGATGTTGGCGATGTCGGCGAACGGGCTGTCGAGTTGCTCCTGGTACTCATCGAACAGCGGCAGTTGCCAGGCGCGGTCGTCGGCTGCCTTGCCGGCGCTGAGCAGTTGGCCGATCAGTTCATCGTTGTTGCCCAGCAGGCCCGAAGTGTGGGAGCCCAGGGCAACCACGCAAGCGCCGGTCAGGGTGGCGATGTCGATGACGGCTTGCGGCTTGAAGCGCTCGGAGTAGGTCAGGGCATCGCACAGCACCAGACGGCCTTCGGCGTCGGTGTTGAGGATTTCCACGGTCTGGCCGCTCATGGTGGTGACGATATCGCCCGGGCGAGAAGCGTTGCCGCTCGGCATGTTCTCGGCGCAAGCCAGGATGCACACCAGGTTGATTGGCAATTTCAGCTCGAGTACCGCACGCAGGGTGCCGAACACGCTGGCAGAGCCACCCATGTCATATTTCATTTCGTCCATGCCGGCGCCTGGCTTGAGGCTGATACCGCCGGTGTCGAAGGTGATGCCTTTGCCGACCAGGGCGTAGGGCTTCTCGGATTTCTTGCCGCCGTTGTATTGCATGACGATCAGGCGCGGTGGTTGGGCGCTGCCCTGGCCAACGGCATAGAACGAGCCCATGCCCAGTGCCTTGATCTTCTTCTCGTCGAAGACTTCGACTTTCAGGTCCTTGAATTCTTTGCCGAGGTTTTTCGCTTGCTCACCGAGGAACGTCGGGTGGCAGATGTTAGGCGGCAAGTTGCCCAGGTCGCGAGTGAAGGCCATGCCGTTGGCGATGGCGGTGGCGTGGGTCACGGCGCGTTGCACTTCAGCCTGGGCGGCCTTGATGGTCAGCAGGGTGACTTTCTTCAGGGCGCGTGGTTCGGCTTTCTGGCTCTTGAACTGATCGAACTGGTATTCGCCGTCCACCAGGGTTTCGGCCAGCAGGCGGGTCTTGCCGTAGCTGTCGCGGCCCTTGACCACGATTTCGTCCAGGGCCAGGACCGCATCACTGCCGCCCAGGCCTTTGAGGGTATTGAGTACGCCGGCGATGATTTTGCGGAACGGGCGGTCGCCCAGTTCTTCATCTTTACCCACGCCCACCAGCAGCACGCGCTCGGCCTTGAGGTTTGGCAGGCTGTGCAGCAGCAGGCTCTGCCCGACCTTGCCGGCCAGGTCGCCACGCTTGAGCACGGCGCTGATCGCACCGCCGCTGAGTTCGTCGAGTTGTTTGGCGGCGACGCCGAGTTTGCGGCCTTCACCGACGGCGACCACCAGCGTGGCGGTTTTCAACGTTTCCGGGTTAACGCTCTTTACAACCAGTTCCATGTCCGGGTCCCTGAATTGATGGTCAACTCGCAAGCGCTCGACACCGTATGTGCGTCGCCTGCCTGCATCTAAATAGAAAGTAATAGTAAGGCGCCAGTACCGACCGGCGACGAAGGCCGCAGTTTGAACCTCGCTGGAGGCGCCTGACAACCCTCGGTTGTACGATTGTCGGAGCGAGCCTGCTCGCGAAGAACTTGAGGCTGCGGCGGGGTTTCAGGCTTCGCGCGATTAGGTGTCGCCCTTCGCGAGGAGGCTCGGTCCTGCAGGCGCTTCCATGCATTGCGCAGTGACAGGCGCACCCAATCACAGGATAATGCGCCATCTTTTTCGGCGGCTCTGCTCTGCGGGTTGCCTGATATGTTTGTTTGTTTGGCTGCCTTCGCCTGACAATCCTGGAGTGTCTGGTTTGATCGTCTTCCGTTACCTATCCCGCGAAGTCCTGTTGACCTTGAGCGCCGTCAGCGCCGTGCTGCTGGTCATCATCATGAGCGGACGCTTCATCAAATACCTCGCCCAGGCGGCTTCGGGCCTTCTGGATCCGGGTTCACTGTTTCTGATCATGGGCTTCCGCCTGCCGGGATTCCTGCAACTGATCCTGCCATTGGGGCTGTTCCTGGGGATTCTGTTGGCGTATGGCCGGCTGTATCTGGAAAGCGAGATGACCGTGCTTTCGGCTACCGGCATGAGCCAGCAGCGTCTGTTCGTCATGACCCTTTTTCCGGCCACGCTGGTGGCGCTGATCGTGGCGTGGCTGAGCCTGAGCCTGGCGCCACAAGGTGCCAATCAGTTCCAGTTGCTGCTGAACAAGCAAGATGCCCTGACCGAGTTCGATACCCTGGAGCCGGGGCGCTTTCAGGCGTTGCGCGACGGTACCCGGGTGACCTACACCGAGCAGTTGTCCGATGATCGTATCAACCTGGGCGGCGTATTCATCTCGCAAAAGAACGCCTCATCCGACGGGAAAGATCGCGGGATTTCCGTGCTGGTGGCCGAAAAGGGCCGGCAGGAAATCAAGCCTGATGGTAATCGCTACCTGATCCTCGACAATGGCTACCGTTACGACGGTAATCCGGGGCAGGCCGACTATCGTGCGATCAAGTACGACGAGTACGGTGTATTGCTGCCCAAGCCGGATGTCAGTGACGAAGTCACCGACCGTGATGCGCTGAGCACCAGTGTCTTGATCCATAGCGATGACTTGCGTATGCGCGCCGAACTTGAGTGGCGCCTGTCCTTGCCTTTGCTGGTCTTCATCGTGACCCTGATGGCGGTGCCGCTGTCGCGAGTCAATCCGCGCCAGGGGCGCTTCCTCAAATTGTTGCCGGCGATTCTTCTTTATATGGCTTACCTGACCCTGCTGATTGCCGCACGCGGCGCCCTCGACAAGGGCAAGATCCCGGTGGCGTTGGGCTTGTGGTGGGTGCATGCCATCTTCCTGGTCATCGGCCTGGGCCTGCTTTACTGGGAACCCCTGCGCTTGAAAATGGCGAGTCGCCGCAGCGCGCTGGAGGTGGCCCGTGGTTAAGCTCGACCGCTACATTGGTAGCAGCGTACTCATTGCGATCCTGGCCGTGCTGGGGATCATCCTGGGGCTGGCGACGTTGTTTGCGTTCATCGACGAAATGGGCGAGATCAGCGATACCTACACCCTGACCGATGTCGCGAGTTATGTGCTGCTGACGGCACCGCGCCGGCTTTACGAGATGTTGCCGATGGCGGCGTTGATCGGTTGCCTGATCGGCCTCGGCAGCCTGGCCAGCAACAGCGAGTTGACCATCATGCGCGCGGCCGGCGTGTCGATCGGACGAATCGTCTGGGCGGTCATGAAGCCCATGCTGGTGCTGATGCTTGCCGGCGTGCTGATCGGCGAGTACGTCGCCCCTGTCAGCGAAAACATCGCGCAAGCCAATCGTTCGCTGGCCCAGGGCGGTGGCGACGCGCAAAGTGCCAAGCACGGCATGTGGCACCGTCAGGGCGATGAGTTCATCCACATCAACTCCGTTCAGCCCAATGGCATTTTGTACGGTGTGACCCGTTATCGCTTTGACGCCGAGCGGCACATGTTGTCCGCCAGCTTCGCCAAGCGCGCAGAGTTCGACAAGGAGCACTGGCAGTTGACCGATGTCACCACCACGCTGTTCCACGATAAAAGCTCTGAGGTGGTGACTGCACCCGTGGAACGCTGGGACGTGGCATTGAGCCCGCAATTGCTCAATACCGTGGTGATGACACCCGAGTCGCTGTCGATCAGCGGTCTGTGGGGGTATATCCACTATCTGGCGGACCAGGGCCTGAACAATGGTCGTTACTGGCTGGCATTTTGGATCAAGGTGTTGCAACCGTTGGTGACTGCCGCGCTGGTGCTGATGGCGATTTCCTTCATTTTCGGTCCGTTGCGTTCGGTGACCCTGGGTCAGCGGGTGTTTACCGGCGTGCTGGTGGGCTTCACTTTCCGCATTGCCCAGGATTTGCTGGGCCCTTCGAGCCTGGTGTTCGGTTTCTCGCCGTTGTTTGCGGTGCTGGTGCCGGCCGGTATCTGCGCCTTGGCCGGGCTGTGGTTGTTGCGTCGCGCCGGTTGATGGCGGGGCGTTCCCGGCTTCTTTGGTCATAAAAAACGCCCCTGTCGCAAGACCGGGGCGTTTTTGTACTGGCCGTCTGACCTGCGAACGTGACGCTTGCGCCGTGGATCAGGTACAATTCCCGGCTATTTTTCGGCGGGCTATGCCTGCAGCCTTTTTGAGTGTTGATCCGTGAGTGATTTGAGTCATATCCGCAATTTCTCCATCATCGCCCACATTGACCATGGCAAGTCGACGCTGGCCGATCGCTTCATCCAGATGTGCGGCGGCCTGGCCGAGCGTGAAATGGAAGCCCAGGTCCTCGACTCCATGGACCTTGAGCGTGAACGCGGCATCACCATCAAGGCGCATAGCGTTACCCTGTATTACAAGGCCCGTGATGGCATCACCTATCAGTTGAACTTCATTGATACCCCCGGCCACGTTGACTTCACCTACGAAGTCAGCCGCTCGCTGGCGGCCTGTGAAGGCGCGTTGCTGGTGGTCGATGCCGGTCAGGGTGTCGAGGCGCAGTCGGTAGCCAACTGCTACACGGCGATCGAGCAGGGCCTGGAAGTGATGCCGGTGCTGAACAAGATCGACCTGCCACAGGCCGATCCGGACCGCGTTAAAGAAGAAATCGAAAAAATCATCGGCATCGATGCCACCGACGCGGTCACTTGCAGTGCCAAGACCGGTCTGGGCGTCGATGAAGTGCTCGAGCGCCTGGTAACCACCATTCCGGCGCCGACCGGCAACATCGAAGATCCGCTGCAAGCGTTGATCATCGACTCCTGGTTCGACAACTACCTGGGCGTTGTGTCCCTGGTGCGCGTACGCCATGGCCGTGTGAAGAAGGGCGACAAGATTCTGGTCAAGTCCACCGGCAAGATCCACCTGGTGGACAGCGTCGGTGTCTTCAATCCCAAACACACCGCTACCGTTGACCTGAAAGCCGGTGAAGTGGGCTTCATCATCGCCGGCATCAAGGACATTCACGGTGCGCCAGTGGGCGATACCCTGACCTTGAGCTCGACGCCGGACGTCGATGTGTTGCCAGGTTTCAAACGCATTCAGCCTCAGGTCTATGCCGGTCTGTTCCCGGTCAGCTCCGACGACTTCGAAGACTTCCGTGAGGCGCTGCAAAAGCTCACCCTGAACGACTCGTCGCTGCAATACACACCGGAAAGCTCCGACGCCCTGGGCTTCGGCTTCCGTTGCGGTTTCCTCGGCATGCTGCACATGGAAATCATCCAGGAGCGCCTGGAGCGCGAGTACGACCTGGACCTGATCACCACCGCGCCAACGGTAATTTTCGAGCTGCTGCTCAAGACCGGCGAAACGATCTACGTCGATAACCCGTCGAAGCTGCCGGACCTGTCTTCCATCGAAGACATGCGCGAGCCGATCGTGCGGGCCAATATTCTTGTGCCGCAGGAGCACCTGGGCAACGTCATTACCCTGTGCATCGAGAAACGCGGCATTCAGCATGACATGCTGTTCCTCGGTACCCAGGTCCAGGTGACCTACGATCTGCCGATGAACGAAGTGGTCCTGGACTTCTTCGACCGCTTGAAGTCCACCAGCCGCGGCTATGCTTCGCTGGATTACCATTTCGACCGTTACCAATCGGCTAATCTGGTGAAACTGGATGTGCTGATCAACGGCGACAAGGTCGACGCCCTGGCGCTGATCGTGCACAAGGACAACGCGCACTACAAAGGTCGCCAGTTGACCGAGAAGATGAAAGACCTGATTCCGCGGCAGATGTTCGACGTGGCAATCCAGGCCGCCATTGGCGGTCAGATTGTGGCGCGGACAACCGTCAAGGCACTCAGAAAGAACGTATTGGCCAAATGCTACGGCGGTGACGTTAGCCGTAAGAAAAAACTGCTGGAAAAGCAAAAGGCCGGTAAAAAACGCATGAAGCAGGTCGGTAACGTGGAAATTCCACAAGAAGCCTTCCTTGCAGTGCTCAGGTTGGATAGTTAGGTCCTATGTCACTAAATTTCCCGCTGTTGCTGGTCATCGCCGTATTCGTCTGCGGCTTGTTGGCGTTGCTCGATCTGCTTTTCCTGGCGCCGCGTCGGCGTGCCGCCATTGCCTCCTATCAGGGCAGCGTGAGCCAGCCTGATGTGATGGTGGTCGAGAAACTGAACAAAGAACCGCTGCTGGTCGAATACGGCAAGTCGTTCTTCCCGGTGTTGTTCATCGTGCTGGTGCTGCGTTCGTTCCTGGTGGAACCGTTCCAGATCCCTTCCGGCTCGATGAAACCGACCCTGGACGTCGGCGATTTCATCCTGGTGAGCAAGTTTTCCTACGGGATCCGCTTGCCGGTGATCGACAAGAAAGTCATTGAAGTCGGTGAGCCACAACGCGGCGATGTGATGGTGTTCCGCTATCCGAGCGATCCAAACGTCAACTACATCAAGCGTGTAGTCGGTCTGCCGGGTGATCAGGTTCGTTACACCGCTGACAAGCGCCTGTTCGTCAACGGTGAATCGATCGCCGAGCAACTGGTCGGCTCCGAGCCGGGCACCTTGGGGAGCGCCGAGCTCTACAAGGAAAAACTGGGCGCCGCCGAGCACCTGATCCGCAAGGAAATGAGTCGCTACCGCGCTACGCCGGACCGTTCATGGACCGTACCTGCCGGGCACTACTTCATGATGGGCGACAACCGCGACAATTCGAACGACAGTCGTTACTGGGATGATCCGAGCATTCCCAAGGATCTGCTGGGCATGGTTCCCGACAAGAATATCGTCGGCAAGGCCTTTGCAGTCTGGATGAGCTGGCCGGAACCCAAACTCAGTCACCTGCCGAATTTCTCGCGGGTTGGCCTGATCAAGTAATCAAACACGGCGCTGTTGAACACAGCGCCGAATGCATTTCTGGAGTCGACACAATCGACACCGGCAGCATGAAAACAACGATATTCAGGACGTTATTTTTGAACACAGCGTTAATTGTCCCAAGCCTGCGCCGAACCCCGGCGATGGCGGTGGAATCCAACCACGAACTCAGCGTGGGTAAACCGTGAGCGTCTCTTTAAGCCGTCTCGAGCGCCAGCTCGGTTACACCTTCAAGGATCAGGAACTGATGGTCCTGGCCCTGACTCACCGCAGCTTTGCCGGGCGCAACAACGAGCGCCTGGAGTTCCTCGGTGATGCCATTCTCAACTTCGTGGCTGGCGAGGCATTGTTCGATCGCTTCCCGCTGGCCCGCGAAGGCCAGTTGTCGCGTTTGCGTGCCCGTCTGGTGAAAGGTGAGACCCTGGCCGTACTGGCCCGTGGTTTCGATCTGGGCGAATACCTGCGCCTGGGCTCCGGCGAATTGAAGAGCGGCGGTTTCCGTCGCGAGTCGATTCTGGCCGATGCCCTGGAAGCGCTGATCGGTGCGATCTACCTCGATGCCGGCATGGAAGTGGCGCGCGAACGCGTGCTGGCCTGGCTGGCTGGCGAGTTCGAAGGCCTGACACTGGTCGACACCAACAAGGACCCAAAAACCCGCCTGCAGGAGTTTCTGCAGTCCCGTGGTTGCGAGCTGCCGCGTTACGAAGTGGTGGATATCCAGGGTGAGCCGCATTGCCGGACGTTCTTCGTCGAATGCGAAATCATCTTACTGAATGAAAAAAGCCGAGGTCAGGGTGTGAGCCGTCGCATTGCCGAACAGGTAGCGGCCGCCGCAGCACTGATTGCCCTGGGTGTGGAGAATGGCAATGACTGATACAACTGCAACGCGCTGTGGCTATGTTGCCATCGTCGGCCGTCCGAACGTGGGCAAGTCCACGTTGCTGAACCACATCCTGGGTCAGAAACTGGCGATCACCTCGCGCAAGCCGCAAACCACCCGTCACAACATGCTCGGTATCAAGACCGAAGGCGATGTGCAGGCCATCTATGTCGACACCCCTGGCATGCACAAGGGGGGCGAGAAAGCCCTGAACCGCTACATGAACAAGACCGCATCGGCGGCGTTGAAAGACGTCGACGTGGTGATTTTCGTGGTCGACCGCACCAAGTGGACCGAAGAAGACCAGATGGTCCTCGAGCGCGTGCAATACGTGACCGGCCCGCTGATCGTGGCGCTGAACAAGACCGACCGCATCGAAGACAAGGCGGAGCTGATGCCGCACCTGTCCTGGTTGCAGGAACAGTTGCCGAACGCGCAGATCATCCCGATCTCGGCCCAGCACGGGCACAACCTCGACGCGCTGGAACGGGTGATTGCCGGGCATCTGCCGGAAAACGATCACTTCTTCCCGGAAGACCAGATCACCGACCGCAGCAGCCGTTTCCTTGCCGCTGAGCTGGTGCGTGAAAAAATCATGCGCCAGATGGGGGCCGAGCTGCCATACCAGATCACCGTCGAAATCGAAGAGTTCAAGCAGCAGGGGAAAACCCTGCACATTCATGCGTTGATCCTCGTCGAACGTGACGGCCAGAAGAAAATCATCATTGGCGACAAGGGCGAGCGCATCAAGCGTATCGGCACCGAGGCGCGCAAGGACATGGAGCTGCTGTTCGACTCCAAGATCATGCTCAACCTTTGGGTCAAGGTGAAGGGCGGCTGGTCCGACGACGAACGCGCCTTGCGTTCGCTGGGTTACGGCGACCTGTAATACGGCGCTGCCCCCTGTAGGAGCGAGCCTGCTCGCGATGGTGGAAAACGATAACGCAGGCTTTCTGAATGAACGCGGCGCTTTCAAGTCCATCGCGAGCAGGCTCGCTCCTACAGGTCACTGAGAACTCCATGTCCCAGCCAATTGGCCAACCCGCCTACGTCCTCCACTCCCGCGCCTACCGCGAAAGCAGTGCGCTGGTGGACTTCCTCACGCCGCAAGGTCGGCTGCGGGCCGTATTGCGCAGTGCGCGAGGCAAGGCCGGGACGCTGGCACGGCCATTCGTACCACTGGAAGTGGAGTTTCGGGGGCGAGGCGAGCTCAAAAACGTGGGGCGCATGGAAAGCGCCGGCGTTTCCACCTGGCTCAACGGAGAAGCCCTGTTCAGTGGCCTTTATCTCAATGAGTTGCTGATTCGCCTGCTGCCCGCCGAAGATCCGCATCCCGCCGTATTCGATCATTACGCCGCCACCCTGCTGGCCCTGGCTGAAGGTCGTCCGCTGGAACCGCTGCTGCGCTCATTCGAATGGCGGCTGCTCGATGACCTCGGTTACGGCTTTTCTCTGATCACTGACATCCACGACGCCCCCATCGCGCCGGACGGCCTCTATCGCTTGCAAGTGGATGCGGGGCTGGAGCGGGTCTATCTGTTGCAACCGGGCCTGTTCAATGGCACGGAATTGCTGGCCATGGCCGATGCTGACTGGAGCGCGCCGGGTGCCTTGTCGGCGGCCAAGCGCTTGATGCGGCAGGCGCTGGCCGTTCATTTGGGCGGTCGGCCGCTGGTTTCCCGAGAGTTGTTTCGAAAACCGTAAATTCCCCATGTATGCTGTGCACCGAACTTTCTCTTCTTCTGGAGCGCTTCCGTGACCACCAGCACCCGCATTCTTCTTGGCGTGAATATCGACCACGTTGCCACCTTGCGTCAGGCCCGGGGCACTCGCTACCCGGACCCGGTGAAGGCAGCACTGGATGCGGAAGAGGCGGGCGCCGATGGCATTACCGTGCACTTGCGTGAAGACCGTCGCCACATCCAGGAGCGCGATGTGTTGCTGCTCAAGGACGTGCTGCAGACCCGCATGAACTTCGAGATGGGCGTCACCGAAGAAATGATGGCGTTCGCCGAGCGGATTCGCCCGGCGCACATTTGCCTGGTGCCGGAAACCCGTCAGGAGCTGACGACGGAAGGTGGTCTGGACGTGGCGGGGCAGGAAGCCCGGATCAAGGCGGCGGTGGAGCGTCTGTCGAAGATCGGCTCGGAAGTGTCGCTGTTCATCGATGCCGATGAGCGTCAGATCGAGGCGTCCCGTCGTGTGGGCGCGCCGGCCATCGAGCTGCACACCGGGCGTTACGCCGATGCCGAGACGCCTGCCGAGGTGGCTGAAGAACTCAAGCGGGTTGCCGATGGCGTGGCGTTTGGTCTGGCCCAGGGCCTGATCGTCAACGCCGGCCATGGCCTGCATTACCACAACGTCGAAGCCGTTGCGGCAATCAAAGGTATCAACGAGCTGAACATCGGCCATGCGCTGGTGGCCCATGCGTTGTTCGTTGGCTTCAAGTCGGCTGTTTCGGAGATGAAGGCGCTGATTCTGGCGGCGGCCGCCAAGGCTTAAAGCCGGCCGCAAGACCCGATGTGGGAGCGAGCCTGCTCACGATGACGGCCTGACAGGCACAATTGAAGTGACTGAAGGGGCCCCATCGCGAGCAGGCTCCCTCCCACAATTATTTGGTGGGGGCTGTTAAAGCGGTGCCGGTTCCGGAGCCGGCTTGGTCTTGTCGATCCCCGGCACGAGCAACTTGCCCTCGGCCACTTGATCGCCTTCAAGTTGCGGCTGAGTGACCCAGGTCAGGATGTCGTAATAGCGGCGGATGTTGGCCACGAAATGCACCGGCTCACCGCCACGGGCATAGCCGTATCGGGTTTTGCTGTACCACTTCTTCTCGGACAGCCGCGGCAGCATTTTCTTCACGTCCAGCCACTTGTCCGGATTCAGGCCTTCGCGCGTTGCCAGTTTGCGGGCGTCATCCAGGTGGCCGCTGCCGACGTTGTAGGCCGCCAGGGCAAACCAGGTGCGATCCGGTTCCTGGATCGACTCGTCCAGTTGATCCTTCATGTAAGCCAGGTACTTGGCGCCGCCCATGATGCTCTGCTTGGGGTCGAGGCGGTTGGACACGCCCATGGCCTGCGCGGTGTTCTGGGTCAGCATCATCAGGCCGCGCACGCCGGTTTTGGACGTGACGGCCGGTTGCCACAACGATTCCTGATAGCCGATGGCCGCCAGCAGGCGCCAGTCGACTTTCTCTTTCTTGGCATAGGCCTTGAAGTGCTGTTCGTACTTGGGCAGGCGTTGCTGCAAGTGTTGGGCGAAGGTGGTGGCGCCCATATAGCCAAGGACGTCGACATGCCCGTAATAGCGGTCCTTGAGGCGTTGCAGGGTGCCGTTTTTCTTGACCTTGTCGAGGTAGGCGTTGATCTCGTTGAGCAGGCTGTTGTCATCCCCGGCCGCCACCGCCCAGCTCTGGTTGCTGGCGTCACCGAGGTCAAAGGCGACCCGGATATTGGTGAAGTAGACCTGGTTCATCGCGACTTCGTTGGAGTCCACCAGGGTCAGGTCGATCTGCCCCTCATCGACCATGCGCAGCAGGTCGACGACTTCAACGGCGTCGGACTCTTCGTATTCAATGCCGGGAAATTGCTTTTTCAGCTGCGCCAGTTGTTCGGCGTGGGTGCTGCCCTTGAGCACCATGATCTTCTTGCCCACCAGATCTTTCGCTTCGGTCGGGCGCGACTGGCCGTTGCGATAGATGATCTGTGGGGTCACTTCCAGATAGGAGTGGGAAAATCGCACCTGCTTTTTACGCGCTTCGCTGCTGACCAGCCCCGCGGCGGCCAATACCGGGCCTTTGGGTTTGCCCACCTCGTTGAACAGGTCGTCGAGGTTGTCGGCGGTCTCGATCTTGAGTTCGACCCCCAGATCGTCGGCGAAGCGCTTCACCAGCTCGTATTCGAAGCCGGTTTCACCGTTGCGATCCTGGAAGTAGGTGGCGGGGCTGTTTCGGGTGATCACCCGCAGCACGCCATCCTCCTTTACGCGCTCCAGTGTGTTGGGTTTATCAACACAGCCACTGAGCATCAGGAAGAGTCCGGTTGCGATCAGCCATTTGGCGTACCGCGGACGCAAAGCCGTTGGGAAAAACATTTGCGCAGTATACGCAAAGGACCACGAGCGCCATATCTCGACAGCAAAGGGCTTGTCTGCTAGAAGGCGAAAAACCCACTTGGAGCCCGCAGGAATGGGCTATAACCCGATTTTGCACCCGTCAAAATAACTCGAGCCGAGCGCCCCGATCGGCGCCGGTTTTTCGGTCGGACACCCGCTCCGACGTCCGGGTGCAACCGCGCGTAGCGTTTCGGGTGATGTCGCGGGCTGTTTAGGCTAGAATGCACGGCCTCAAAGCACACCCCTTCCCGAGGCTGTCCCGAAGATGTTGATCCTGCGCGGCGCTCCTGCCCTTTCTGCCTTTCGCCACAGCAAACTCCTTGAGCAACTGAGCCAGAAGGTCCCGGCTGTCAGTGGCCTGTATGCTGAATTCGCTCACTTCGCCGAAGTTACCGGCGTCCTGACCGGCGACGAACAGCAGGTGCTTGCGCGCCTTCTGAAATACGGTCCAAGCGTTCCGGTCCAGGAGCCGACCGGTCGTCTGTTTCTGGTGTTGCCGCGGTTTGGCACCATTTCGCCATGGTCGAGCAAGGCCAGCGACATCGCTCGCAATTGCGGGCTGACCAAGATCCAGCGCCTGGAGCGCGGCATTGCGTTCTACGTTGCCGGCCAGTTCAGCGACGCAGATGCACAGCTGATTGCCGATGTGCTGCACGACCGCATGACCCAGATCGTCCTGGGCAACCTCGAACAGGCTGCTGGCCTGTTCAGCCACGCCGAACCCAAGCCCCTGACCGCGATCGACGTGTTGGGTGGCGGCCGCGCCGCGCTGGAAAAAGCCAACACCGAGCTGGGCCTGGCCCTGGCGGAAGACGAGATCGACTACCTGGTCAACGCATTCGTCGGCTTGAAGCGCAACCCGCACGACATCGAACTGATGATGTTCGCCCAGGCCAACTCCGAGCATTGCCGTCACAAGATTTTCAACGCCAGTTGGGATATCGACGGCGAGAGCCAGGAAAAAAGCCTGTTCGGCATGATCAAGAACACCTACGTGATGCACAGCGAAGGCGTTCTGTCGGCTTACAAGGACAACGCATCGGTGATCGTCGGCTCCGTGGCCGGTCGTTTCTTCCCGGATCCTGAAACCCGCCAGTACGGCGCGGTGCAGGAGCCGGTGCACATCCTGATGAAAGTCGAGACCCACAACCACCCGACCGCGATTGCCCCGTTCCCGGGCGCGTCCACCGGTTCCGGTGGCGAGATCCGTGACGAAGGTGCAACCGGTCGCGGCGCCAAGCCGAAGGCTGGCCTGACCGGCTTCACCGTATCGAACCTGCAGATCCCGGGCTTCGAACAGCCATGGGAAGTGCCATACGGCAAGCCTGAGCGCATCGTTACCGCCCTGGACATCATGATCGAAGGCCCACTGGGCGGCGCGGCGTTCAACAACGAATTCGGCCGTCCGGCACTGACCGGTTACTTCCGGACCTTCGAACAATCCATCTCCACCCCGCACGGTGATGAGGTTCGCGGTTACCACAAGCCGATCATGCTGGCCGGCGGCATGGGCAACATCCGTGAAGAACACGTCAAGAAAGGCGAAATCCTCGTTGGCTCCAAGCTGATCGTGCTCGGCGGCCCGGCGATGCTGATCGGTCTGGGCGGCGGCGCGGCTTCCTCCATGGCCACCGGCACCAGTTCGGCGGACCTGGACTTCGCTTCCGTACAGCGTGAAAACCCTGAGATGGAGCGTCGCTGCCAGGAAGTCATCGACCGTTGCTGGCAACTGGGCGACAAGAACCCGATCAGCTTCATCCACGACGTGGGTGCGGGCGGTCTGTCCAACGCCTTCCCGGAACTGGTCAACGACGGCGACCGTGGTGGCCGTTTCGAACTGCGTAACATTCCAAACGACGAGCCGGGCATGGCCCCGCACGAAATCTGGTCCAACGAATCCCAGGAACGTTACGTTCTGGCAGTCGGCCCGGCTGATTTCGAGCGCTTCAAGGCGATCTGCGAACGCGAGCGTTGCCCGTTCGCCGTGGTCGGCGAAGCCACTGCCGAGCCGCAGTTGACTGTCACCGACAGCCACTTCGGCAACAGCCCGGTGGACATGCCGCTCGAAGTGCTGCTGGGCAAGGCCCCGCGCATGCACCGCTCGGTGGTGCGTGAAAACGAGCTGGGCGACGATTTCGATCCGTCGACCCTCGACATCGGCGAGTGCGTCGAGCGCGTACTGCATCACCCGGCCGTGGCCAGCAAGAGCTTCCTGATCACCATCGGCGACCGTACCATCACTGGCCTCGTGGCCCGTGACCAGATGGTCGGCCCGTGGCAGGTTCCGGTGGCCGACGTTGCCGTCACCGCCACCAGCTTCGACGTCTACACCGGTGAAGCCATGGCCATGGGCGAGCGCACTCCGCTGGCGCTGCTGGACGCTCCGGCGTCGGGCCGCATGGCCATCGGCGAAACCCTGACCAACATCGCGGCCTCGCGCATTGCCAAGATATCCGACATCAAGCTGTCGGCAAACTGGATGTCGGCTGCCGGTCACCCGGGCGAAGACGCGCGTCTGTACGACACCGTGAAAGCGGTCGGCATGGAGCTGTGCCCTGAGCTGGGCATCACCATTCCGGTGGGCAAGGACTCGATGTCCATGGCCACGCGCTGGAACGATGAAGGCGTGGACAAGGCTGTCACTTCGCCGATGTCCCTGATCGTGACCGGTTTCGCGCCAGTGACCGACATCCGTCAGACCCTGACCCCGCAACTGCGCATGGACAAGGGCACCACCGACCTGATCCTGATCGACCTGGGCCGCGGCCAGAACCGCATGGGCGCCTCGATCCTCGCCCAGACCCACGGCAAGCTGGGCAAGCAGGCCCCGGACGTCGATGACGCCGAAGACCTGAAAGCGTTCTTCGCCGTGATCCAGGGCCTCAACGCCGACGGTCACCTGCTGGCTTACCACGACCGTTCCGACGGTGGTCTGCTGACCAGCGTGGTCGAGATGGCCTTTGCCGGTCACTGCGGCCTGAACCTGGTGCTCGACAGCGTTGCCGAGGATGCCTCCGAGATCAACGGCATCCTGTTCAACGAAGAACTGGGCGCAGTGATCCAGGTGCGTCAGGACGCGACGCCAAGCGTACTCGCACAATTCAGTGCGGCGGGTTTGGCTGATTGCGTGGCGGTGATCGGCCAGCCGATCAACAACGGTCAGATCGACATCGTCTTCAACGGCGACACCGTGTTCGAAGGTCAACGCCGCTTGCTGCAACGCCAGTGGGCCGAGACCAGCTACCAGATCCAGCGCCTGCGTGATAACGCCGACTGCGCCGAGCAGGAGTTCGACGTGATCCTGGAAGAAGACAACCCGGGCCTGAGCGTCAAGCTCAGCTTCGACGTCAACCAGGACATCGCCGCGCCTTACATCAAGAAAGGCATTCGCCCACAGGTTGCCGTGCTGCGTGAGCAGGGCGTCAACGGTCAGGTGGAGATGGCGGCGGCGTTCGACCGTGCCGGCTTCAGCGCGATCGACGTGCACATGAGCGACATTCTGGCCGGCCGTGTCGACCTGAACGAGTTCAAGGGCCTGGTCGCCTGCGGCGGCTTCTCGTACGGCGACGTACTGGGTGCCGGTGAAGGCTGGGCCAAGTCGGCCCTGTTCAACAGCCGTGCCCGCGATGCGTTCCAGGGCTTCTTCGAGCGTAACGACAGCTTCACCCTGGGCGTGTGCAACGGTTGCCAGATGATGTCCAACCTGCACGAGCTGATTCCGGGCAGCGAGTTCTGGCCGCACTTCGTGCGTAACCGCTCCGAGCAATTCGAAGCGCGCGTGGCGATGGTGCAGATCCAGGAGTCGAACTCGATCTTCCTGCAAGGCATGGCCGGTTCGCGCATGCCGATCGCCATCGCGCATGGCGAAGGTCATGCCGAATTCTCCAGCGAAGAAGCACTGCTGGAAGCCGATCTGTCCGGTTGTGTGGCGATGCGTTTCGTCGACAACCACGGCAAGGTCACCGAAACCTACCCGGCCAACCCGAACGGTTCGCCGCGCGGGATCACCGGTTTGACCAGCCGCGACGGTCGCGTGACCATCATGATGCCGCACCCGGAGCGTGTGTTCCGCGCCGTGCAGAACTCGTGGCGTTCGGAAGACTGGAACGAAGACGCTCCTTGGATGCGCATGTTCCGTAATGCTCGTGTGTGGGTGAACTAAGAGCGGGTGGACTCAGGGCCGTGTACAAGCTCAGCTTTTTTGTTCCTGCCAGTCACGTCGAAGACGTGAAAAGCGCCGTATTCGCCGCCGGTGGCGGTCGGATCGGCGCTTACGATCACTGCGCCTGGCAAGCGCTTGGCCAGGGCCAGTTTCGCCCACTGGACGGCAGTCAGCCGTTCATTGGCGAAGCCGGGCAGGTCGAGCGGGTCGAGGAATGGAAGGTCGAGTTGGTAGTGGCTGACGAGTTGATTCACTCGGTGGTGATGGCGCTGAAACAGAGCCATCCCTATGAAACACCGGCGTATGAGGTGTGGCGGTTGGAGGATTTCTGACCGCTGAAATGAAAAACCCGCTGAGAGCGATTTCAGCGGGTTTTTTGGGGGTTGGGTTTCAGCAGTGTGGGAAGGTGCTCAGTCAGCGCAGCGGAATCTAATCTTCCGGGCTTACCACCGTAAACCGGACAACTGCACTCGGCTCGGAAGTGAGACCATTTTTACTCTGTCGTGCTCGGATGCGATGGTTGCCTTCTCCTAGCGTTAGCGAGCTGTACCATTTGTTATCCACCACCAACGCGTCGTTTAACTTTGTACCTGCGCCATTGAGTAATTCGACTGTATTGCCCACTTCACATAATCCATCGATTGCCAAAGCCCCCGCCGGGTGGGTACTGTCCGTGACGGGGACTCGAATTGATGGTGCGGGGGGGCGGGTGTCGATGATCCAGATGGGCAGCTGATAAAAAATTTTACCTATCGCCCACCCAGAGTCTCCATCACCTACATGAATATCGATCAATTCATTACCGGATCTGTAGTGAGGGCCAACCATCACTTTCCAGCGGTCACCGACTGAATATCCGTGATACTCCCCATTATCCCAATAGGTAACTACGTAAGTAAATGATTCAGTGCCTGAATATGGGGTGCGCGTACCGCCGAATTCGGAAATACCCATTGGAACGTTTCTTCCTAGTTGTCCGGGCGTAACTTCGGGCGTATCCCAGGTGGATTCCAGTTCGTTGTTTGTCAATCCGACTCCAATCCAGCGTCCTACCACATCGGATACGTCATCACCGACCACCTGCCGAATCTTCACATAGGCCACCTGGCTCTGGTTCCATGTATGTGCGTATGACCAGGTGGTACCGGTCACTACCGCTTTGCCTAACATGTTTTCATCCAGATCAAATACAAAAACTGTCGCGTTCAATGTACACGATCCCTTGAACTGCACTATGCCGCCGATGGGAATGGAGCTGTTGACGTCGGGCTCTGTCACTTCGGGCAAGGGGATTGTGCCCTTATCGCGCACCATGAATGTCGGGACTGGTCCAGGATCCGAGGTAATGCCATCGACAGTTTGTCGAACCTGAAAAGTATGGACGCCCGGTGAAAAATCCTTCAGCGAATGGGACCACTTTGTGCCGATGGCCGGCACAGTTACCCATGACGACGAGATCAATAGCTCTACTTGCGCGTTATCCACGCACGTGCCGCAAATGCGAATGTAATCAGAATACACGGCACCCAATTTTGGCCATTCGACCACCGGCACGGGTGGTTTCGTCGATTTTGCGGTTGAAGTGATTTTGTCCGTATTTTCTGCTTGTTCTTCGCTTGAATCGCTCATGGTCTAGCTCTCCTGGCGCAGGCGGACGCGCCTGGGTCTGGTGCAGATTCTCGTATAGACCATCAATAGTGAACATCTGACAGAAATGACAGTTCAGACCAACGGTAGTCGTTGGGATCAATGGGGCGGATGAGTTGATTCACTCGGTGGTGATGGTGCTGAAACAGAGCCATCCCTATGAGACACCGGCGTATGAGGTGTGGCGGTTGGAGGATTTCTGACCGCTGCAATGAAAAACCCGATGAGAGCGATTTCAGCGGGTTTTTTGTTGCGCGAAACAAAGGGAGCTAGGGACGAATCTCGATCATCGTGCCATCCGGCACCAGGTTCCAGACTTCACGCATGTCCCTGTTGCGCATGGCGACGCAGCCGTCGGTCCAGTCCAGGGTATGGAACAGGTCTTCCGGGGTGTCTTCGGTGTCCGGGGTGCCGTGGATCATGATCATGCCGCCGGGATCGACGCCTTCGCGGCGTGCGCGGGCGGAGTCAGTGATGTTCGGGTAGGAAATGTGCATCGCCAGATTGAAGTTGTTGCTGGTCTTGCGCCAGTCGATCCAGTAGAAGCCCTCTGGCGTGCGTTTGTCGCCTTCCATCAGTTTCGCGCCCTTGGGGCGTTTGCCCAGGGAAATGCGATAGGTCTTGACCGGCTTGCCGTCCATGATCAATTGCAATTGATGGGCGGACTTGAGAACCAGGACTTTCTCGATGACCTTGCCGTTCAGCGTTTCCACGGCAGACGCCTGGGATACCGTGATGAAAGACAAGCAAAACAGGGCAAGCAACCAGCGCATTGAAACGATTCCCCAAAAGGTGTCGCGACTATTCATTTATAGATGTTTTTTTAGTTGGCAGGCTGAGCGAGCGGCGGGATCGATTCGGACCGCACGGGGTAGACCTCGGCCCGCCGGTCAGCGAAGAAGCATTCTAAGGTACGGCCCACCGTGCGGAAAGCCAGCTCATCCCAAGGAATGTCGACTTCGTCGAATAATTGCACTTCCAGGCTTTCAGGGCCGGCGGCAAAGTTCAGATCGGCCAGTTCGGCGCGGAAAAATACATGCACCTGGCTGATGTGCGGCACGTCGATCAGGGTATAGATGCTCAGGTTGCGCACCCGGGCGCAGGCTTCCTCGGCGGTTTCGCGAATCGCCGCCTGCTCGATGGTCTCGCCGTTTTCCATGAAACCGGCGGGCAGGGTCCAATAGCCCAGGCGTGGCTCGATGGCGCGTCGGCACAGCAATACCTTGTTGCCCCAGGTCGCCACGCAACCGGCGACGATATTGGGGTTCTGGTAATGAATGGTCTGACAGCTGTCGCAAACGAAGCGAAGGCGCGAATCACCTTCGGGAATGCGCTGGGTCACCGGGTTGCCGCACTGACTGCAAAATTTCATGCTTGAGTTCCTGAATGCTGCGCCTATCTTGGCGTGCGGCGGTGGCTGTCGGCAAGTTGTCGTTTCGCGACACGCCGCTCTCCGGGGGCTTGGGCGACCGAGGCGATTGGTGCATGATGCAGGGTAAGGCACAGATCGAGAACACTCATGCTGGACGAGCTACTGCATCGGGTAAGCAACCACACACCGCGCACGTTGGAGACCGACCGACGTTTCCCCGAGGCCGCCGTACTGATGCCCATCACTCGCAGTGACGAGCCGGAACTGCTGCTGACCTTGCGTGCCAGCGGACTCTCGACCCACGGCGGCGAGGTGGCCTTTCCCGGCGGCCGACGCGACCCCGAAGACCCCGACCTGATTTTCACCGCCCTGCGCGAAGCCGAAGAAGAGATTGGTTTGCCGCCAGGGTTGGTCGAAGTGATCGGCCCGCTCAGCCCGCTGATTTCCCTGCACGGCATCAAGGTCACCCCTTACGTCGGGGTGATTCCCGATTTCGTCGAATACCAGGCCAACGATGCCGAGATTGCCGCGGTGTTCAGCGTGCCCCTGGAGTTCTTCCGCAAGGACCCGCGCGAACACACCCACCGCATCGATTATCAGGGCCGCAGCTGGTACGTGCCGAGTTATCGCTATGGCGAATACAAGATCTGGGGGCTGACGGCGATCATGATCGTCGAGTTGATCAACCTGCTCTATGACGCCAAAATCAGCCTGCACCAACCGCCGAAAAGCTTTATCAATACCTGATGCCATCACTCGAATGGCCTGAACACGCCGCTGCCTGAGCCTTGAGGACAACACAATGAAATACCGCCTGGGCGACGCCCGTGTCGAGACCCACCCAGAGAGCTGGGTCGCGCCCAATGCCGTGCTGGTGGGCAAGGTCAAACTGGAAGAGGGTGCCAACGTCTGGTTCAACGCTGTGCTGCGGGGCGACAACGAGCTGATCCTGATTGGCAAGAACAGCAACGTCCAGGACGGTACCGTGATGCACACCGACATGGGCTACCCGCTGACCATCGGCACCGGCGTGACCATTGGCCACAATGCCATGCTGCACGGCTGCACCGTCGGCGATTACAGCCTGATCGGCATCAACGCGGTCATTCTCAACGGTGCGAAAATCGGCAAGAACTGCATCATCGGCGCCAATTCGCTGATTGGCGAAGGCAAGGAAATTCCGGATGGTTCGCTGGTCATGGGCTCGCCCGGCAAAGTGGTGCGCGAACTGACCGAGCCGCAGAAGAAGATGCTCGAAGCCAGTGCCGCTCACTACGTGCATAACGCCCAGCGTTACGCGCGCGACCTGATTGAGCAGGAACAATGACGACCCCTGAACGCCCGGTGCCATCGCCCTGCGTGAATATTTGTGCGCTGGACGACGATGACATCTGCACGGGCTGCCAGCGCTCGGTCGAAGAGATTACCCGCTGGAGCCGCATGACCAACGACGAACGCCGCACGGTGCTGGGCTTGTGCCATGAGCGGGCCAAGGCCAGTGGGTTGGTGTGGATGATCGGCACAAAACCGGGGAATTGAGGCGCGGCCTTTGTTGTAGGAGCCAGCCGGCTCCGCGCGGCGTTCCGACGATGGACTCAAGAACACCGCGGGGAACCAGACTCCCCGCGTTATCGTTAGCGACCATCGCGAGCAGGCTCGCTCCTACAGTATCCTGTGCCGCAAACTCACAGGTACCTCCAAGCCCATGTTCTTCCTCATCGCCTACATCAGCAGCGTCGTGCTGATCAACTACGCCTTTTCCACCGCGCCGCACCTGGACATCATCTGGTCGGCCTGGGGCGGTCTGGTGTTCGTATTGCGCGACATGGTGCAAACCCGTTTCGGTCATGGTGCCATCGCAGCCATGCTGGCGGCGCTGGTGCTGTCCTATATCACTTCCGATCCGTCCATTGCCCTGGCCAGCGCCACGGCGTTCGCGGTTTCCGAGTGCATTGACTGGCTGGTGTTCAGCGTCACCAAGCGTCCGCTGCATGATCGCCTGTGGATAAGTTCGGCCCTGAGCATTCCCCTCGATACCTTCATTTTCTTCGGCATGATCGGTGCGTTGACCCCGGGTGTGATCCTCACCGCCCTGGGCTCGAAGTTCGCCGGTGTGACCGCCGTGTGGCTGATCATGGCCTGGCGCCTGCGCAAACAGACTGTCGTCAGCTGAAGCCAAACCCTGCGGTTCATGTAAAATGCCGCGCTTTCTCCCCATGGATCGCGCGTATTGCGCCGTATCCTCGATGATCCGCTCCTTTGAGGACCTTCAGATGACCCGTATCGGAACTCCATTGTCGCCGACTGCGACCCGCGTATTGATGTGTGGCTGTGGCGAGTTGGGCAAGGAAGTGGTGATCGAGCTGCAACGCCTGGGCGTTGAAGTGATTGCCGTGGACCGGTACGCCAACGCACCGGCCATGCAGGTGGCGCACCGCAGCCACGTGATCAACATGCTCGATGGCGCCGCCCTGCGTGCCGTGATCGAAGCCGAGAAGCCGCACTTCATCGTGCCGGAAATCGAAGCCATCGCCACCGCGACCCTGGTCGAGCTGGAGTCCGAAGGTTTCACCGTGATCCCGACCGCACGCGCTGCGCAGTTGACCATGAACCGCGAAGGCATCCGTCGTCTGGCCGCCGAAGAGCTGGACCTGCCGACCTCGCCGTACCACTTCGCCGACACCTTCGAGGATTACAGCAAGGCGGTCGAAGACCTCGGTTTCCCCTGTGTGGTCAAGCCGGTGATGAGCTCGTCGGGCAAAGGCCAGAGCCTGCTGCGCAGCGCCGATGACGTCAAAACAGCCTGGGACTACGCGCAAGAAGGCGGCCGTGCCGGCAAAGGCCGGGTGATCATCGAAGGCTTCATCGATTTCGACTACGAAATCACCCTGCTGACCGTGCGCCATGTGGGCGGCACCACATTCTGCGCGCCGGTCGGCCATCGTCAGGAAAAGGGCGACTACCAGGAATCCTGGCAGCCACAAGCCATGAGCCCGATTGCCCTGGCCGAGTCCGAGCGCGTGGCCAAAGCGGTGACCGAAGCCTTGGGTGGTCGTGGTCTGTTTGGCGTCGAGCTGTTCATCAAGGGTGATCAGGTGTGGTTCAGCGAAGTGTCGCCGCGCCCGCATGACACCGGCCTGGTGACCCTGATTTCCCAGGATCTGTCGCAGTTCGCCCTGCATGCCCGCGCGATTCTGGGCCTGCCGATCCCGTTGATCCGCCAGTTCGGGCCTTCCGCATCGGCGGTGATTCTGGTGGAAGGGCAGTCGACCCAGACCGCTTTCGGCAATCTGGGTGCCGCGCTGAGCGAGCCGGATACCGCGCTGCGTCTGTTCGGCAAGCCTGAAGTCAACGGCCAGCGCCGCATGGGTGTGGCCCTGGCGCGCGACGAGTCGATCGAAGCCGCCCGCGCCAAGGCGACCCGTGCCTCGCAAGCGGTGGTCGTAGAGTTGTAAAAGCCGCTCTGGCGGGCCTATACCTGCTATGGGCTCGCCACAATTTACTGTGGGAGCGAGCCTGCTCGCGAAAGCGATGTTCGCACCAACATCGATGTTGAGCGTGAAGGCGCTTTCGCGAGCAGGCTCGCTCCCACAAGGATTTTGCTTAATTGCCGAGTGTTCGATTGCGCAAGTCTTTTCATTAAAGCTCCAGGCCGTTACCCATGAATTCGCAAAGCATCATCGTCCCGAAAATCTCCACACTGCCGGTGCACGAGCCCCGGGCACGGGCGATCGTGCGTTGGCTGGTGCGCAAGAACATCGTCAAGGAAGAACTGACCACCTGCGGCCGCACTGGCAATCGCATGGCGCACGCCATTGGCGACGGCGCCCGAGCAGTGGTCCTGCATCCGGAGGCCTTGCCGTTCGGCGAGCCGGTCAACGGCCTGGAGATCGTCACCAAGCGCTGCATCTATACGCCGGCCAAGGGCTTCCTTGAGGAAGCGGGCTGCGCCGAGTGCCGCAAGGAGATTGGCGAAGCGCTGTTCGAAAGCCTCGAAGACTGGATGCCCGGGCGCACCGATAACTTCACCTGCCCGGAATGCGGGCACGAAGACGACATCAACGGTTTTCTGTTTTTGCAGGAGTGCGGTTTTTCCAACCTGGGTTTCATCTTCAACAATTGGGCGGAAGCCGGGTTCAAACAGAGCTTTCTCGACGAATTCGCCGATTGGCTGGATCAGCCGGTGAGTTGGGTCAAAGTCGAGTTGTAGGCGGCAATTATTCCCGTATATCAGCAATACCGATAATAGACAGAGTTTTACATTGAACCCGAAGGGGTGTCTGACTATAATGGCGCGCTTCCATTTTCCCGCTCGGGAGCCCCCGCGATGCTGCGTATCAGCCAAGAAGCTCTGACATTCGACGACATTCTCCTAGTGCCTGGTTATTCCGAGGTGCTTCCTAACGAAGTCAGTCTCAAGACCCGCCTTACCCGTGGCATCGAGCTGAATATCCCACTGGTTTCCGCTGCCATGGACACCGTCACTGAAGCCCGTCTGGCAATTGCCATGGCTCAGGAAGGTGGTATCGGCATCATCCACAAGAACATGACCATCGAGCAGCAAGCTGCCGAAGTCCGCAAGGTCAAGCGTTACGAAGCCGGTGTGGTCAAGGACCCGATCACCATCGACGCCGACGCTACCGTGCGCGAGCTGTTCGAATTGACCCGCATGAACAACATCTCCGGCGTTCCGGTGCTGCACAATGGCGACCTGGTCGGCATCGTCACTTCCCGTGACGTGCGTTTCGAGAACCGTCTGGAAGCCACCGTCCGTGATGTGATGACGCCTAAAGAGCGTCTGGTCACGGTCAAGGAAGGCGCCAACAAGAACGACGTCCGCGAGCTGCTGCACAAGCACCGCATCGAACGCGTTCTGATCGTCGACGACAAATTCGCCCTCAAAGGCATGATGACTGTCAACGACATCGAAAAAGCCAAGGCTTACCCGCTGGCCAGCAAGGACGATCAAGGTCGTCTGCGCGTTGGCGCCGCCGTCGGCACCGGTAAAGACACCGGTGATCGCGTCGCGGCCCTGGTCAGCGCCGGCGTTGACGTGGTGGTGGTCGACACTGCCCACGGTCACTCCAAAGGCGTGATCGACCGCGTTCGCTGGGTCAAGCAGAACTTCCCTGAAGTGCAGGTCATCGGCGGCAACATCGCCACCGGCGCTGCCGCCAAGGCCCTGGCCGAAGCCGGCGCTGACGCCGTCAAGGTCGGTATCGGCCCTGGCTCGATCTGCACCACCCGGATCGTCGCCGGTGTCGGCGTCCCGCAAATCAGTGCCATCGCCAACGTTGCCGCTGCCCTTGAAGGCACTGGCGTTCCGTTGATCGCCGACGGCGGCATCCGTTTCTCCGGTGACCTGTCCAAGGCCATCGTCGCCGGTGCTTCCTGCGTGATGATGGGCTCGATGTTCGCCGGTACCGAAGAAGCGCCGGGCGAGATCGAACTGTTCCAGGGCCGTTCGTACAAGGCTTATCGCGGCATGGGTTCGCTGGGCGCCATGTCCCAGGCACAGGGTTCCTCCGACCGTTACTTCCAGGACTCCTCGGCAGGCGCCGAGAAGCTGGTTCCGGAAGGCATCGAAGGGCGTGTGCCGTACAAAGGCACCCTGAGCGCGATCATCCATCAACTGATGGGCGGCCTGCGTTCTTCCATGGGCTACACCGGTAGCGCCAACATCGAAGAAATGCGCACCAAGCCTGAATTCGTGCGGATCACCGGCGCTGGCATGGCCGAGTCCCACGTTCACGACGTGCAGATCACCAAAGAAGCGCCAAACTACCGCGTAGGTTGAGCCTTCAAGCAAAAAGTTAACGACCGGGGCTGTTTTATTCAGCCCCGAGTTGTTTCTGAATCACGACTGTTTCTGAATGACTTAGACGAGACTGAATCATGGCCCTCGATATTCACGCTCACCGCATCCTGATCCTCGACTTCGGTTCCCAATACACCCAGCTGATCGCCCGTCGCGTTCGCGAAATCGGTGTGTACTGCGAACTGCATCCGTTCGACATGGACGAGGAAGCGATTCGCGAATTCGCTCCGAAAGGCGTCATCCTCGCCGGTGGCCCCGAGTCCGTGCACGAAGCCAACAGCCCTCGCTGCCCGCAAGCGGTCTTTGACCTGGGCGTACCGGTCTTCGGTATCTGCTACGGCATGCAGACCATGGCCGAGCAACTGGGCGGCAAGGTAGAAGGTTCCGAGCTGCGTGAGTTCGGTTATGCCCGCGTAGACGTAGTCGGCAAGAGCCGCCTGCTCGACGGCATCGAAGACCACATCGACGCCGACGGCCTGTTCGGCCTCGACGTGTGGATGAGCCACGGTGACAAGGTCACCAGGATGCCGGAAGACTTCCACATCCTGGCCAGCACCCCGAGCTGCCCGATCGCCGGCATGTTCAGCGACGCGCGTCGCTACTACGGCGTGCAGTTCCACCCGGAAGTGACCCACACCAAGCAGGGCGGTCGCATCCTGTCGCGCTTCATCCTCGACATCTGCGAGTGCGAAGCCCTGTGGACCCCGTCGAAGATCGCTGAAGACGCCATCGCCCAGGTACGTGCCCAGGTCGGCACCGACAACGTGCTGCTCGGCCTGTCCGGCGGTGTGGATTCGTCGGTGGTTGCCGCGCTGCTGCACAAGGCCATTGGCGACCAGCTGACCTGCGTGTTCGTCGACAACGGTTTGCTGCGCCTGCACGAAGGCGAGCAAGTGATGGCCATGTTCGCCGAGAACATGGGCGTCAAGGTGATCCGCGCCAACGCTGAAGACCAGTTCCTCAACAACCTGGCTGGCGAAAGCGATCCAGAGAAGAAGCGCAAGATCATCGGCCGCACCTTCATCGACGTGTTCGATGCCGAATCCTGCAAGCTGGACAACATCAAGTACCTGGCCCAGGGCACCATCTACCCGGACGTGATCGAGTCGGCTGGCGCCAAGAGCGGCAAGGCCCACGTGATCAAGTCGCACCACAACGTGGGTGGCCTGCCGGAAGAAATGAACCTCAAGCTGGTTGAACCCCTGCGCGAGCTGTTCAAGGACGAAGTCCGTCGTCTGGGCCTGGAACTCGGCCTGCCGTACGACATGGTCTACCGTCACCCGTTCCCGGGCCCGGGCCTGGGCGTGCGGATCCTCGGTGAAGTGAAGAAGGAATACGCCGACCTGCTGCGTCGCGCCGACCACATCTTCATCGAAGAACTGCGCAAGGCCGACTGGTATCACAAGGTCAGCCAGGCATTCGTGGTGTTCCAACCGGTGAAATCGGTTGGCGTGGTCGGTGACGGCCGTCGTTACGCCTGGGTCGTGGCCCTGCGTGCCGTGGAAACCATCGACTTCATGACCGCGCGTTGGGCACACCTGCCTTACGAACTGCTGGAAACCGTCAGCGGCCGCATCATCAATGAAATCGAAGGCATCTCCCGCGTCACCTACGACGTGTCGAGCAAGCCGCCAGCGACCATTGAGTGGGAATGATCGTATTTGAGCCCGTAAACCCAGGCTCAAAACGATAGCGACAAAGGAAGCCCCCGATCGTGAGACCGGGGGCTTCTTGCGTTTCAGGGGATGCGCACCAGCCTCAAGTTAATGCGCTCAAGCGCCTCGCGAAGTTCTCCCAGCGTGGCAAAACGCTTGTTGCTAAGGCTGCCCCAATTAGGGCGGTTGACGTACAGGCCTTTCGCGTCCTTCTCGTTGGGCGTGACGACCAACTTGAGGTCTCTGCTGCGGTGAATCAGCACGGTTTGGCTACCGACCTTGTCAATGGTAAGCATCCCTGGTTCAGTCAGTGCGGCTTCCATCTTCGCTCGCCTGACTCTTGCGGGTGGCAGTTCGACCTGCAGGCGCAAGTCGTTTTTTACGAATTCCGGCCTCATGTCTTCGAGGCTTTCGCCGGCTCTTCCCGGATCGGGTTCGATATCACCCTTCAGGCCGGGTTTGGCGCTTTCGACACGAAGCCCGATACCGCCTTCCAGTTCGCTGAGGCCGGGAACCCCTTCCCAATTGTTGGCGTGGCTTTCGCCGACAAACGCTATCCAGTTGTGCGCTCCCCTGAGGGATTGGTCGGCATCGATGACGGTTTTGGCAAAGTAATTCATCATCTCCTGCCGGTAGTTGCGGCTTACCTCCATCATCCCCGCGGACCGATAGCTGGCGGCACAATCAATCGCCTGGACACGGATGTGGTTCTTTTGCGCGGCCTTGACCACTTCCAGGAAGGTAAACTCGCCGGCTGGGTCGGTGTCATGGCCCTGATCAAGGATTTTGAGGTAGGACTCCAGATCTTCCGAGAGATCGCCACCCCGGTTGAATATGTCCAGGTCCGCCTGATGGAAGTCGGTGAGCAAGTGTTCCATGTACAAGGTCTTGATCCTTTGTTTACTGAGCACCTCCATGTTTTCGATCAGAAATTGCTTGCTGCCGATACTGGAGTGGTTTTCGCCGATCACCAGGCCTCGTGTTTCCTTGTAGAGTGATTTGATAATGTTCTTTGTCTGTATGTTCCCCCCCGGGCCCAGAAGGGGAATGTCGGGCCTGGGCGGCAGGTGCGGGTTCATGTAGAAAGCCCGGGCATCCCGGTACAGACGATGTCGCAAGTTTTTGAACTGTTTGAGCGAGCCTTCAGGATCGGTGATGTTTTCAAAAACATCCTGCAGGTGTCTGCCTCTCAGTTCGCCATTGGCCACGGGCTTGAGTGCCTGGTGCAATTCGGGCGGTACATCGTAAGGGGTGGGCACACTGTCCATGTCGGGTAACCGTCCTGCGGAACGTCCCCAAGGCAGTTTGTCGAGAATCTTCCCTCCACCGTACAGGCCGGGACGGGTGAGGGGTTCCCATCGACCCTCGGCATTCAAGCGAACCGGCAGGCTGCGGTGAAACGAGAACTCGTTGGCGGGATCGATGACGACCCAGGTCTTCATCTCGTTGACGTAGCGGACCCGGTAGTAGTCGTCCTCGATCTTGATGTAGTTACCGCCGGTGGAGGGCTGATAGATGTTTCGGTAACGGCCTTCAGTGCTGACCACGTCCAGACCATCAAGCAGTTCATTGGTCCGGAAGGGGGCCAGCGGATTCTCGCCTTCCAGCCTATAGGTTCGACCCGGGGCGGCCACGGTGATTCTGGGCGTTGCGCCCGTCGGGTGCTCCACCCCGGCGGCGAGATTTTCCTGGGGCGTGAACGTTTCCCTGGCTTCCTGGACCTGCGCCACTTCGGCGGTGCCCCCGAGTGACAGCAGGTTGAACAGCGTGTCGATGGAGCTGAATATCGCGCTGAGAACCCCGGTCTTGCGCTCCGTGGCATTCATGCCGTTGACGGCCTGGGATATGCCAAGACCGATGTCGGCGATCCCGGCACCGACAGCCGCCAGGGCGACCGGCCAGCCCGCGACGGCCATGGACCCAAAGAGACGGGTAAAGACGCTCAGGTAGCCGATCCACATTTTTTCCCGCAAGTCGCCGTTGGAGCGCAGTGACAGCTCCGCATCGCTGAACATGCGCTCGATGGTCGAATCACGAATCCAGGTGAAGGCGTCAATTGTCAGGTCCGGAGCATCCTGATCGAACAGGCTGCTGTCGTATTTGCCCCAGGTGACATACAGCAGATCAATGATGTGGTTCAGGCCGACGTTGTCTTCATCCTGCTGTTGGGCGGACAGCGGGAAGTGGGCCATGAAGCGGCTGCGGTTGTCGGCGTGGTTGTTCTGGCACAGCAACCACCAGTGCAAGTCATGGGGCGTCTCGAACACGTGGAAGGCATTCAGCTCGCCGGGGGTATAGAGAATCTGACGCCCGTTTTTATCGATGATGCGCAGGATGTCGGTTGCCCGATAATTGCCGATGTACAAGGGGGCGACCCGCAGGCCTTCGATGGCGGGGGCTTCAGCCTTGAGCATGTCCAGGCTAATGGGCCAGGAAATGTTCCCGGCCACGGCCTTGAGCACGGTCTTGAGGTTTTCATTGCTCAAGCGCTCGCCCTGATGTTCTTCCACCGCCTTCGAAATGAAATTGAGCTTGGCGAGCGTGCGGTAATTGTCTGAGTGACTGGCCCAGAAGTCGGACATTTTTTTCCAGTAACGATCATGGAAGTTAATGCGCCACAGATCCTTGATGACCTGGCTGGGGTACATCTTCACTTCGTTGGTTTCGTTATAGATCCGGGCCTGCGCGCCTTCATTGTAGAAGCCGCCGTCACTGTCCAGCAGGTCGGCGTTGTCCTGATCCCGGGCGTGGAAGCGCTGAACCACCAGCTGCGGCAGCGTCAGTGACTCGATGGGCGTGGGGTAGTGTTCCCAGAGCAGGAAGGCTTTGCTGCTGGTGACGGACGTGTTGTCGAAACGGTGCCACCACACTCGATCCGGATCGATGTGCTGTATTCCGTATTTGTCCAGGATGCCTTGGGCCTCTGCGTGGGACATGTCGTGCATGTCGGGGCAGGCCTCTACGAACGGGATCACCAGATCCTTGAGGGCGCGCAGATCGGCCGGGTTGGGCAGGAGCGATGAGTTGCCTGTGTCAGATGAATGCATTCTCTGTCCTTGAGAAGTGGAGGGGTAAGAGGTCGGCACTATGTGACGCAGGCGAGATTGGATCTGTAGGGCTTTGAGTGAATGTCAGGTCGTTTTAATGGATAGATGCTGTAAGAAAAGTATGGAACGCACGCTGAAATCAGGGCTCAACGCGGCGCGCGACACATTTGCGACCCCATAGGGGAGCGAGCAAGCTCGCTCCCACAAGGTTTCCGGTGTTTTTCAGTGGGGCGGGAAGCCCTTGAAAGACTTACAGCGGCAAGCGACCTTCGAGGTGCATGCCCATGCGGCTGAGCCCCCACGACAGCTCTTCGATGCTGGCATAGGGCACCTGATGCACCTCGGTCCAGGCGGGGCGATTGATCAGGTAGTTGCCGTCGGCCGTGCGCTCGACCAGTGTCCGGGTCACCTGGCCGTCTCTGCTGCGATGGATCAGCGTCCAGTTTCCGTTCGACTTTTCAAAGGTGAACATGCCTTGCCTGAACAGCATCCGGCTCAGTTCCTCCGGCGTTCTTTCGAGCAAGGGCAGTGGCATCTGCAAGCTCAGGTCTGCGTGCAAGGTGTCGACATTGCCGTCGATGGATTCGGGTTGTGTGGCAAAGCCGCGACCTACCTCCCTTCCTCGATCCGTTTCAATCAGCGGCCCCTCTTCCGGCAGCACCTCTTCGATGCGCAAACCAATGCCGCCCTGCATTTCGCTGATGCCAGCCATGCCGCGAAAGGTGTTGATGTTTTCCTGATCCGTCAGCACCACCCATTTGCCCGCGCCGTTCAGCGCTTTATCGGCCTGCATGAGGGTGTGGGTGAGGTAGGTCTTGATGGCTTGCTCGTGCATGTCGGGCAGTGATGAACCGGGGAAGCGGTAACTGGCCAGGCAGTCGGTTGCCTGAATACGAATGCCATGTTGTTGAGCCGCCTTGACCACTTCGAGCGGGGTGAAGCGCCCGGAAGGGTCGCTGGTCAGCTTTTCCAGATACGCCTCGAGATCACTGGGCATTGACCCGGTCTTGAAGAATTGATCGAGCTCTACCTGGTTGAAATCGTTGAGCAGGCGGTGGAAATAGATCGTCTTGATTTCCTGTTGGGCCAGGGTCGGCATGTTCTCGATGAGAAACCGCATGCTGGCAATGCGGTCCTGGCTTTCGCCAATGACCAGGCCAGGCGCTGCATTGAATATCTTCGGAATCAGTTCGGCGGTAGTGGTTGAGGGTGTCACGGCGGGCAGCTCAGGGCGCGGCGGTAATGAGGCAGTGAATCCGTTGCGAGCGAAGAACAGGCGTGCATCCTGTGACAGCTTGGCGCGTGACGCTGCGATGTACTCTTCGTAAGTGGTCACCCCGCGAAAACTTCCGTCTGGCTGACGGACCAGTTTGATATGGGTTTCTCTTTCGCCCAGCGCAAGCTGTCTGAGACGGAACCGGTTAACGACATCGTATTCCGTGGAAGGGCCGCGCAGGATGGCCTGTGATGGCGCTTGAACAGAAGCGGACGTAGAAGCGGGCTCGGGCTCGGGCACAGGTGCAGGCGCAGGCGCTCGTGACGATCCCGGATGCCGGTTGCCGCCGCCCTTGAGTCCGGCTCGGGGTGTCAGCTCCCACTCGCCTTGGGCATTGAGGCGCACAGGCAGAGATCCCGAAAACGCGTTTGGATTTTCCGGATCAATGATCGCCCAGGTACCGCCGCCGTTGAGGTCGGCTTCGTAACGTACGTAATAGGCGGCCTCATTGAGCATGATCGCGGTGGAGGGGTTGGAATCGAGTCGATAAATGCCCTGGAATTGTCCGGACTCACTCATCGGCGTACGACCTTCGAGCAGCTCATTGGCTTGCCAATGCTCGGGAATTTCGATGGGTTGCGACGTTTCAGGCAAGGATGAATCCAGTTCAACGGGCCGTTCGGCGGGCCAGCCCACGGGCTTCGTGTCCTCGGCAACCAACGCCTCTTTCAGCTCATCGAGGTTTTCCGGAACGATTTCCTCCAGCGATCCCGGCCCCTTGAGGAGCAGGAGGTTGAACAGCAAATCGATACCGCCCAGCACGGCGCCAAGAACGCCGGCCTTGCGCTCCACAGCGGTTTTTCCGTTGACCGCCTGATCGATGTTCAAACCCATGCTGGCGATACTGGCACCCACCAGCGGCAGGGCTATCGGCCAACCGACCACTGCCATGGGCCCGAATATTTTCAAACCGGCGCTGAGGTAACCGATCCACAGTTTCTTGCGCAGATCGCCATTGGACGTCAGCGAGAGTTCAGCTTCGGCGAACATCGCGTCCTTGCTCGAATCGCGCAGCCAGCTGAAGGCATCGTCGCTGATGATCCGGTTTTCTTTGTTGATCAGGTGATGGTCGTATTTGCCCCAGGTGCTGACCAGCCTGTTCATGAGATCGGTGATGTTCTCGGCGATGGTCTGGCGATCGGCCAGGGAAAAATGGGTCATGAACGTCTGGCGCGCGGCTTCCTCGTTCATTTCCTGCAGTATCCAGTAATGCATGTCCGTCGCGGTTTCCAGCACCTTGAAGGCGACGGTGTCGCCGGGCAGGTAGACAATCTGGCGGCCGTTGGGCGCGACAAAACGAAGGAGGCTGGTGGCGACGTGACCGTCGACGTCCAGGGTCCTGACGTTGCCGGCACAAGGATGTTGTGCTTGCAGCATCGACAGATTCACCGGCCAGGTGATCGGACCGATCACGGCCTGGGTGACGAATTGAAAGTCGTCGTCGCTCAGCTGGCGCTTGTCCCGGGCCTTCACCGCCTGGATGAGGAAATTGCACTTGGCCAGGGTGCGGAAGTCCGCGGCAGATGTGTCCCAGAAGGTGGTCAGGCGCTCGCGGTACATCGAACTGAAATCGATGCTCCAGAAGGCCTTGAGCACCTCGTTGCCGTGCAGGCGCACTTCGTTGCTTTCATTGAAGGTCCCGGCGTTCGGGCCGGCGGTGTAGAAGCCGGCATAGACATCCAGCAAGTCGGCGTTGTCCTGATCGCTGGCGCGAAAGCGGTGGATGACCAGCTGCGTCAGGGTCATGGAGGACGTCGGCGTGGCGTGGACGTGCTCCCAGCCGATAAAGGCTTTCGAACTGCTTTGGGCGGCGTCGAAACGGTGGAAGTACACCTGGTCCGGGTCAAGACCGGCGATGCCGGATTTTTTCAGCAGGTTGCTGGCGACTTCATGGGCCGTGTCCTGCAGGCTGGGGCACGTCCGGATGATCCGGATGGCGATGGCCTGGAGCGCCGCTTCATCGGCGGCATTGGGCAGTGGGTGTGTTTCGTTGGTGTTCATGCACTCTCATTCCTTGAGACAACGGCAGTGCAGGATGAGCCGTTAATACAAGGCATGTGCACTACATAGTTATGCCCTCGGCGGATGTGCGGCCACACGTCACCCTTACTGTTTCGCAATTGCAGGTGTATCGTATTCGCCTTTTGCGGGCCCAGGGCCCGAAGCTGATACGTGAGGTAGTTGAGTCCATGTCCTTTACCCGTCGACAAATACTCGGTGGTCTGGCCGGTCTTGTAGTGGTTGGCGTGGGGGCGGGTGGCGCGTCGCGTTACTGGCTGGGCAAAAGGGCCGACGCCGAGGCGGGCCATGACTACGAGCTGATCGCCGCGCCGCTGGACGTCGAGCTGGTGCCGGGACACAAAACCGAAGCCTGGGCGTTCGGCCCGTCGGCGCCCGGCACCGAACTGCGGGTGCGTCAAGGCGAATGGTTGCGGGTGCGTTTCATCAACCACCTGCCGGTCGCCACCACCATTCACTGGCATGGCATCCGCCTGCCGCTGGAAATGGACGGCGTGCCCTACGTTTCGCAACTGCCGGTGCTGCCGGGTGAATACTTCGACTACAAGTTCCGCGTGCCGGACGCCGGCAGCTACTGGTATCACCCCCATGTGAACAGCAGCGAAGAGCTCGGCCGTGGCCTGGTTGGCCCGCTGATCATCGAAGAGCGCGAGCCGACCGGTTTCAAGTACGAAAAAACCTTGAGCCTCAAGAGCTGGCACGTCGATGAGGAAGGTGCTTTCGTCGCGTTCAGCGTTCCTCGCGAGGCGGCTCGTGGCGGTACGGCGGGGCGTCTTTCGACCATCAACGGGGTCTCTCAACCTGTCATCGATTTGCCCGCCGGCCAGATCACCCGCGTGCGCCTGCTCAACCTCGATAACACCCTGACCTATCGCCTGAACATCCCCGGCGTCGAAGCGCAGATCTATGCGCTGGATGGCAACCCGGTCGAGCCGCGCCCGCTCGGCAAGGAATACTGGCTCGGTCCCGGCATGCGCATTTGCCTGGCGATCAAGGCCCCGCCGGTCGGCGAAGAGTTGTCGCTGCGCAACGGCCCCGTACGGTTGGCGACGTTGCGCTCCGTGGCCAATACCGATGCGCCGACTGAATGGCCCCCCGCGCTGCCCGCCAACCCGGTGGCCGAACCGGACCTGGCCAATGCCGAGAAACTCAACTTCAATTTCGAGTGGGTGGGTTCGGTGTCGGTGAACGTCGATAATGGCAAGCCGCCGAGCCTGTGGCAGATCAACGGCAAGGCCTGGGACATCACTGACAAGACCTGCGCCGACCGGCCGATTGCCAGGCTCGAGAAGGGCAAGAGTTACATCTTCGAATTGAAAAACATGACTCAATACCAGCACCCGATTCACCTGCACGGCATGAGCTTCAAAGTCATCGCCTCGAACCGGCACAAGGTCATCCCGTACTTCACCGACACTTACCTGTTGGGCAAGAACGAGCGCGCGCAAGTGGCGCTGGTGGCGGATAACCCGGGCGTGTGGATGTTCCATTGCCATGTGATCGACCACATGGAAACCGGCCTGATGGCCGCCATCGAGGTGGCGTGATGCGACAGATTCGTCCCGCCGCCATCATCGACCGTAGCCGTGATCGCGACTTCATGCGTGAAGCCCTGGCCCTGGCCGCCCAGGGCGCCGCTCTCGGCGAAGTGCCGGTGGGCGCGGTGCTGGTGCAGGACGGCGAAATCATCGGCCGCGGCTTCAACTGCCCGATCAGTGGCAATGACCCGAGCGCCCACGCCGAGATGGTCGCCATCCGCGCCGCCGCCCAGGCCGTGAGCAACTATCGCCTGCCGGGCAGCACGCTGTACGTGACCCTGGAGCCGTGCAGCATGTGCGCCGGGCTGATCGTGCACTCGCGGATTGCGCGGGTGGTGTATGGCGCGCTGGAGCCCAAAGCGGGGATCGTGCAGAGCCAGGGGCAGTTCTTCACCCAGGGCTTCTTGAATCACCGGGTGTTGTATGAAGGCGGGGTGTTGGCCGAGGAGTGCGGGGCGGTGTTGAGCGAGTTCTTCAAGGCGCGGCGCGCAAAACCATCAGACTAAACACCGCCTCTCTGTAGGAGCGAGCCTGCTCGCGATGTACTTGAGAGCGCCGCGTCCATTCGGAAAGCCCGCGTTATCGTTGTCCACCATCGCGAGCAGGCTCGCTCCTACAGGTTTCTGCATTATTTTCTGGCCACAATCACCGCCCGCATCGGCGCCGGCAGCCCTTCGATGGTCTTGCTGTGATCCTCGGGATCGAGGAAGTCGCTCAGGGACTGGTACTTCATCCACTCCGTGCCGCGCTGTTCCTCGACCGTGGTCACGCTCACATCCACGCACTTCACATCGCTGAACCCGGCGCGGCGCAGCCACAATTCCAGCGCCGGCACCGACGGCAGGAACCACACGTTGCGCATTTGCGCATAACGGTCTTCCGGCACCAGCACCTGGTGTTTATCGCCTTCGACCACCAGGGTTTCCAGCACCAGTTCGCCGCCCTTGACCAGGCAATCCTTCAGCGCCAGCAAATGTTCGATCGGCGAGCGACGGTGGTAGAACACGCCCATGGAGAACACCGTGTCGAAGCCTTCCAGGTTCGGCGGCAGGTCTTCGAAGGGGAAGGGCAGGTGCCAGGCGTTCGGCTCGGACAGGTAACGCTGCACGGCCTGGAACTGGCAGAAGAACAGCCAGTTCGGATCGACACCGATCACGCTGTCCGCGCCGGCGCCGAGCATGCGCCACATGTAATAGCCGTTGCCGCAGCCGACATCGAGGATGCGTTTGCCCTTGAGGTCCAGGTGCGGGGCCACCCGCGACCATTTCCAGTCCGAGCGCCATTCGGTGTCGACGTGTACGCCAAACAGGTCGAATGGCCCCTTGCGCCACGGCGACAGGCCCATCAACGCGGTACGCATCTGCGCGCGGGTGGCATCGTCGCAATCGGTGTCCAGCTTCAGGCCATTGAGCAAATCGACTTCGCTCGGCTGGATATTTGGCAGGGCGTCGAGCGCGCTTTGCCAGCGCTCCAGGTCGCCGTGACCCTTTTCCATTTTCTTGTCGAGTTGCGCCTGCAGGGTGTTGGCCCAGTCGGCCAGTGGCGTGCCCGCCAGACGGCGGGCGAGGGGGGACAAATCAATCATGGCAAGGCAATCAACGAGGCAAAGTTAAGACACTGGAACCACGGCACGACTTTCGAGAACCCGGCGGCCAGCAGGCGTTCGCGGTGTTCTTCGAGGCTGTCGGGCTTCATGACGTTTTCGATGGCGCTGCGCTTCTGGGCGATTTCCAGTTCGCTGTAGCCGTTGGCGCGTTTGAACGCGACGTGCAGATCAGTGAGCAGTGCGTGCTCTTCGGGGTCGTTGAAGCGCAGTTTTTCCGAGAGGATCAAGGCACCGCCGGGCAGCAATGACTGACGGATGCGCGACAGCAACGCCGTGCGTTGCTCCGGGGCGATGAATTGCAGGGTGAAGTTCAGCGCCACCACCGAGGCAGACTGGAAGTCGAGGGCGAGGATATCGCCTTCGATTACTTCGACCGGCAACAATTCCTGGAACATCGAGTCCTGACCGTTGAGGTACTCGCGGCAGCGCTCGACCATCGCCGCCGAGTTGTCCACAGCGATCACCCGGCAACCGTCGGTACGCACGTGACGGCGCAGGGCCTGGGTCACGGCACCCAGCGACGAGCCCAGGTCATACAGCACACTGTTGGGCTGGGCGAACTGCGCGGCGAGCACGCCAAGGTTTTCGACGATGGTCGGATAACCTGGCACCGAGCGCTTGATCATGTCCGGGAACACCCGCACCACGTCCTCGTTAAAGGCGAAGTCAGGCACCTGGGCCAAAGGCTGGGCGAAAAGGCGATCGGGTTCTTTGCTCACGGCGGTTCCAGCGGCGTAGGTGGAAAAGGCCGGCATTTTAGCCAAGTTGGCGCGGCGATGCGCGGGTTGTCTGATAAAGCGGCGGGGCAAGTCCGGATTCTTCGTCGTCAGTGAGATCGCTGTCGCGAGCCGGCTCGCTCCCACAGGGGATTTCGTCGGATATGAATCTTGTATTCACAGCAGATCAATTGTGGGAGCGAGCCTGCTCGCGATGGGGTCAACGCGGTTTCTGAGTGAACGCCGAAGCGGTGATGCCCCATTGCCCCAGCCAATAGCTGAGGATAATCACGTACGGCGCCGCCTCGAACGGCACTACAAAGCGGCTGATGCCAATCACGCTGTCGGAAAATACAAACGCCACGGCACCGCCCGCCGCGAGCAGCGCCGAGCGCTTGGGCACCTCGGTGCCGAGTCGGGCCAGTGCGCGCCAGAGCATGGCGCTGATCGCCAGGCCGTAGACAATCACCGGGATCAGCAACGGGCCAAGTCCGTGAGCGATCAGAATTCCCAGCAGCACGGCACCGACACCCAAGGCCAGGATCAGTGGCAACAAGGCCAGGCGCCGGCAATCGCTCAAATACGCTTTCAGGTAAGCCAGATGCGCGACCAGAAACGCCCCAAGGCCGAACACGAACAAATCCCCCGGCCACGCCAGCAGCACGTCACCGAGCAGGGAGAAGATCAATCCGAGGCTGATCCAGCGCCGATACTCGCTCGGTGGCGCATCGTGCAGCCAGCCGAGCAGGGCCAGGACGGGCAGCGGCTTGACCAGCAGGCAGAGCAGCGCGGCGTGCACGCTCAGGCCGTAGAGGAACGTCACCGCGCCCATGAGCGCCAGAATCAGCCAGCCCACGGTCAGTTAACCGAGATGTTGCAGTCGAAGGCGTCCACCGGCAGCACTTCCGGCGCCCAGGGCTGTTGCGAAGTCAGGCGCAAACGCCCGGTCCCGGTGGCGAAGGCCTGAAAGCGCCAGGTGGAAATCCCTGCCGCGCCGACCACACCGGCATCTTCCGGGTTGGTATAGACCTCGGGGCTGAGCGCACGCAACACGCCACCGGCCGAATCCTGGATGGCCCAGCGGTAACCCGTGGTCGGATTGCTCGGCAGGGTCAGGATCAGGTTTTGCCCGTTGGTGAGCTTCACCGGGCATTCGCTTTGTTTTTCCACGGTCACATTCTGCTTCGGTTGCGTGGCGCAGGCGGCCAGCAGCGCGAGGGCGAGGGGGACAAACAGGCGGGTGGGGGACATAAGATCAATGGCTCCGGCGTTCACGACGAACGGCGAGCATAACTGAGATGAGACAAAGTGTGACAGTGTTGGGAATTGGCGTCGCCAGGGCCAACGCCATCGCGAGCAGGCTCGCTCCCACAGGGTTTTTGCAGCGAACACAAAATTTGTGAACACCAACCACTGTGGGAGCGAGCCTGCTCGCGATAGCGGTAGTGCGGACGCCAGAGAACTGTCAGAACAACACTTTGGCCACATCCGCAAATCGCTTGGCGAAGTGCACGGTAATGCCTTCCTTCAGATACTCCGGCAACTCCTCGAAATTACCCCGGTTGGCCTCCGGCAGAATCAACTCGAATATCTTCTGTCGCCGCGCCGCGATGACCTTTTCACGCACCCCGCCAATCGGCAGTACGTGCCCGGTCAACGTCAGTTCGCCGGTCATCGCCACGCCTTTCTTCGGCGGCTGGTTACGCGCCAGCGAGAGCAGGGCGCTGGCCATGGTCACGCCGGCGCTCGGGCCGTCTTTCGGGGTGGCGCCTTCCGGCACGTGCAGGTGCACGAAAGCCTCGTCGAAGAACTTTGGATCACCGCCAAACGACTTCAGATTGGAACTGACGTAGCTGTAGGCGATTTCCGCGGACTCCTTCATCACATCACCCAGTTGCCCGGTGAGTTTGAACCCACGGTTCAAGGTGTGGATGCGCGTCGCTTCGATCGGCAGGGTGGCGCCGCCCATGCTGGTCCAGGCCAGCCCGGTGATCACGCCGATGCCCGACAACACTTGCTCGTTGCGGAACACCGGTTTGCCGAGCGAGCTTTCAAGGTCTTTGGGGCCGAGCTTGATCACGGCATCCGGGTCGTCGAGCAGCTTCATCACCGCTTTACGCACCAGTTTGCCGAGGTTTTTTTCCAACTGGCGGACACCCGCTTCACGGGCATAACCGTCGATCAATGCCTTGAGCGCACTGTCACTGATGCTCAGGCTGCCTTTGGACACGCCGGCCTTCTCAAGCTGTTTCGGCCACAGGTGACGCTTGGCGATGGCGACTTTTTCTTCGGTGATATAGCCCGACAGACGAATCACCTCCATGCGGTCGAGCAACGGCCCGGGAATCGAATCCAGGGTGTTGGCGGTGCAGATGAACAGCACCTTCGACAGGTCCATGCGCAAGTCGAGGTAGTGGTCGAGGAATTCGACGTTCTGCTCCGGATCGAGGGTTTCCAGCAGCGCCGAGGCCGGGTCGCCCTGGTAGCTCTGGCCCATCTTGTCGATCTCGTCGAGCATGATCACCGGGTTCATCACTTCGACGTCTTTCAACGCCTGCACCAGTTTGCCCGGCTGCGCGCCGATGTAGGTGCGGCGATGGCCCTTGATCTCGGCTTCGTCGCGCATGCCACCGAGGCTGAAACGGTAGAACGGCCGGCCGAGGGATTCGGCGATGGATCTGCCGACGCTGGTCTTGCCCACGCCCGGCGGGCCGACCAGCAGCACGATGGAGCCGCTGATCTCGCCTTTATAGGCACCGACCGCGAGGAACTCGAGGATGCGGTCCTTGATGTCATCGAGGCCGGCATGGTGCTTGTCCAGCACCTTGCGGGCGTACTTGAGGTCGAGTTTGTCCTCGCCGTACACGCCCCACGGCACCGAGGTCGCCCAGTCGATGTAGTTGCGGGTGACCGCATACTCCGGCGAGCCGGTCTCGAGGATCGACAGCTTGTTCATTTCCTCTTCGAGGCGCTTCTGCACCTGCACCGGCAGGACTTTGCCCACCAGTCGCTGTTCGAACTGTTCGAGGTCGGCGCTGCGGTCGTCCTTGGTCAGCCCCAGCTCCTGCTGGATGACCTTGAGCTGTTCCTTGAGGAAGAACTCACGCTGATGTTCGCCGATCTTGCGGTTAACTTCGGCAGAAATTTCTTTTTGCAGGCGCGCGACCTCGACTTCCTTGCGCAGCATCGGCAGGACTTTTTCCATGCGCTTGAGCATCGGTACGCAGTCGAGCACTTCTTGCAGTTCGCTGCCGGTGGCCGAGGTCAGGGCGGCGGCGAAGTCGGTCAGGGGCGACGGATCGTTGGGGCTGAAGCGGTTGAGGTAATTCTTCAGCTCTTCGCTGTACAGCGGATTGAGCGGCAGCAGTTCCTTGATCGCATTGATCAGCGCCATGCCGTAGGCCTTGACCTCGTCGGTCGGCTCGGTGGGCTGGTGCGGGTATTCGACTTCCACCAGGTACGGCGGGCGATGGTGTTTGAGCCAGGTCTTCAGGCGTACGCGGGTCAGGCCCTGGGCGACGAACTGCAACTTGCCGTTTTCGCGGCTGGCGTGATGCACCTTGACCAGCGTGCCGTAGAGCGGCAGGGCCGACGTGTCGAAATGACGCGGGTCTTCCTGGGGGGTGTCCATGTAGAACAGCGCCAGGGAGTGGTGATCGGATTTGGCGACCAGGTCGAGGGTTTCGGCCCAGGGTTCTTCATTGACGATGACCGGCAGCACCTGGGCCGGGAAGAACGGTCGGTTGTGGATCGGGATGATGTAGACCTTGTCCGGCAGGTTCTGGCCAGGCAGGGCGAGGCCTTTGCCGGTGGAGTGAGGGGTGGCGTTTTCCGGATCGGCGTATTCGCTCGGGTCTTCAGGGAATTCTTGCTGGTCGCTCATTTGGGCACCTGCGCAATGGGTATGGGTCTTAGATGGGGCAGGTTGGCGGTGGTTTCAATGATGCTTGGGCATTAAGCGGTCATTCAAAGGTGTATTCAGCAGGGATTCAGGTTAGCTGAACCTCGGCTTAGCGCGGACAATTGTGGGAGCGAGCCTGCTCGCGATGACGGAGTGTCAGTCAACATTTTAGGTGTCTGACATCACGCTATCGCGAGCAAGCTTGCGCCCACAGGGGGCGTGTGGTGTTTTGAAATCTGCGGCCACAAAAAAGGCGACGCCTGTGAGGGCGTCGCCTTTCGTTTTACTGCCGCTAAAACTTACTCGGGCAGTTTGTACGCAATCACATAGTCACCCATCTTGGTGCCCAGCGAACCATGACCGCCGACCACGAGCAGCACGTATTGCTTGCCGTCCTTGCCGGTGTAGGTCATCGGTGTCGCCTGGCCGCCGGCCGGCAGGCGCGACTTCCAGAGTTCCTTGCCGGTGTTGACGTCATAGGCGCGCAGGTACTGGTCCAGGGTGCCGCTGAGGAAGCCGACGCCACCCGCAGTGACCATCGAGCCGCCCATGCTTGGCACGCCAATGGGCAGGCCGATCGGCAGCGGCGAGCTGTCGCGGCTGGTGCCGTTCTTGCGTTTCCACACGATTTTGCTGGTGGTCAGGTCGATACCGGCCACGTAACCCCAGGACGGCGCCTGGCACGGCACGCCGAACGGCGACATGAACGGGTGCATGATCACCGCGTATGGGGCGCCCGTGTTCGGTTGCACGCCAGCGGTTTCGCTCTCGCGCTTGCTGCCGGCCGCCACTTGGGCGCGCGGGACCATTTTCGAGACGAAGGCCATGTAGTTCGGGCTGGTGAACAACATCTGGCGAACCGGGTCGACCGACACGCCGCCCCAGTTGAACACGCCGACGTTACCCGGGTAGATCAGGCTGCCCTGTTCCGATGGCGGGGTGTACTGGCCTTCGTAACGCAGTTCCTTGAACTGGATGCGGCACAGCATCTGGTCGAACGGACTGGCGCCCCACATGGCTTTTTCGGTCAGTTCCGGGGCCAGCAGGTTCAGGTCCGAACGGGCCTGGGTCGGTGCGGTGTGGTCACCCTTCACGGCGCCTTGCGGGACCGGGATTTCACGGATCGGAATGATCGGCGTGCCGTCGCGACGGTCGAGGACGTACAGGCTGCCTTGCTTGGTCGGTTGGATCACAGCCGGCTTGATGCCGTCAGCGGTTTTCATGTCCAGCAGGGTCGGCTGGCTGCCAACGTCCATGTCCCACAGGTCATGGTGGGTGAACTGGTAGTTCCAGCGCACCTTGCCGGTGGCCAGATCCAGAGCGACCAGGCCGGCGCTGAATTTTTCTGCGCCAGGGGTGCGGTCCGCGCCCCACTGGTCAGGCGTCTGATTGCCCAGCGGCAGGTAAACCATGCCGAGTTTTTCGTCGACGCTGGCCAGCGACCACATGTTCGCCGAGTTGCGGCTGTAGATCTGGCCCGGTGCCAAAGGCTCGGTGGCGTCCGGGTTGTTGCTGTCCCAGTTCCACACCAGGTGACCGTCGCGCACGTCATAGGCGCGGATCACGCCGGACGGCTCGTTGGTCGACTCGTTGTCGGTGACGTGGCCACCCATGATCACCAGGTCACGGGTGATCGCGGCCGGCGAGGTGGAGTAGTAGCCGCCCGGCGTGAACGGGCCGATGCCCTGGGTCAGGTCTACTACGCCGTTGGTGCCGAAGCCTTCGCAGATCTTGCCGGTGTCGGCATTCAGTGCGATCAGGCGGGCGTCGGCGGTCGGCAGGTACAGACGACGCGGGCAAGCCTGGGCCACTGCTTTACCGGCTTCGGAAACGACGGCGGACGCCGCATCGCCGGCCTTGGCGTAGGCGTTTTCGTCATAGTAGGAAACGCCACGGCAGGTCATGTGGGCGAAGCCCTTGAAGCCCGACGGGCTCTTGATCTGCGGGTCGAAGCGCCAGATTTCCTTGCCGGTGTCCGGGTCCAGCGCCAGCACCTTGCTGTGGGCGGTGCATGCATAGAGCATGCCGTTGGCTTTGAGCGGGGTGTTTTCGTTGGTCAGTTCCACCGGGTCATCGGCGGTTGGCAGGTCGCCGGTGCGGATGCGCCAGGCTTCCTGCAACTTGCCGACGTTGCCGGGCGTGATTTGCTTGAGCGGCGAGTAGCGATCACCGAATTCGCTGCGGCCATAGGCCTGCCAGTCGCCTTCGGGCATTGCTGGCGCCGTGCTGGTCATGTCGGTGCTGTCGCGGCCCAACTCGCCAAGGACTTCACCGGGGTGGGTGAACTGGCTGGCAAGGGCGGTTGCACCGGCCAGCGCCACGGCCACGCTCAATGCGCCGGTGCCCAGTGGCGCAGTGCCGTCACGCAGCAATGGACGGCGGAACCACGGCAACAGCATCACCACACCCAGGGCGAACCACAGCGCCAGGCGCGGCACCAGTTGCCACCAGTCGAGGCCCACTTCCCACAAGGCCCAGACGGTGCTGGCGAACAGCACCAGTGCGTACAGGCCCAGTGCGGCGCGACGGGCGGCGATCAGCAGAACGCCGGTCAACGCGATGCCGATACCGGCCAGCAGGTAGTACAGCGAGCCGCCCAGCATGCTCAGCTTGACCCCCCCGGCCAGCATGGCCAGGCCCATTAGCAGAAGCAGTATGCCGAGCAAGGTCGGCAATAGACGGCTTCGACCCAAGGCACCCTCAGTGCTCATAGTGTGATTCTCCGTGACGTTTCAAGTTGTCCCGCGCCAGTTCACTGTAGATGACGATCCGGCGCGGGCATGGTTCAGATAAAAACGGTTTGGTTGATGCAACCCTTGTGGGAGCGAGCCTGCTCGCGATAGCGGTCTGGTATTCAGCATTAATGTCGACTGATACACCGCCATCGCGAGCAGGCTCGCTCCCACAGGGGAATGGTGTTTTTAGAACGACGACTGGATCTTGATCCCGCCAATCAGCGCGTCGTCGACCTGGTCTACGCCACCGGGGTGACGGATGTACTGCAGGTTCGGGCGCACGGTCAGCCAGTGGGTGACGTGCACGCCGTAATAGAGTTCGGCGCTGTATTCGGTGTCCTGGGGCGGCAGGAAGGCCGGGTCGTCGTAATCGAAGACGGCGTGGGCCTGATTGGTCGCTTCGGCGTTTTTGCGATACGCCGGGTTGACGTGGACGCGGGCCAGGGCGAAGCCGATGTCATCTCTGGCCCGGGCATCGAGCAAGCCTTTGTAGACGAGGCCGGCCTGGACATAGTTGTCGATGGCGTTGGTCTTTTTGTCGTGCATCGTGCCGTTGGCGAACAGGCTCAAACCACGACTGTTATCGCTGGCGACGCTGGTGACCTGCTGCTGAAGGCCGAGCCATACGCCGTGCTTGCTCGACGCGCTGCGGTAGGCCTCACCGCTCAGGGCCGCGGGCTGACCGTTGCTGTCCTTGTAGACGTCGCTGGCTTTGGCGCTGCTGTAGTAGTAACCGGCGCGGTACTCGCCGGGCAGGCCGTTGAGCTTCGGCGTCCACACCAGTTCCACCGGCAGGACCGTGCCCTGGGTGCCGCTGCCGCTGAGTTTGAAGCCGTTGTCACGATCGAGGTTGGACGGGTTTTGCTCATAGGCACCGACCTGCGCGTACAGCTGCGGCGTCAGGTGATATTTGACCCGCATCGCCCATTGGCTGACCGGCCAGTTGTACCAGATGCCACCGGCCCAGTTGCCGACCTGGGAGCCGCAGAACGCCAGGTTCTGGAAGTCGCAAGGGAAGCTGTTGAAGTCTTCGCCTTCGCCAAAGCGGCCGACCTTGATGTCGAGTGTCTGGTCGAGGAATTTCTGCTGATACCACATCTGCGTCAGGCGCGAGGTCTGGCCACGCCCCCAGACTTCCTGGGCCGAGGTGAAGCCGCCGACACGCGGATCGTTGATCCGGTCGTTGCTGATGTTGTTGCCGCTGCGTTTGGTCACGGTCAGCTGAAATTCGGCGTCGTTCCAGCCGAGGATCTTCTGCAGATCCAGATGCGTACCGAGGCCGAACTGGTCGCTGTAGCGCGCCGTGCGGTCGTGGTCGTAGCCGCCGTGCAGGTTGCTGCCCATTTCGCCGGTGTAATCGAGTTTGAAGTCGTAGCCTTTTTCCGCCAGTTCGGTGCGCGTGCCGTTCCAGTCGCCGAGCATCCACGGTGAGTCGCTATCAAAGGCCGCCGCAGCCTGGGCGCAGGTGACGAGGCTCATCGCGGTCAATCCGCCGATCAGGTTCAAGGCGTTCCGGCAGGCGACAGGCTTAAAGACAGCGCTGTCTTTCGAAGGTTGTAAATCAGGCATAGAGGGGAAATTCTTGATCTTTTTCTGGGGATGATTGGACGCGGCAGGCGAGATGCGTATCAGCGGAAGCGTTTCAGCAAAGGCCAGTGCAAGGATAATGTTCTGTTACAAATAGAGAAAGCGCTTTGTTGAGATGAATTATTTCGGATTCGGTAACAATTGTAGGAGCGAGCCTGCTCGCGATGGACTTGAACGAAAACGCGTAAAACCAGATGCCCAGCGGTGTCATTGCGTTTTTCTCGAGCAAGCTCGCTCCTACAGGGTCCCGGGATCCCAAGATCACCTACATTTGATAGATCGCTTCCACCCGAAGAAGCCCTCGGCTAAGGTGCGCGGCTTCCAATCCACACTCTGCTCGAAGGCCTGGCATGACCGAACACAACACTGACCCGCTGCACGGCGTGACCCTGGAACAGATCCTCAACGCCCTGGTTGAGCATTATGAGTGGTCGGGGCTGGCCGAGCGCATCGATATTCGCTGCTTCAAGAGTGACCCGAGCATCAAGTCGAGCCTGACGTTCCTGCGTAAAACCCCTTGGGCACGGGAGAAGGTCGAGCGCCTCTACGTAAAGCTGATGCGCACCAAGCGTCCGCTCTGAACAGGGTCAACCCGATGGCGATGGGGTCTGCCGCACGACGTCATTTTGTGGCCGTGGCAGCGGTCCTGGGTTGGGCCGGCCTGAGCATCCAGATGTACCTGATTTTCTATTCGCGGTGGACCCTGGGCGCCAGTCTGCTGGGTGGGTTGATGAGTTTTTTCAGCTACTTCACCGTGCTCAGCAATACGCTGGTGGCGACGGTCCTGACCTGTGAACTGACGTCCCGCGAGTCCGCTGCACGGCGCTGGTTTTTACAATCCTCGGTCAGTAGCGGCATTGCCGTGAGCATCGCCGTGGTCAGCCTGGCCTACAACCTGTTACTGCGCCATTTGTGGCACCCGCAGGGCTGGCAATGGCTGGCCGATGAGCTGCTGCACGACATCATGCCGCTGCTGTTCCTGGTGTATTGGTGGTGTCGTGTGCCCAAGGGCCGGTTGCGGCTGGGGCACATCGCGTTGTGGGTGATTTATCCGCTGCTGTACTTCGGCTATTCGCTGCTGCGCGGGCATTTGCTGGCGGTTTATCCCTATCCGTTCGTTGATGTGGAGAAGCTGGGTTATCCACAGGTGTTCATCAATGCCGGGGGATTGTTGGCGGGGTTTGTGTTGATTGCGTTGCTGTTGATTGGATTGGATGGTTGGCTGGGACGCCGTGCCAAGGGGCTGAATTTGTAGTGTTTGTGGCATCGCCATCGCGAGCAGGCTCGCTCCCACAAAGGTTTGCTGCACACAGATCCAATGTGGGAGCGAGCCTGCTCGCGATGGGGCCCTAAAGCCGGTCACTCTTCGTCAGTGTTATCCAGCCGCCAGTAGCCGACCGCTTTGACGAACTGCTCGTCCAACCCATGCTCATCGAGCAACACTCGACGGATTTGCCGTGACACCTTGGTCTCGGTCGCGACCCAGGCGTACAGGCTGCCCGTGGGCACCTTGATCTGCCGCACCGTGCTCAGCAGGTGGTCCTTGCCACCTTCGCGCAGCACCCAGATCACGTTGACCTGGGCAGCGCTCTGCAGCACTTGCTGCTCCTTGCCGTTTTCCACTTCGACAATCACCAGCGCCCGCCGATTCGCCGGCAAGCCTTCAAGACGCCGGGCAATGGCGGGCAGGGCGGTTTCGTCGCCGATCAGCAGATAGCTGTCGAACATGTCCGGCACGATCATCGAACCGCGCGGCCCGCCGATGTGCAGGAACTGCCCCGGCCTGGCCTGTTCGGCCCAGGTCGAGGCAGGGCCGTCGCCGTGCAGCACGAAGTCGATGTCCAGCTCCAGCGTGTCCAGGTCATAGCGACGCGGGGTGTAGTCACGCATGGCCGGCATCGGTCCGTCGCTTTTGCCGGCGCCGAGTACCAGGGTTTCCAGGGCTGCCTGTTCCGCCGCGTTCTGCGGGAACAGCAGTTTGACGTGATCGTCCGTGCCGAGGCTGACGAACCCTGCCAGTTCGGGCCCGCCCAGGGTGATCCGGCGCATGCGCGGGGTCAGGTCGACCACCCGCAACACTTTCAGGCGCCGGCGTTTGATTTCGTGCATGACGCGATGAATGGCTTGGGTAACGACTTCAGTCATTCGGCTTTCTCCTGGGCAGCTTGAACGGCGGGGCCGTCGACGATGGCTTTGGCGGTGTCGTTGAGCAGGGCCGCGACACGCTGGATCTCTTGCGCGCTCCAGCGGCCGTGGTGCAGTTGCAGGGCGTGGCGCAGGTTGTGCACCGCCTCGTGGATTTCGGGTGGGCGATCATGGCCGCGCAGGGAGCGTTTGCTGACATCGATGCGCACCCGCACGCCTTCAAGGGCGACGGCTTGCTCGGCCAGGGATTGACGCCCGGCGTCGGTCACGCAATAGCGTTTTTTCCCGCCTTCGGCGTCGCCCTGGATCATTTCGCTCTCTTCCAGAAAGGTCAGGGTCGGGTAAATCACGCCGGGGCTGGGGCTGTAGGCGCCGTCGAACATGCCTTCGATCTGGCGGATCAGGTCGTAGCCGTGGCAAGGCTGTTCGGCGATCAGCGCCAGCAACAGCAATTTCAGGTCACCGGGGGCGAAGACCCGGGGACCGCGACCACCGCGCTCGCGTCCGGGACGTTTCTCGAAGCCGTCGCGGCCGTCGCCGTGTTCACGGTGGGGGGAATGATGGTCTCTCATTTGTGCTTTCTCTCGTCGTGTTTAGACATAACTTAAGATATATCTTAATGGGGGCGCAAGCCCCCCCGACCGATGGCCGTCCCGAGCGTCGGGCCGATTTGCCCGCCAAAACGGCAAAAATGGTGGCAATCAATGCAGGTGAAAAACCTGAAATTAGTGTTAACTCTCTAATGTTATGTTTTGGCCTATTAAATGCGGGACTTGTGGTATTGGTCTTACAGAAGCAACTAGGTTAGTATCTGCGAGTCATTGTCGTTAGTGTCAGCTTTGTAGTATTTCTCTTACAGTCAGGCATTCAATTTTAAGTAATTTCAGGTTTTTTCTTTCTGCCTCGATAGCACTTTGGCTACGCACTTGCAGGAACTTGCCTGCTTACTTTCCAGATAAATTGGTCGATCATCTTTCGGCGTTGAAAGTTCAGCTGAGCAAATAACTGCTCGTGACGGTTTTGCTCAACTTGAACTTTCTGCGCTTTATCCTTTTAAAAGACAGGTACTGAAAGATGTTCAAGAAAATCGCGTTCGCTGCTCCTCTGGCTGTTCTGGCACTGAGTTCTTCCGCCGTATTCGCCGCGGGTGAAGCCCGTCATTCCATCAACCTTGTCGCTCATGTACCCACCAATGGTTTCTACGTGGTGCCGGTCGATCCGGATCTGGTCAACAAGGATCAGAGAATGGATTACTTGCCAAGCAAAGGCACCATGGATGAGGTCAACGGTTTCTTCGACGTGCGCAACAACAACGGTTCGGTGCACGCCAGCCTTGAAAGTGTGCCGAAGCTGATCGGCGGTGCTTCGGAGATCGACCTGCAAGTGGCACTCAACAATGTAGTGCTCACGACCACTCCGCAAATGGTCGTCGGCGAAACCGAATCGAACGTGAACTATCGTGCCCCTCTCACATCAAGGCGCTGGGCACTACCTTTGCGCCAGGTGATTACACCGGTGCGGTCACCATGATGTTCGATGCTGTTCCTCCTGCTCCTTGATCAAGAGTCATAAGCACTTACTTGTATAAGTAACGTGACCGACCGGCGCTGTAAAAAGTTGCCGGTCGGGATTTAACTTCTTTGTTATTAGAGTACTCGTTCATGTTCCCGATGACGCCCATCGCGGCAGCGCTTGCGTTGCTGTTATGTAGCAGTGCATTTGCGGCGCCCACTTCTGTTGATCATACGCCGCGAAGTTTGCTGGCCCAGGCCAAAGGCTTGCCGGCAGAGTTCGAGGAGCATTTCTTTGACGTTCCGTTGGCGGTTCGGGTCGAGCTCGATCAACAGCCACTCGGTGAGGCGATGATTGTGTTGTCCCGCGATGACCGGGTGACGTTGCTCGATTTCACCGATACCAGTGAAAGCCGTTTGGGTGCCGGGGAGCGCGAGACTTGGGCCGACATCCTCAAGCCCGGCGTGGCCTTGGGAGCCTGCACGGGGCAATGCCCGGAACAAATGCTGGCGGTTCACTACAACCTGGAAAATTCCTTGCTGTCGATCGTCACCGAAAATGCCGAGCGCGACAGCGAAGCCAAGCGTTTCTACGCTCAGCCCGAAGGCGGCAGCAGCGGCCTGATGGTGCGTAACCAGCTCAATCTCAACGGCGGCCAGGATCAAGACCTGGGCGGTCGTTTCGGTCTGGAGGCCAGCGGCAGCCTGGGCAACTGGAGCCAGACCTTCAACATGCAACTGGCGCGTCTGGGCGGGCCGGATGACAAGACCTACCACGCGGTGCATGAGCTGTTCACCCAGCGCGAACTGGAGGGCAGTTTTTTCCGCCTGGGCTACTTCACGCCCAACGCCGAAGGCCTGACCCGCCAGCCCCGTTCGTTCGGCACCAGTCCCGACACCGCCGTGGGCGTGATGTATGGCAGCTCCGACAGCCTGGCCATCGACAGTCCGAAACCCAGCGTGTACCCGGTTTATGTCACGGCCAACCGCCAGGCATCGGTGGAGATCTATCGCGATGGCCTGTTGATCAACACCCAGTCGGTCCCGGCCGGGTTGCAAACCCTCGACACACGGCCATTGCCCGGCGGCATTTACGAAGTGGAAGTACGGCTGATCGAGGACGGTCAAGTCACTTCGACCACTCAGGAGCTGATCTACAAGCCGAGCAACTGGCGCAACCACGATGAGCGCTGGCGCTACAACCTGTTCGCCGGGCAGGAAAGCAAGCTGCTGAGCAACTGGGATCAACAAAGCAGTGGCGATGCGACGGCGGGGGCTTCGATCAACTATCTGTTGCACCCACGGGTGATTCTCGGCCTGTCCGCACGCCAGGTGCGGGAAAAGCTCCAGTACGGCAGCTCCATCGACTGGACCCTGGGCAACAGCACCAGTGTCTACGCCAACCTCTACCAGACCGAGGACCACGGCACCGGTGCCGACCTGCAAGGCCTGTACAGGCGTTGGCCCAGGACGTTTCAATCACGGCGTTGTTCAAGCCTGATCCGACGCAACCCCATCTCAACCAATTCAAGAACACCACCCCGCCCAGCGGTTACTGCGAGCGATACCCGGGGCAATGTGTCGAAAATCAGACGTTCAGCCTGCAAGTGCCGATTCAGTTCGAGTCCAGCCAGGCGATCCCGGCCAACCATGGGTCGCCGCGCCAGGGCGCAACGTTCAGGGTGCCGGCGCAATGGCGCGATCTGACGGTTCGTCATGAATCCGGAGCGGTGGAGACGGTAAAAATGCGCATTACCGGCATAGGCTCCAAGTATGTGGGGAAGTCTTTCAGCAAACCGTTGGCTTTGGCGGAAAAGCGGGTGTTGTCGAGTTTCAGGATCGTGACCTTGTCCAGAAAACTTTGTAGCTGCGGCCGATCGGGCCATTCGGATTGCAGATTTATCGGAAGCAGTTCCCGTGACAGATCCAGTGCATAGCCATGGGGTTCGGTACGGCTGCCGAGCTCGGCATTTTTTCTTTCGAAACAGGCGAGTAATCGCTCGGCAATGTGTTGTCGAGTTCCGCGCAACGGCATCGGATTGTCGGCATCCAGTCCGGCGGCCTGCGCGTGCCAGAGATCGATCAGATTGCGCAGTTGGTTGAGATCGTTTTCCTGTTCCTCAAGCAGCCTCATCGGCTCGCCCCTTTCAGTCAGGGCACGGGCAAACGTATCGACCTCGGTATCGCTGAAGTGCGGATAAAGGTCATGGATGCGTTCGTGCAATGTTTTGCCTTCCTTGCTGAGCCAGCCCCCACGCACCAACAGCATCGTTTCATGCTCGGCCACCATGCGAACGGGCGGCTCGGCGAGCACCACCCGGCGTTCGCTCGGCGGAGCCGATTTGACCATGACCCACTGCCTGAACAGTTCTGCATCCCCCGGTTTGTAGCCCAGGGCGTTTTGTCCATTCACTTGCGTGGCCTGCAGCACGGCTTCAAAAAAGTCATCGGCTTCATGGATCGGCTGATCGTCACCGTCACGCACCTGATACTGCCCGGCCTCGTCGCGAATCAGGACCCGCACCCGCGTGGCGTCATCGGGGCCGACGCTGTAACGCAGCTCGCCATCGATGGTTCCCTGACGAATCTCCAGGCGCAGGTCGCCGAAGGTATCGGTGTTGAAGCGCAGGGTGCCCAGCACCAGGCGCTCGGTGTCGGGGGTGATTGATGCGCTCGGGTATAGACCCTGGGCCGCCCGCACCGCCCGGGTTTCGAATTGCAGCTCTCGGGCCTGGGTTTTCAGGCGCAGGGGCAGGCGTTTCTTCTGGGCGATGTGCTGATCTTCCGTGGCACTGGCGCCCTCGATGATGTGTTCGGCAACGGTCGCCGGCAGCTCGGGGAATTCGCTGAACAGCGGCGCGATTTCAGTGGATAGTGGCGCGGGTGCAATGGGGGGTGAAGCCAGGCGTTGCAGGGTATCGGTCAGCAGCGGTGGGGGCGGGGCGTTTTCAACATGCACCCTGCGCAGCACGCCTTCATCGGTGCCGCTGATCTGGCGGATCTCCTCCAGCTGTTCATCGTTGAAACCCTCGGTGCTGTGGCCGAGGCGGCGCATCAGGGTCGAGCCTTCCCACTGGCGCGGGTTTTCCGTTTCGCAGACCCAGGCGCCATGGCCATTGTGGCGCAGGGTCGGGGCGTAAGCATCGAAGCGCTGCGGATGGCGGATGCGTGGTTGCCCGGTGACCGGGTCTTCCAGCACTTCGAAATGTTGATCGTCCAGGCGCAGGATGCGTCGACCCTGATGCTGGTGAATACCCTGGTCATCCGGCCGGGCGTCCGTGGGCAAATTCACGTCGGTGCGTTGATAGGGGCTGAGGTCAGGGTTCCACAAACGCGTCTCACCGTTGGCCAACTGCACTGGTTTCAGGCCTTCAAAAAACGGCGAGAGCTTCGTCCGTGCCACATTGCCGACGGCGCCTGCCGCCGCGAACACGCCCAGCTGGATGACGCTTTCCAGCACGCCGAGGGTCTGCTCACCTGCGTCGGCCAGGCGTCCTTCGGCCAGGTCGACCAGGCCCTCGACCACGCCATCGGTCAGTTGCCAGGCCGTGTACGCCAGCATCAGCGGGCCCAGGCCAGGCACCAGCGGTGTCGCCACCAGCAGGGCAACGTTGAGGATGTCGGAGAGCATTTTTTCCAGGTTGTCCCACCAGGCCCACCTGGCCATGCGGTCGGCGTATTCGGTGGAAATGGCGATCTGCCGGGCATCGTTGAACACCTTGTTGAGGGTCTGCCGGTAGCGATAGCCCCACAGGTCATTGTTGAAGGTCGTCTCGCGGTCGATCTTGATGCTCGACACGCTGAATTGCAGATCGGGTTTATCCACAGGGGTTTCGCGCCAGCTCGGCAAGCTGGAACCGGCGGCCACCGGCTGCCATTTCACCGTGCTCAGGCGCGCGTTCAACCCGGCAAAAAAATGGCCGCGTTGCTCATGGGGCACGAACTGGCTGAAGAACCGTTGATAGCTGTTGGCGGATTCGCCATCGCGCAACTGGCGCGTCAGTTCAGCCATGAACTCGAGTGACGAGGCGTACCGCTTGAGTGGGTGGAGCGGATCATGGGGAACATAGGCAATCACCGGGACCGCGCCGCTGGCGCTGGAGGTGTCCGCCGCGATCAGGATGATGCCGCTCAGGCGCGTGTCCATCATCGCCAGGTTGTAATAGTCGACGGGTTGGCCGTTCCACTTCAGTCGCGAACGATCGTCGAGCATGCCTTGCACGACATCAAAGGCCTCCTGGTCGATGTCGTTTTTCATCAGGGCCATGTGCGCGGCGACATTCAGTGCGCTTTTCTGGCTGAGGATGACTTTGTGGCGCAGGACATTGCTCGCCGCTTTGTCGGTGGGCAGCAAGGTGTCTTTCAGGTGCTGTTGATAGCGGGCGCCGATGTCCAGGTCGCGACACAGGGACTTGAACTGCTCGATGCTCAGTCTGTGCTTGAGCGGTTTGACGTTGAAATGCCCGCGTGCATCGGGGCGGGTGATGAACTCGGAGTCCTGGGTGAACGTCTCGTCCCGGGAAAAGTTGTGCAGCGCGGCGTCCAGCAGCGAGACGGTGCGGCTGGTGGTTCCGCCGGAAAAGTCATGCACCCACCAGGCCGTCGTCACCGGGGCATAGAGTCGCAGCCAGGTTTGCTCGACATCGTCTTCGACGCCGAAGCGGTCCTTCAGCGCTTTCTGCAGCAGAGGTTTGGCAAAGGCGGAAATATCCTGCACACCACTCAGAGCCTTATCTGCGGTGTTTTGCGCGGTCCAGCCGAGCTGGATGGCTTTTTTCAACTGGCGGTGAGCGGTGGTTGACGCGTTCTTGTGCCAGTCGGGCACCGTCAGCCTGACCGATTTCAGGGGGGCGACACGCGATGGCGAGGCGTTCAGCAGCCAGGCAGGAATCGCCTTTCTGACCTGATGGAAGTGGATGCTTTTATCGAGGGGGTCTGATCCTTGAATCGCCGAGGGGGTAATGGGCATTGCCTGATCGTCCTTTGATCATGAATCGGACGACCAGACTAGGTAGGCATGAGGCCCAGAAAAAGCGCAAAAATCGGTTTGAATCGGCGCCGTTGCCGGCACCGTTCTCGCAAAAATCGAGAGTGAAAAATACATATGTACCGCCATCCTTCCATTGAGTTCTCTCAGCGGCCGGCGGTGACCTCGGTTGGCTGGCACATGGTGTGGGTGCCCGGTTGCAGGTAAGGCGTGAGGATTGGCGCCATGCCCTTGAGCACCTGCACCGGCAGTGCCGAGGTGAAGGTGAAGGCTTCCGCCGAGCGCCCCGGTACGAACGCCGTCAGGGTGCCGAAATGGGTATCGCCGATGTAGAACACGAAGGTCGCCGTGCGGTTGAGGGACTTGGAACTCAGGATCCGTCCGCCGGAACCGATGGCTTCGATACGGTTGTCGCCGGTGCCGGTCTTGCCTCCCATGGCCAGCGGCCTGCCATCGGGCAGTTTGAAACTGCCGGCGACCCGCTTGGCGGTACCGGCATCCACCACTTGTGACAGGGCTTCGCGCATGGCGGTGGCGACTTCGGACGGCATGACTCGCTTGCCGACGACCGGGTCATTGATCAGTTTGGTTTCATAGGGCGTGCCGGCGGCGAAATGCAGGCTGTCGATGCGCAGGGTCGGCATGCGTACGCCGTCGTTGAGGATGGTGCCGATCAGCTCGGCCAGGGCGGCAGGGCGGTCGCCGGAGCTGCCGATGGCGGTCGCCAGCGACGGCACCAGGTGGTCGAACGGATAGCCGACTTTCTGCCAGCGCTGGTGGATGTCGAGGAACGCCTCGATCTCCAGCATGGTACGAATGCGGCCGTCACGGGCACCCTTGTGCTTGCTCTTGAATAGCCAGCTGTAGACCTCCTGGCGTTCGAACTGGCTGGCCTTGACGATGTCCTTGAACGTGGCGTCCGGGTGGTTCAGCAAATAGCCCATCATCCACAGATCCAGCGGGTGGACCTTGGCGATGAAGCCTTGGTCCGGCAGGTCGTAGCTGCCCGGGCCGTAACTGTCGTAGAGCCTTATCAGGCGTTCATCCGTGAGTTTTTCGGTGAGCTTGGCGCCTGTGAGGTGCGAGCGCACGAAGGTGTTGAAGCTTTCCTGGCTGGCGTGTGGCAACAGGTATCGGTGCACGGCGGCCATGCGGATCGGGGTTGGGCGCATGCCGTCGAGGAAGGTTTCGAGCCGAGCCTGGGTGTCCTTGTTCTTGTATTTTTTCCAGAACTTGAGCAGGAATGAAGTGCCTTCGCGGTCGGCGAACGAGGCCAGGTATTCCTGACGACGTGGGTCGCGGTCGTCCTTGAGCAATTCGGAGCTGTTGTTGGGGCCGGAATAGGTGGTGTAGCGCACCAGGTCGCGCATCAGGCGTATGAACGGCAGGTTGATCGACTCCCGCAGGGCATCGCGCAGGGTCGGCATGCGGCCGTTGTCTTCCTTGCGGAAGTTATGGAACACGTGCAATCCGCCACCGGTGAAAAACGCTTCGCCGGGGCTGGCGGAATATTTGCGGTCAAGCGCCGCACCGAGCATGGGCTGCAGGCTGCGGTCCTTGTTCTGGATCAGGTAATCGACCACCCAGCGGCTCAGGTGATCCTGTTCTGGCACCTCGACTTTCTTCAGTTCCGGGATGGTCATGCCGGCATATTTATCGTGCAACTCGGCAATGATCTGCAGATAGGTGGTCAGCACGCGCATTTTTGCTGTGGAGCCCAGTTCCAGTTTGCTGCCTTCATTGATGTCGAACGGTTGATCGGTGCTGTCGGTCTGCACCCGCACCCGCGAACCGTCCGGGGTCAGTTCGAACAGCGTGAAGCTGTAGCGCACTTGCGTGGTGCTGGTGGTGGTCAACAGCCGCTCGCCGATCAGGCCGATCTGCGAAGCGAAGGCCGGGTCGGCGAGTTTTTTCAGGTACTCGGTGGCCTGGGTTTGCAGTTCGCCTTGCAGGGTGCTGGTGGCCGAGAGGTCAAGGCGGTCAAGGTCGTACAGCGGGCGATTGAGCATCCCGGCCAGACGGCTGCGGGCCACGCTGATGCCCTTGTTGGTTTCGATCGGCTGGATGGTCGGCTGGGTGGCCCAGTCGCGGTACGTCACCTTGCTGGCCAATGCGGCGGCGGCAAACGGGGCGTCGATCACGCCATTTTGGGCCAACAAGCGAATATGGCTGTCGGTGAGGTCGACCAGTTCGTCACGACCCTTGGTCAGGTAATGGGACGGGCGGCGCTGGGCGATCATCAATGACAGCATCTCGCGCAAGGCCAGACCTTTCGCCGCCATGGTTTGCGGGTCTGTCGCGGTGCGGGTCAGTGCTTCGTTGGCCTGGTTGAAATCGGAGCCGTACCACACCCGCAAGCCTTCGGCCATGCCATGCACTTCGCCGTGGCCGGGTACGGCTGACAGCGGCACGCTGTTGAGGTAGTCGCGAACAATGTTCTGCCGGGCTTCGAGGGTTTGTGGCCCGGCCTGATAGGCACGTACGGTGGCGGAGATCATCTGGCGGATTTTCTCCGCGCCATTGACCGTCAAGCCATCGGGCGAGTGCCGGTATTTTTCCAGCTGCGTGGCCAGAGTACTGCCACCGGCGGACTGGCCGGGTACGTGCAGCAACTTGGCAACCTGGGACCATGCCGCCATGCCGAAGCGCGGCCAGTCCACGGCAGGGTTGGCCAGGGGTTGCCTGGGGTCGAGCAGAAAGCGGTTTTCGATAAACAACAGGCTGTTGACCACCACCGGCGGGATCGAGGCAAAGCTGGAATAGAGCTGTTGCGGATAGTGGTACTGGTACAACGGCGCGGCGTGGCAATCGGTAATCGATAACCCGGCCTGGATTTTCTCGGCATAGGGCACGAACAGGCCCCTGTCGGTGTAATTCATCAGCGCCGGAGAAAATCGGGTTTGCGCTTCGATGACGAAATCACGCTTGAGCAAACGGGGCAGGAACTCGCCCAGCGAGCTATAGCCCAGGCGCAGATCGAACGGGCCGGCGCCAGGGTAGTGAATGGCATCACTGGGGCCGGGTTTGAGTTCATAGTTGAGGGTTTGGGCAAACTTGCTGATCTCCCGCGATTGAAACCTCGACGTGCGCATCTCCTTGGACGCCGCCAGGCCTACGACAATCGCAATGATCAATATCAGCAACCAAAACGCCTTCCACCCATGCTTGACGCGACTGCGACGGGGTTTTTCAGGTATAGGCGCTTCATCCACACGTTCAGTCGGGACCACGGTTTTACTCGAATCGGTTTGCCATAACGCGCCCATAGTCGACTGATCCATTCACGCAGATTGATCTGACTTGTCTGAAGCTTAGACGGTGCTTGGCGATGGTGAAAAAATTGTGAACCTCCAACTATCGGGTTTCTTCCGTTCCCTGTGGCGAGGAAGCTTGTCGGATCGCCGCACCGTCCCCCTCGAGTGCGCCGCAGTCGCAACACCAGGCAACCGGTTCAGTCAGGCACAACCCGATGACAGGGATTGGGGCCGCTTCGCAGCCCGGCGGGAACGAGCGCCCTCGCCACTGGGACCGCTGCACGCTGGAAGTGCTGTTCTAGACGCGTCCATCGGGTAAAAACGGCCTGTCTGCGGGCATGGCGACGCACCAATACCGTGCAATACTCCCTGCCGTCACAAAATGGCGAAAAATCCTACATAAGTCAGGCAATCCAGCTCCGTCGATCCCGCTTTTGCCGAGACTTATGCCTGAATTTTGTGGTTTATAGAGTGAAAATTTCTGTCGCCGGCTTTTTATACTGCACGCCCCGCTGATCTTGCAGGATGTGTCCTGGAAGACGGTTTTGCCCACGAGGCCGAGCCGGTTATGGGAAGCGGTGACTTATCAGTCATTGCTTCGACACTCGGTGGCTATATCCAATAACAAGACGAGGTGGTACCCCTATGCCAGTTGGCAATCATCTGCCCCACGGCGAGACCGCTCAGGGCGGCCCGCTCAAACGTGAACTCGGCGAACGGCATATTCGCTTGATGGCACTCGGAGCCTGTATCGGTGTCGGTCTGTTTCTCGGTTCGGCCAAGGCCATTGAGATGGCAGGGCCGGCGATCATGCTGTCCTACATCATCGGCGGCCTGGCCATTCTGGTCATCATGCGCGCCCTCGGCGAAATGGCCGTGCACAACCCGGTTGCCGGTTCGTTCAGCCGTTATGCCCAAGACTACCTCGGCCCTCTGGCAGGCTTCCTGACCGGCTGGAACTACTGGTTCCTGTGGCTGGTGACCTGTGTCGCTGAAATCACCGCCGTGGCGGTGTACATGGGCGTCTGGTTCCCCGACGTACCGCGCTGGATCTGGGCGCTGTCGGCCCTGGTCAGCATGGGCACCATCAACCTGATCGCGGTCAAGGCCTTCGGTGAATTCGAGTTCTGGTTCGCCCTGATCAAGATCGTCACCATCATTGCGATGGTATTGGGTGGCATCGGCATCATCGCCTTTGGCTTGGGCAACGATGGGGTGGCGCTGGGCATTTCCAATCTCTGGACCTATGGCGGCTTCATGCCCAATGGCGTGCAAGGCGTATTGATGTCCCTGCAAATGGTCATGTTCGCCTACCTCGGCGTGGAAATGATCGGTCTGACCGCCGGTGAAGCGAAGAACCCGCAAAAGACCATTCCCGATGCGATCGGCTCGGTGTTCTGGCGGATTCTGCTGTTCTACGTCGGCGCACTGTTCGTGATCCTGTCGATCTACCCGTGGAATGAAATCGGTACCCAGGGCAGCCCGTTCGTGATGACCTTCGAGCGTCTGGGAATCAAGACCGCCGCTGGCATTATCAATTTCGTGGTGATCACGGCGGCGCTGTCGTCCTGCAATGGCGGCATCTTCAGCACCGGGCGCATGCTCTACAGCCTGGCGCAGAACGGTCAGGCCCCGGCCGGCTTCGCCAAGACCTCGAGCAACGGCGTGCCGCGTCGCGCGTTGCTGCTGTCGATGGGCGCCTTGTTGCTGGGCGTGCTGCTCAACTACCTGGTGCCTGAAAAGGTGTTCGTCTGGGTGACGGCGATTGCGACCTTCGGTGCGATCTGGACCTGGGTGATGATCCTGCTGGCCCAGCTCAAATTCCGTAAGGGCCTGAGCGCCAGCGAACGTGCGGGCTTGAAATACCGCATGTGGCTGTACCCGGTCAGTTCTTACCTGGCGCTGGCGTTCCTGGTGCTGGTGGTCGGTCTGATGGCCTACTTCCCGGACACTCGCGTGGCCTTGTATGTCGGCCCGGCGTTCCTGGTGCTGCTGACCGTGTTGTTCTATGTGTTCAAGCTGCAACCGACCTCTGCGCCGCAGGGTGCGATGCAGTCGGCTTCGTAAGTCGTCACGCCTGAAACGCAAAAGCCCCGGTCCATTGGCTGGGGCTTTTGTATTTTTGCAGATCAACTCGGCATCGACAGGCGCACGCGATCTGCTCAGGCAGACGCTGTCACCGTCTGCGATCTTTTGATGGTCTGATTCAAGCGCTTGTTGAACTCCAACCAGGCCCCCAGCAACGCCATCAACCCGGCCCCCACCAGCGCCGTGAAGATCTGCATGGCGAAGGCATCGTCGGTCATCGCATTGATCATGTCCGCCAGGGGCGCCAGCAGCACGCCGAGGCAGAAGATTTCCAGGGAAAACCGCCCCATGCGGCAGCTTTGCCGGGCCAGCCAGTTTTTCGTCCAGCCGGTGTCGGGCAGCAGTTTCGCGGTGACGTAGGCCAGCGCCAGAAAGTGCAACAGGCGCACGGGTGACAGGTTGGTCTTGCTGATCGGGTACAACAGGTTGCTCAGACTGGCCGGCATCAGCGCATCGTGGATCTGCGGCCAGCGCCACAACACAGTCAGCACGCCGGCGACCACAACGTATACCGCTGCCGTCATGAACAAAGGCTGGCGAATCAAAGGTCGAGTCTCGGGCACGCGCGAGCGCTGTGAGTGAATCGCCGCCGCGCCACCGAGCACGAACAGCAATTGCCAGGCGACAGGGTTGAAGTACCACACGCCGTCCTTGATGGCGGCCAGGTTCCAGCCCAGCCACTGCGCCAGCAGATACACCGTCAATGACCCCGCCACCACGGCCCAGGGCTTGCGCACCAGCAACGGCAGCACCAGCGGTAACCCGGCCAGCAGCACGATGTACAGCGGCAGCGGGTCCATCAGGTTCGGTTTGAAGCGCAGCAGCAGTTCATCGATCAGGGCCTGTTGCGGGCTGGCGATGAAGTGGTGCATGCCCATTTCCTCCACCAGGTCCCGGGTCTCCACGTGACTGTTGGCGAAGAACACAATGCCCATCAGCATCGCCAGCAGGAAAATATGCACCACGTAGAGCACCCAGGCCCGGCGCAGGATTTTCACGCAGGTGATCAGGAACCCCTCGCGGGCGAGGATTTTGCCGTAGGCCAGTACCGCGGCATAACCGGCCAGAAACACGAAGACTTCAGCCGCGTCGCTGAAGCCGAAGTTGCGCAAGGTGATTTGACCCAGAGGGTTGTGGGGCACGTGATCCCAGAAAATGAAGATCAGTGCCAGACCGCGAAAAAAGTCGATCCGGTGATCGCGCTCGAACGTCATGACATCAGGCTCTTGAACGGGGGTTAAACAAAGGAGTCCGGAAGGGGGCGAAAGGTTGCGCCCCGGCACATCGGCGGCGCGCAGGGTGGCGTGATTCGCCGACAAATGCAAAGTCGGGATATTTCGGAATGTCTCGCAGCGTTTAACCGCTGGTCTGAAAGGCCCTCACGCCTGTGATTTCTGACAGTAGACAAGCTCAAATGTAGGTGGACGTACTGGGTTCCAACACAGGGTTGTCAGCATGAGACGGGTGCGCAAAGGCTTGTCCGGCGACTGGGTGATCGGCGTTGCGAACACGCGGATTCACCGGCCCCTCGCTGTGGTCAAACACATGGGCGGCGGCAAAGACCGGCCTGGGCCTTAGCATGGGCAGATTCAGTGATTTCTTCGTCAGGGAACTCGGTCGCCGTCAGGTCTGGCTGTTTTTCCTGCTCGCGACCTTTTTGTATGTGCTGCCGCTGATCCTGGCAGACTTCCCCTACATCGATGACAACTGGCGCTCGCTGTCGGCAGGGATGGCCTGGGCCGAACAGGGGCGATTGTTCGCCGAGCTGTTCTACAACGCGCTGACCTTCAGCAACGCCGCGCCGAACATCTTTCCGTTGCCGCTGTTGATCGCAACCGTGGCCATGGCCTCGGCACTGACCAGCCTGACCTTTCATTACTTCCGTCAACCGACGGTCGCCAGTTGTCTGGTGCTGTTGCCGCTCTGGTACAACCCGTTCTTCCTGCAAAACCTCTCTTATCAGTACGACGGCCCGATCATGGTCCTGAGCGTGGTGGCGGTGATCTACGCCATCACCTTTCGCCACCCCTCGCGCAATGTGCAATGGCTGGTGCCGTCATTCCTGATTGCACTGGCGCTCGGGTTGTATCAGGTGAGCCTCAATGTGTTTCTCGGCCTGTGTTGCCTGGAAGTGTTGCGGGCCGCCAATGACAAAGTGGCCTGGCCGCAGTGGGGCGGTCTGATCGGCTGGAAGTTCGCTCAACTGGTGCTGGGCGGGTTGATCTACGGCGTCAGCGCTTACCCCTTCATGGGAGAGGGGCGCACGCTGTTGCTGAACGGGGGCGCGCAACCCTTGCTGCAAATCCAGATCAACATCGGCCGGGTGCTGGAGAAAGTGGTGTTGCTGTTCCATGGCGGGTTTGCCTGGGTGTTCGCCGGATTGCTGCTGTGCGCCATTGCCGGTGCGGTTCGCCTGGGTTCACGGGTTGTGCGGCGTCCGGACAGTGGACCGAAGAAACTGTTGATCGGCCTGCTCTGTGTGCTGAGCGTGCCCATGGTGCTGCTGTTGGTGTCGGGGGTTGCCCTGTTTTTCCGCGACTTCAACGAAGGCGCCAGAACCTTGATGGGCTTCGCGGTCTTGCTGGTGCTGATGTTCTACCTGGCTCATCTGGCACTGGCCCCCCTGCACGAGCGATTGCCGCTGCTGTTGGTGGTGCCGCTGTTGGCGATGCTGTCACTGTCGTTCGCCTATGGGCGTGTGCTGACGCTGCAGAAAACCTTCGCCAGCAGCGCGCTCTACAGCCTCGAGTACGACATCGCCAGCCATCGGGCGCTGCGCGAGGCCAAGCGCATTTACCTGTCGGTGACCTATTCCGATCATTGGTTAACGGGGGCCGCGGGCTCATTCAAGCACATGCCGGTGTTGCACTATCTGCTGAACACCGACTTTTACATGCTGGCCGAAAACCTGCCCAAGGTGGGCATCACCAACGTGGTCGCGGAGAAGGAGCGGCGTAACGCGACGAAGGTGGGGTATCAAGGCTTTCCCTCGCTGGTAGAGAGCCGGTACTACCGGATCTACCTGATCGGGGATTACGGTTTTATCGTGATGAAGGAACCGGCCCCGATCAAAACGCTTCGCTGGTGAAGCGCGGTGACGGGGCCGTGGCGGTCAAGCAGCCGCGATCTCATTGGGCTCGAAACTGTCGGCCCGCGCCATCTGCCACATCCGCGAGTAAAACTCGCCATTCACTTCACCGTTCAGCAACTCCCCTGGTTTCAGGGACACATGCAACTGCGAGAACAGTTTGATCTCGGTTGCCGACATGCGCCGCACCAGGTGTTTGGCCGACAACTGCGACGGATGTTCGAGGCCCGCGGCGGCGAGCATCTCCGCCAGGCCCTTGAGGGTGTTGCGGTGGAAGTTGTAGACGCGCTGGGCCTTGTCCGGCACCACCAGCGCCCGTTGGCGCAAGGTGTCCTGGGTGGCAACACCGGTCGGGCATTTGTTGGTGTGGCAGCTTTGCGACTGGATGCAGCCGATGGCGAACATGAAGCCACGCGCCGAGTTGGCCCAGTCGGCGCCGATGGCCAGGACGCTGGCGATGTCGAAGGCGCTGACGATCTTGCCGCTGGCGCCGATTTTGATCTTGTCCCGCAGGTTCAGGCCAACCAGGGTGTTGTGCACGAACAGCAACCCTTCGCGCATCGGCACGCCGATGTGGTCGGTGAACTCCACCGGGGCGGCGCCGGTGCCGCCCTCCTTGCCGTCGACCACGATGAAGTCCGGGAGAATGCCGGTTTCCAGCATGGCCTTGGCGATCCCCATGAACTCCCATGGATGGCCGAGGCAAAACTTGAAGCCCACCGGTTTGCCGCCGGACAGCTCACGCAACTGCTGGATGAAGTGCATCAACTCGATAGGCGTGGAAAACGCGCTGTGACGTGACGGCGAGATGCAGTCTTCGCCCATCAGGATGCCGCGGGTATCGGCGATTTCCTGGGTGACCTTGTGCTTGGGCAGAATCCCGCCGTGGCCCGGTTTGGCGCCCTGGCTCATCTTGATTTCGATCATCCGCACCTGCGGCGTCTGTGCCTGCGCCGCGAAGCGTTCGGGGTCGAAACGCCCGTCCGCGGTACGGCAACCGAAGTAGCCGCTGCCCAGTTCCCAGGTCAGATCGCCGCCGTGTTCGCGGTGATACGGGCTGATGCTGCCCTCGCCGGTGTCATGGGCGAAGTTGCCGAGTTTGGCGCCCTGGTTCAAGGCGCGGATGGCGTTGGCACTGAGCGAGCCGAAGCTCATGGCCGATATGTTGAACACCGACGCGGAATACGGCCGGGTGCATTGCGGGCCACCGACCATCACGCGGAAACTGGCGGGGTCGCTCAAGGGCGCCGGACGCATGGAATGGCCGATGAACTCGAAGCCCGATTGATACACGTCGATCAGGGTACCGAACGGCTTGTCGGCGCTTTCATTCTTGGCCCGGGAGTAGACCAGTGAACGCTGGGCCCGGGAAAACGGCAGGGCGTCGCTGTCGGATTCGAGCAGATACTGGCGGATTTCCGGGCGAATGGCTTCGAACATGTAACGAATGTTGCCGAGGATCGGGTAATTGCGGCGAACTGCGTGGGGACTTTGCAGCAAATCGAAAACACCGATCAGGCTGAGTACGCCCGTGACAGCGGTGATCGGCCACAGCCAGTCGTGCTCGAGAAAGGGCAGGCTGGCGAGGGTGAATATCACGCAGACGGCAAAGAAGGCGTAGCGGCTCAGGAGTGACAGACTCATACGGTTTCCGTGGGTTCGGACTCAAATATTCGGCTAAACGCAAATCACTGTAGGCGCGAGCCTGCTCGCGATGAACCAGAGAACACCGCGGGGCATCAGGTTCCCCGCGTTATCGTTCACGATCATCGCGAGCAGGCTCGCTCCTGCAGAAAAGCATTTCAGTGCCATGTCAGGCATTTTGTGCCTGTAGAAAAATCGAAAACAGCTCGGACTGGGATTTGATCCCCAGCTTGCTGTACATGTGTTTCTTGTGGACCTTTACGGTTTCGATGGAGATATCCTGGCTGCTTGCTGCCCAGTGAAAGGCACAGCGTGCGGTCGCCTTCGAGCTGACAATTAAACTGGATTTCGTCCGCCACGACATTCACACGAAAGTAGCGTTGATAGTACTCGGTGAGTTCGAAATGCTCCGGCGCCACCTCCGACAGGCGATGTTGTCCAACGAAAGTGTCATGCCTCTACCCCTATCGTGTTACCCCGGCGGCGTAATTCCCCGCCTGCTGGCTTGCCGCGCATACTGGCGCACAGGCAGCGACCGGGCAATCTTTGCGCCGCCCGGCATCCATGACAAGGAATACCCATGAAGGTCGAACTCGCCCAATTGGCGGGCCGTGACAACGACACGGCCTGCAACCAGGCGTTTGCGCGGATCCTTTTTCGTTCAGGCTTGAATGGCTTCGTGTTTCGCCCGCGTCTTGTCTTCGTGCTTCTGCTTGTCACTCGGAAGGGCGTTGATGCAGTAGTTGATGTAGTAAAAGGTAAAAAGCCCGGTATAGACCAGGTTCATACGCAGCTCGAAGTTGTGTACAGCCAAGGCGTAAGCCTTCAGCACCCGCCGCACGCGAAAGCACCAGAGCAGGGAAAGTGCTGCGAGTAATAACAACAGGATACCGGTCAGCACGAGCGCATAGAGATGGGGGACGACGCTGATATATCCGATTGCCCCGATTAGGGCCAGGTAGCCGATAAAAAAGGCCGAACTCATGGTTTTTATGTGAGTGACATCCTCCAGTGCGGTAAAGGTTTTATACATCCAGATGTTCAAATAGAGCCCACCTGTCAGTAGCCCCAACAGAACGAGATGAAATGTCTTGGTGTCGATTTTTTCTTTCAGCGTTGAGATGTCGGACATGCAGGGGTTTCCATAGGCTGCGAACGGGGTGATGGACCGTAGAAAATCGGTGCAAACACGCTACCAAACTCGTTCGTGGGAAATTTCCGGACTTGTCAGCGGACCGTTCTGGTCCTTGACGAGACTCAGCCCTTGGCCGAGGCAAAAAGGCGTGGGATTCTGTACGGCCCTCACATGGACCCTTGGTCAGCGATGTCTTTTCCTACTGAAGTTTCTCTCATTGATTCCGGACTTATCCACATCGCCGCCGCCCTGCTGATCGGCCCCGACGGCCGTACCTTGCTGGTGCGCAAGCGTGGCACCGAGGCGTTCATGCAGCCGGGGGGCAAAATCGAGGCCCATGAGCAACCGGTCCATGCCCTGGCCCGTGAGCTGGAAGAGGAGTTGGGTTTGATCATTGATCCAGCCTGCGCGACTTTTCTCGGGCAGTTCTCGGCTCCGGCTGCCAACGAACCGGGTTTTGTCGTACAGGCGGAAATCTATCTGCTGACCATTGATGCCGACGTTTCCCCGGCGGCAGAGATCGAAGAAGTGATCTGGATCGACCCGGCCACCGATGGCAATGTCACCCTCGCGCCATTGACACGTGACCTGATCCTGCCGTTTTATCGGGCTTCGCTGACCGCGATCGCCTGATCATCCACGCCAAGGAACTGCCATGATCCCACTTCAGGATTTACTGATTTTCGCCGCTGCCGCGTTGCTGATGGTCCTGACGCCGGGGCCGAACATGATCTATCTGATCTCCCGTTCGATCTGCCAGGGACGCAAGGCCGGTGTGACGTCGTTGCTGGGTGTGGTCTCGGGTTTTTTCGTGCACCTGTTCGCCGCGGCGGCCGGCTTGACCGCTGTGTTCCTGGCGGTGCCGATGGCTTATGAAGTGTTGAAATGGGCCGGCGCGCTGTACCTGCTGTGGCTGGCCTGGCAAGCGGTGAAACCCGGTGCGCGGTCGCCGTTCGAGGCACAACAGTTGCCGCCGGATTCGTCGCGCAAACTGATCACCATGGGTTTTCTGACCAGTGCCCTGAACCCGAAGATCGCGGTGTTCTACCTCTCGGTGTTTCCGCAGTTCATCAGCCCCGAACACGGTTCGGTGTTCACCCAAAGCATCGTGCTGGGCCTGACCCAGATCAGCGTCAGTTTCTGCGTCAACCTGCTGATCGCGCTGTTTGCCGCGGGCATCGCCTCGTGGTTCGTCAGCAACCCGACCTGGCTGGCGCTGCAGCGTTATTTCATGGGCTTCGTGCTGTCGGCGCTGGCGCTGCGGCTGATGCTTGAACAACGCCGGATGGCTTGAACATGTGGATCGAACGTCTGGATGCCGGCCACGCCCTGGCTTACCGGGAGTTGATGCTCGAAGCCTATGACCGTCACCCGCAGGCGTTCACCTCCAGCGTGCGCGAGCGTGCCTCCATGCCCTTGCAGTGGTGGGAGTCACGCCTGACCAGCAAGCTGGATCCGGTGTTCGGCGCGTTCGAAGAGGGCAGGATGGCGGGCATTGTCGGGCTGGCTCTGGAGACTCGGGAAAAGGCCCGGCACAAGGCGACGCTGTTTGGCATGTACGTGTCCGCCGATGTCCGTCAGCGCGGGCTCGGCTATCAGCTGGTACAGGCGGTGTTGGCCGAGGCGCAGCAGCATCCGGAACTGCGGCTGATCAAACTGACCGTCACCGCCGGCAATGACGCCGCGTTCAACCTGTACCGCCGTTGCGGGTTCATCCAGTTCGGGCTTGAGCCGATGGCGGTGCGGGTGGGCGAGGAGTACTTCGACAAGATTCACATGTGGCGTGAGATCCAGGCACATCGCCAACCCCTGTGGGAGCGGGCTTGCCCGCGATAGCGGTCTGACATTCAAAGCATGTGTCGACTGACCTGACGCCATCGCGGGCAAGCCCGCTCCCACAGAGGGTGTGGTGGTCTAGCGAACCGCGCTAACCCCATCCAGCGTCGAAAACGACGTGTCCTTCGCCGTCAGCAGGAAATCGCGCATGTACGGCGCATCCAGCATGTCGGTGCGAACGGCCGCGTACAGCGTCGCGAACAGTCCTTTCTCGCCCAGCCGCTTGGCCTTCACGTAACCCCGTGAGCTGTACTCGTGCAGCGCCCAATGGGGCATGCCGCAGACGCCGCGTCCGCTGGCCACCAGCTGCATCATCATCACCGTCAGTTCCGATGTGCGCACCTGCGCCGGTTCGATATCGGCCGGTTCCAGGAAACGGGTGAAGATGTCCAGGCGGTCGCGTTCCACCGGGTAGGTGATCAGGGTTTCCGTGACCAGGTCTTCCGGGACGATGTAGGCCTTGCTCGCCAGACGGTGCTGGTTGGCCACGGCGAGCATTGCCTCGTAGGTGAACAACGGCACGTAAGTGATCCCCACCAGGTCCAGCGGATCGGAGGTCACCACCAGGTCGAGATCGCCACGGGCCAGGGCCGGCAACGGCGCGAAGGAAAACCCCGACGCCAGGTCCAGCTCGACTTCCGGCCAGGCGTCGCGGAATTGATCGATGGTCGGCATCAGCCACTGAAAGCAACTGTGGCACTCGATCGCCATGTGCAAGCGACCGGCGGTGCCACCGGCCAGCCGCGCGATGTCGCGTTCGGCGCCACGCAGCAGCGGCAGGGTGGCGTCGGCCAGTTGCAGCAGGCGCAAGCCGGCGCTGGTGAAGCGCACCGGTTTGGTCTTGCGCACGAACAGTGGCATGCCCATGCGCTCTTCCAGTTCCTTGAACTGGTGGGACAGCGCCGACTGGGTCAAATGCAGGCGATCGGCCGCATCCACCAGGCTGTCGGCTTCGCGCAAGGCGTGCAGGGTCTTCAGGTGACGGATTTCAAGCACCGTAGGCTCCATGAGGAAAACTTGTGATCAACACGAAAAGGTTGAGTTTGTCTCATGTTGCCCTGGCTGTCGACAATAGCGCCATCTTTTAAGGGAGCAAACTCACCATGGCCTTGGCCCACACCCTCGGTTTTCCGCGCATCGGCGCCGACCGCGAATTGAAAAAAGCCCTCGAATCCTACTGGAAGGGCGATCTCGACCAGGAGGCGCTGCAAAGCGTCGGCCGCCAGTTGCGCGCCACCCACTGGCAATTGCAAGAAGACGCCGGCATCGACCTGCTGCCCGTCGGCGACTTCGCCTGGTACGACCAGGTACTGACCCACTCCCTGGCCTTCGGTGTGATCCCCGAGCGCTTCGACAGCACCCGGGACGCGCACGGCCTGCCGACCCTCGACACCCTGTTCGCCATGGCCCGTGGCGCCACGGCGACCTGCTGCGGCGGTGAGCATGGCCAGACGCAATACGCCCAGGAACTGACCAAGTGGTTCGACACCAACTACCACTACCTGGTCCCGGAATTCAGCGCCGAGCAGCCGTTCAAGCTGAGCTGGGAACAGCTGTTCGACGAGGTCGCTGAAGCCAGGGCCCTCGGTCACAACGTCAAACCGGTGATCATCGGCCCGCTGACGTACCTGTGGCTGGGCAAGGCCAAAGGCAACCCTTTCGACAAGCTCGACCTGCTGGAACGCCTGCTGCCGGTGTACAACGAAATCCTCGGCCGCCTCGCCGCCCAAGGCGTCGAATGGGTGCAGATCGACGAACCGATCCTGACCCTCGACCTGCCGCAAGCCTGGAAAAACGCCTTCGAACGCGCCTACCACATCCTCCAGTATTCGCCGCTGAAAAAACTCGTGGCGACCTACTTCAGCGGTCTGCAAGACAACCTCGGCCTGGCCGTTGGCCTGCCGGTGCAAGGTCTGCACATTGATGCGGTGCGCGCGCCCGACCAACTGCTGCATGTGCTCGATCGGCTGCCGACCTACAAGATTCTCTCGGTGGGCCTGGTCAATGGCCGCAACGTCTGGCGCTGCGAACTGGAGCCGGTCCTCGCGCAACTGCAATTTGCCCAGGAACGCTTTGGCGACAACCTGTGGGTCAGCAGTTCCTGCTCGCTGCTGCACAGCCCGGTGGATGTGGAGCGTGAAGACAAACTCGATCCGGAACTGAAAAGCTGGCTGGCGTTTGCCGTGCAAAAGTGTGGCGAAATCGCTGTGTTGCGCGATGCCTTGAACGATCCTCAGGCGCCCAAGGTGCAAGCCGCCCTGGCGGAGAGCCGCGCCGTTCAGCTCAGCCGCGCGGAGTCGCCGCGCATCCACAAGGCCGACGTGCAGGCACGTGTCGCGGCGATCGGCCCGAACGACAGCCAGCGTCATGCGCCGTTTGCCAAGCGCATCGAACAGCAGCGTGCACGCCTGAAACTGCCGGCGTTTCCGACCACCACCATCGGCTCGTTCCCGCAGACGGCATCCATCCGTCTGGCGCGCCAGGCCTTCAAGCAAGGCAAGCTGTCGGCCAATGACTACAACGATGCCATGCGCCACGAAATCCGCCACTCCGTGCAGATCCAGGAGCGCCTGGGGCTGGATGTGCTGGTCCATGGTGAAGCCGAGCGCAACGACATGGTCGAGTACTTCGCCGAACAGCTGGATGGCTACCTGTTTACCCGTTTCGGCTGGGTGCAGAGCTACGGTTCGCGCTGCGTGAAACCGGCGATCATCTACGGTGACCTGAGCCGACCGAACGCCATGACCGTCGACTGGATCACTTATGCACAGGGCCAGACCGACAAGGTCATGAAAGGCATGCTCACCGGGCCCGTGACCATGCTGATGTGGTCGTTCCCCCGTGAAGACGTGTCGCGCAAAGTCCAGGCGCAACAACTGGCCCTGGCCCTGCGTGACGAAGTGCTGGACCTGGAAGCCGCAGGCATCAAGATCGTGCAGATCGACGAAGCCGCGTTCCGTGAAGGCCTGCCGCTGCGTCGGGCGCAATGGCAGGAATACCTCGACTGGGCGGTGGAAGCGTTCCGCCTGAGTGCCAGCGGTGTGCGTGACGAAACCCAGATCCACACCCACATGTGCTACAGCGAATTCAATGACGTGATCGAAGCCATCGCGGCCATGGACGCCGACGTGATCACCGTTGAAACGTCGCGTTCCGACATGGAATTGCTGGAGGCGTTCAAGGCGTTCGACTACCCGAACGACATCGGTCCGGGCGTCTACGACATCCACTCGCCACGGGTGCCGGACACCGCCGAGATGGTCAAGCTGATGAGCAAAGCGGTGAAGCGCATTCCGGCCGAGCGTTTGTGGGTCAACCCCGATTGCGGTCTCAAAACCCGTGCCTGGCCGGAAACCGAAGCAGCGCTGGTCAACATGGTGGCGGCGGCGCGACAGTTGCGCAGCCAACTGGCCTGATCACTACCCCCCCTGTAGGAGCGAGCCGGCTCCGGGCGGCGTTCCGACGATGGACGTCAACGATAACGCGGGAAGCCGGATACTCAGCGGTGCACCTGCGTTTTTCGCGAGCAGGCTCGCTCCTACAAGGGTTTGCGCTGTTTAGAGTTCGGCGAAGTGTTTGATCCCCAGCGGTTTGCCGATGTCGCCGCGCCAGATCGCTTGCACGTGGGCGCCACTCTCGGCCTGGGCCTGCTGCCATTGCAGGCCCAGGTTGCGTTGCTCCGGCAGTTTCAAATGACCTTTGACGAAGTCGTTGAACGCAGGTTTCGCCGAGCCGTAGTGGAAATGCGCGTACCACAAGGTCTGCGGTGACTCACCGCGCACATCGCGGACCTCGTACTCCTGGAGGAAATCCCTGCGCCCGTCCGCGCGTTTGCCCAGATCGCGCAGGCCGCCCTCCTTGCGGATGTCCACCACGCGTTGTTCGAGCAGATAGTCCAGGTAGCCCTCGGTCGGGGTTTTGCTGTTCAGGGTCTGGTCGATTCGCAGGGTGCGGCCGGCACGGGTCAATTCATTCGCGCGATTGCGCAATTGCAGCGCGACCGTCTCCGTGGGCGACAGGCGTTCGATGGCCCGGGCGCGCATGTTCAGTTCCGCGGCTTCACTGATCATCATGTGCTCCAGATCGACCGGCAACATGTCCTGGCGGGCGTAGCCTTCGACTTTGCTTTTGTAGGCGTCCACGGTGCCGAGTCGTTTCCTGGCCTCCACCAGCAACGGCGTGATATCGGTCGTCAGCTCCGTTGGCGCAGCAGTCACGGGTTCACTGAGGTGGTATTTGCCGCTGGAGGAACGGGGTAGCCAGGTTTCCCTGTGACCATCGACGCCCTCGACGGTGAAGCGCTGTTGTCGGGTCACGGCATCGGTGCTGGCAACGCCGATGAGCAGTTGGTTGTCTTCGGTCTCGAACAATTGTTTCCCGGCGCTTCCCGCTTTCGGGGTGTTGGATGGGCGTGTCTTGATGGCCTGGCGAGCCGACGCTTCGACGTTTTCCAGGATGTCGAGAAACGCTGTGACGCGCTCCAGATCCAGATGCTGTGGATAACCCAGCGACCAGGCCCCAAGGTGGCGGCGAAACTTGGCATAGGTCGCCAGGCAATCTTCGAGCACCTTGTTGCGCTGGGTAAACGTGGCCTGTACTTCCGGCAAATGATGTTGGGTCAGCAGGGCACGCCCGACCTTGTTGCGGGCCTCCTTCAATTGCACGTGAAAGTAGACCCAGGACTGGTCGGTGACGGCGCTGTAGTGGGTGATGATCTCCAGCACATGCGCCGCTTTGAGGTAGTGGTAATTGGCATTGCTGAATTTTTCGTTAATGGTGGCCATCTCCGGGGCCATCTTCGATTTTTGTACGCGATGGGTGATCCTGCCGTTCCATCGATTGGCTTCTGCGGCCTGTGCGTGAAGCTGCTCAAAATCCTTGAGAAACTCGATTCGCACTTCCTTGCGTTGCGCCATCAATTGCACGTGTGCAGCGGTATCGCTGTAGTGCGTGGCGTCCGAACGGGCCACCAGTTGATCGATACGGTCGAGATGTGCCACCAGTCGCTCTCTGGCCAATTCGACCCGCCGCACCGTGCGATCAACGATGACCCAGGCGCAGCGGCTTTGAAAGTCTTCGATCTGCGTGCGTTTTCGGCCATGGCTGAACAGCATCAACTCTTCAAGGTTCAGGTACAGGGCCTGTGCAAGTTCGATGTCGTTCACGCAGGCGGTGTCGACTTTGGCACGAAGGGGGGGACGCTGGTTCAATTCAAGTTTGAAGTAGTGCCCCAGGACCGCGTTGGAGCCGTGGGTCTGGGTTTGCAGCCGCCGGGTGTAGGCGTCGACGGTGTTGGTCAGGGTCAACTGGCGGCGCAAGGCCCGGTCGGCCCACCAGCGTGGCAACCAGCGGCGAATCGCGGCGGGCCACAGCGGGTCGAGGCCGTCAGCCACATGCCCGAGCACCGCGCCGCCACCGGCACCCCCTCCGGCGGTCACGGTGCCGTACACCGCGTAGTGGGTATTCCAGTGGCCGGCTTCGTCCAGGGCGATGGGTTGTTTATAGGTCCGTGTGCCCGTGGCGCTCAAGCGCCATTGCGGTGGGTTGTCGGTCAATTCGATGCGATAGATGCGACCCTGGCTGACCATGAAGTCGCCGTCAGTGTGTCGATAAACGTTGCGATAGATCCCTTCGGTGCCCGGTTGCAGGCCGGCCAGGGATATCTCGTGTTCGTACTCATAGCCCCTGAAGCGCTCGAGGGTGCGTCGGACCTGCTGCGGGGTCGACACCTGCAAGGCGCCCGGTGTTTTCGTCATGGCGCGCAGTTGTCGCCCGCGCGTGGCGGCACGCGCGGTGCCGGACGTCGCGCTGGCGCCGGGCAGCAGGTCCATGGCGGCGTCGATCAATGACAGCAACACCGCTTCCACCTCGGCCAGGCCATGGCCGACATCACCGCGCAAGAAGGCCGCCACCGCCAGGTTGGCGCTGCTCCAGGCGTCGTACAGGGCAATGGCCGTACCCACGAAAGGCACGACGCCCAGCGCCATTTTCAGGTAGTTGAACAGGGCCCCGCAGCGCAGCGCGACGTGCTCCAGATACAAGGCATCGTTGGAGCGCGATGTCGCCCGATGCGCCTCCAGCAGACGGCCCATGTGCACATTGAGCAGATGCGCTGTAAGGGATGTGGTGCTCGGCCAGGCGGTACCGATGCCGATCAGGGCGTCGAAGTTTTTCAGCAGGGCCTGGTTGATCCGGCTGACGTGCCGGGCGAACTCCCCGGTCAGGGCGCGACCGGCCAGGTAGCTGACCATCGTGCTGTGCAGGCATTGGTTAAACAGAAACTTCCGCGCCTGTTCGAGGCTGTCGAACTGACGCAGAAAAACCCCGTCGGGGCAGTCAGGCCGATAGAGCAGGGTCAGGCCGCTGATTTGCTCGACGATAAAGGTCACGCCGGCCAGGGTGCTCGGTCCCTGGCCCGGCGTGTCCGTGCCGCCAACGGTCAGGTGCGCAGGCAACAACACGATGCGCTTGCCGTCGACCGCAAAGGCTTCACGACTGTTGGCGTCGATGGCGATCCGAAGCACGCGCTGGCCGGCGACATCGATGTCTTTGGCGAGCACGGCGAACTCCCCTTGCAGTTCAAGCATCAGGCGCCAGGGTTCGCTCAGGCATTCACGTCGATATTCATTGCTGAAGGCCGAGGCGGCCGGAGTGCCCAGGAAGGTCTCGCGGATCAACGTCTCGTATTTTCCGGCCAGATCCAGTTCGGTGACCAGTTTGCGCAGGTAGGCCAGGGTGATGCCGGTTTGCAGCTTCTGCCGTTCGCCCTCGTCCGCGCCGCTGATCTGGACCCGCATCAACGACAAGCGCCACCCCATCGGCTGATCGATATTGCCTTGCGCCAGTTCGGCGATGGACAACAGGCTGCGTTGCTCGCTGCCGATCAGTACACTTTTTTGCGGTGTGCCAGGCGCCGGGCCCTGGATCAGCTCTCTGCGCCAGGTGGTGGTGTCGGGGAGGTCGAGCATCACTTCAACGTTTTGCGTGAGCGCGAAGTCTTTGCGCAGGCGGGCGTCGATGGCCTTTTTACTGAAGGCCTCGCGCAGCGGCAGTTCCCGCTCCAGCAACTGATGGGAGCGCTTCATCGCCGCGATGTAGGCGGTGAATAGCGCTTTGATGCGGTCGCGCTGGGCCGCGGACAGTGCGCTGAGGGACGACGGCAAGCCTGTGGCCAGCAGGACGCTGCGGTTCTGCTCGAGGATGTGGGCAAAGGCCAGCTCCCGTGCGGGGGCCGTGGGAACGGTGAGGCGGGCGAGGGTCTGTTCGCGCAGGTTGTCCAGTTCCGCCGCGCGTTGGCTGGCATGGGACGGAACGGGGTTGGCGGTCATCAGTCGCGCCGCCTGCTGTTCACAGCTTTGAAGCTGGGTTTGCAAGGCGTATTCGAACGGATTGCCGGTCAGCGTCGGGAGGTCCAGGGTTTGCGTGTCGTCGTTGGCCGGCCGCTTGAACAACCTCTGCTCCAGCGCCTGGCGGGAGGCGAACCGTTGCAGGCCGCCGAAACGTCCGGGCCAATAGAGCAGCAGACTGTCGCTGGCAGACGCCAGCAAGGCCGATGGACGGGCGAACACCAACACGCCATCCAGTTCCTGGGTGTGCGTCGTGGCGGTGTCGCCTTCGTTGACCGTCGCTGACAGCACCAGTCGGGCGACCGCTGTGTCAGCCGGTCGTGGCTGATCGGGCGCGTCGAGCACGGTCGTGAGCCACTGATGTTCATCGTTGCTGATTTGATTCAGGCGCAATTGCAGGTCGGCTTCGGCACGCAGGCCACTCAGGCGCGCCTGATACAGGGCCGTGTAATGGGGACCTGACTGCTTGCGCAATTCGAGCAGTTGCGGTGCACCGTCGGTACCCAGGAGGGCGCTGGCGGCCTCGGTGCTGGCCTGCTCGGCGCTGCGCAGGGCGTCGAATTGCTGTTGCAGCCGCTGCAGGCGCGGGTCGTTCGGGTCGCCTGGCAAGTTCGGGCCCAGCAGGTTCTCCAGGGCTGTTTGCTGGTGCAGTACGGCACTGCGGCGCAGGTCAAATGGAATGTCCGGGCTCAGTTGCGCGAACGGGGCGACGTCGTCATTGGCGTCCGCCATGGGCAGGTCGGGGGGCGGGGCAAAAACATCGTCGTTGCGTGGCCGCTCGGCAGCGGCGGTGGCCAGTCGCGCCAACAGGGATTCGGCACTTTTCCCCAGCTCGGGTTTGTCGAGGACGGTGTAGTCGACCGTGACCTTGGTCCCCGGTTGCGGTTGCTGCCGGATCAACCAGCGTTCCATGTCGTTGCGGCTTTCAAAGGTCATCCACGGCACTTGCCGAGACGGCCAATACAGCATTTGGCTGACCGGTTGGTCGGTGTTGCGGGTAATGACCAGGGCGCCCGGCAGTTCGACCGTCAGGCCGCTGTCGCCCCTGAGCGACAGTGTTTCGACGTACACCAGGACTTCGGGGGTGGTGTTTGGCGCGGTCGGGGTGACGAGCTCCAGCAGCACGTTGAGCTGTTCGGCATTCAAGGTGCCCTGGGTGAATGCCCATTGGCACGACGCCTCGAAATGCTGGCGATACAAGCCAATGGCCTGTGCCTTGCGCGACCGGTCGGTGCCGCGTGCGCGTGCCTGCCACCAGTCGGCGGTCAAGGGGGCTTGCGGGTTCTGCGCCATGAGCGCCAGCCACTGATCGCGACAATCGTTCCAGCGCGCCGAGGCGCTCAGGTACAGGTTTTCGTCGGTGTTTTGGGCTGATGGAGGAACGAGGCCGAAGTCGGCCGGCGGTGCGGTGGGTGTTTCGAGCATGAAGCAGGACTCCGATGGGTGAAAAAGTCGGGGTCATTAGAGGTCGGTCGAACGAGGGGCGGGCGGTACATAGTTATCGCGCGGCGCTGAGTGTGCCCTGATGACCGCCCGGCACACTTCATCAAACTGTCATCGAACTGTGGCAGCGCGCTTGAACAAACTTCATCAGACTCGCGCTCTACTGGGGTTCTGCGTTTCGGTGTTTCTTCATGCGCGCTTTGTTTTTATCGACAGTCTTTTTCATGGCCGCGTTGTTTGGCCTGCCGTCATGGGCGGCGTCTCGTTGCGATGTCAATGTCCCGACCGAACGGGTTGATCTGGCGCAGGTGAGCCTGGCCTACCAGAGCATCGGCCGCGCCTCCGATCCGGCGTTGCTGCTGGTGATGGGCCTGGGCGGGCAGTTGATTCACTGGCCGGACGAGGTGGTGGTCGCGCTGTGTCAGCAGGGCTTCCGGGTGATCCGTTATGACAATCGCGATGTCGGCCTGTCCACCTGGCGGCAACCGCCGGTCGAGGCCAACCTGACCTTCGAAGTGTTGCGCTACAAGCTCGGCTTGCCGGTGTCGGCGCCGTATTCGTTGACCGACATGGCCGATGACGGCCTGGGGCTGATGGATGCCTTGCACATCGAGCAATTCCACGTATTGGGGGCGAGCATGGGCGGCATGATCGCCCAGCATATGGCCGCCATGGCCCCGCAACGGGTCGAAAGCCTGACCCTGATCATGACCAGTTCCGGGGCCGAAGGCTTGCCGGCGCCGAGTGCGGCGTTGGTGCAGTTGCTCGCACGTCGCGGGGCACCCAATCGTGAGGTCGCGCTGGAGCAACAGGCTGACTTGCTGGCGGCCCTGGGCAGCCCGATGGTGACGGATGATCGCCAGGCGCTGTTGCATCAGGCGGCGCTGTCCTATGACCGTGCGTTCAACCCTGAAGGGGTGAAACGGCAAATCATGGCGATCCTCGCCGAGCCGAGCCGTGTGGCGTTGCTCAACCAGTTACGCGTTCCGGCGCTGGTGGTGCATGGCACCGCCGATCCGTTGTTGCCGGTGATGCATGGCGTGCACCTGGCGGCGCATATCCGTGGCAGCCAGTTGAAATTGATTCCGGGATTGGCCCATCGTTTCCAGGAGGCGTTCAAGGCGCCGTTGCTGGCGGCGGTGTTGCCGTACTTGCGGGCTCATCGCGAGGACACCTCGCATTGGGCGCAGATAGAGCCGGTGGCCGAACACAATCTGCTGTGACTCCCCGCCCCAGATCATGAGGGCAACCGTCGACTGACATTTTTCAGTCGTCAAAAAAGTAGCTATATGCCACTATGGTTTTGACCGTGGCTGCCGATACAGGCAGCGATGTTTTCAATCATAGGGATTTGATCCATGAATTTTCACGCTCTACGCACTATCGCTGCGCTGACTTTGCTTGCCTGCCTGACCCTCACCGGTTGTGCCAATGTCCAACCTCCCGTACCGCTGGATCATCAATTCTGGGATGCCAAGGAGCCGACCATTGGTGTGGCGATCACCGTGGTACCGCCGCCGGTGTTGGCCTTGACCGGAAATCAGGGATTTCTCGACTACGCCATCAACAAGGGCGTCAACAGCAAACTCAGTGCCAATGTCGAGCAGTGGCAAGTGCGTGATCTGACCACCTTGCCGGACTTGATCGTCGCCAAGTTGCAGGCCAAGGGCTACAAAGCCAAGCGTATCGACGAGCCGCTGGATTTGAAAACCTACAAGGAAATCTCGTTCCACGAAGGCTACATGACCCGCGACCTGACGCCGGTCAAGGCGGCTTATGGGGTGGACCGGTTGCTGTTGGTGAACGTCTACGCCACCGGTGCCACGCGAAGCTACCACGGCTTTATACCGACCAGCGTGCCGATGGCGCAGGTGGGTGGGCAGGGCCTGGTGGTCGACCTGGCCGACAACAAACTGTTGTGGTTCAAGCCTTTTGTCGTGACTCAAGCCGCTCAGGGCGAGTGGGATGAGCCGACCTACAGCAACCTGTCCAATGCGTTCTACCAGGCTGTGGATACCAGCCGTCAGCAAATGATCACTCCGTTCGCACAATGAAGCGTCCAATCGTTGGGGCCAGCGCGCTGGCCCTGTTGATGTTGACGGGTTGCGCACAAAAACCGGCCCCCGACGCCGGTTTCAAGGATCAGGGCGCATTGCCCTACGTCCAGGCCCACGGGCTCAAGGTCGATGTCCAAGTGCCGCAAGCGTTTGTCGGTGCCAGCACGGTGATCGATTCCGAGGCTGCATTGAAGGCGGCTTCGATCAGCCAGAACCTGGTCGCGAACTCGGGTAACAGTGCCGGACTGGCCGGGCTGCTGGTGGCCAGTGTGGTCAATACCCAGGTGGGCAGCGGCAGCCTGCAGCGCGATGCGGAAAAAGCCGCACTCAAAGACGCGCAACCCATGGCCGATTTGCTCGGTGGCGTGGCGTTGCAGGAACGCCTGCAGCAGCGCTATCAACGGGCTTCGCAAAGTGCCGGGCTCAAGCAGGGCGAAGGCCAGGTCACGGCTCGTTTGTTGATCGAACCGAAGCTGATGCTGACCCCGGATCGCGGCAGTTTTGTGCTGGTCAATCAGGTGCAGGTTCAGGACATTGCCGGTTCGCCGCTGTATCGCATGCGCATCGAGGTGGCCAGCCAGCCGATTCGCCGCTGCGGCCAGCAGTGCATCGATGACGGCAGCCTGGAACTGGCGAAGGTTACCGCCGTGCTCGATGAATGCATCGATGAGTCCATGCGGGTGTTGGCCACCGACCTGATGCAGCCGACACCGCCTCCGGCAGCCCAGGAAACCTTGCGCTATGTACTGGACGGTCGGCGCGTGGTCGAGCGCGGTTATCAACTGGCCAACAACGGTAACTATTGGCGCTATCGCAACCTCTACGGCGCGGTGAAGTCTGTGCCCGTGCCGTTTGAGGATGCGATGACCCAGGCGCAATTGCAGCAGGTTTCAGGGCGCTAGCGCTCCAGGCCTGACACAGCAGGCTCGCTCCCACAGTGGGTGGTGTGTTTCCTGGCTCAGCGCACGATCTTGTCCACATGAATCCCGAGTTTTTTCAGCCTGTACCAGAAGCTGCGCTCGGAGATTCCGATCAACTGCGCGGCGGCGGCCTGTACGCCGTTGCTCTGTGCCAGCGCCGCCAGAATGTAGGTCTTTTCGACTTCCGCCAACGCGGCGTCCAGATCCGGCGGCACGCTGGCGCCCTCGCTGAGAATGGCGCCGCTGCCGGCTGGCGACGAAGCAAACAGGTACGCCGGCAGATCATCGTCTTCAATCACCGCCCCCGAGGCGACGATGGTGGCGCGCTCCACACAGTTTTGCAGTTCGCGGATATTCCCCGGCCATGAATAATTGGCCATGGCCTGTAACGCTTGCGGGCTGAAACCGGTGATGCGTTTGCCGGCGGCAGCGCCCAGCGAATGGGCGAAATGCCGGGCCAGCGGGGCGATGTCTTCGACGCGTTCGCGCAGGGCCGGCAGGGGAATCGGGAACACGTTGAGCCGATAGTAGAGGTCTTCGCGAAACTCCTTGTTGGCCACCGCGTCCAGCAGGTTTTTATTGGTGGCGGCGATGACCCGCACATCGACCTTGCGCTCGCGGGGATCGCCCACCGGTTCGATCACCCGTTCTTGCAAGGCCCGAAGGATTTTCGCCTGCAGGGCCAGGGGCATTTCGCCTATTTCATCGAGAAACAGCGTGCCCTTGTCGGCCTGCTGGAACCGTCCGATCCGGTCGGTCACGGCGCCGGTGAAGGCGCCTTTGCGGTGGCCGAACATTTCGCTTTCCAGCAAGCCTTCGGGGATGGCCGCACAGTTCACCGCAACGAAGGGTTTGTCGGCGCGATTGCCGTGCTTGTGGATCGCCCGGGCGACCATTTCCTTGCCGGTGCCGCTTTCGCCGGTCAGCAGGATCGTCGCGTTGCTTTCGCGCACTGAATCGATCGCCTGCAGCACCCGGCGAAAGCTCGGGCTGTCGCCAATCAGGCTGTCGATCTGCTGGTGTTCATCGAGTTCGGCGCGCATGCGCTGGTTGTCTTTGAGAATGTCGCGAAACTGCAGGGCCTTGCTGACGGTGATGTCCAGTTCATCGATGTCGAAGGGTTTGGCGATGTAGTCGAAGGCCCCGTTGCGCATCGACTGCACGGCGTTTTTCACCGTGCTGTAGGCGGTCATGACGATCACCGGCAGCTGCGGGAAACGGCTTTTGATTTCCGCCAGCAATTGCGGGCCGTCCATGCCGGGCATGCGCCAGTCGCTGATTACCAGGTCGATGTCTTCGACCTCCAGCACCTTGAGCGCGTGCAGGCCGTTGCCGGCGGTGAAGACGCTGATGCCGTTCTGGCTCAACGCCGAGGCGAGCAGGTCGCAGAGCTTGGGCTCGTCATCGACCACCAGTACGTTATGTGTCATCGCTGCCCTCGTCGAAGTCGGCACCGTTGGCCGGGATGTACAGGCTGAAGGTGGCCCCGGCCTGTTTTTCGCTGACGCATTCGATGCGTCCGTCATGACTTTCCATGATCGAGAAGACCTTCGCCAGACCCAGCCCGGTACCAGAGGCCTTGGTGGTGACGAACGGTGTGAAGATGCGTTCGAGCATGTCCGGTTCGACGCCCTCGCCAGTGTCGCTGATGCTGATCACGGTGTAGGGGCCGTCGCGGCTGATGCCCAGGGTCAGGTGTCCGCCGTCGGGCATGGCGTCGATGGCGTTGACGATCAGGTTCAGGCCGGCCTGTTTCAGTTGCCGTGCGTCGGCGTAAACCGTGGCGCCGGGGGCCTGATCGTCGATGCGCACGTCGATGTGGTGGCTGGCCAGTTCCGGCGCGCAGAACCCGGCCAGTTCATCCACCAGCGGGCGCGCCGATTGGGTCGAACGCATCGGTGCGCTGGGCTTGGCAAAATCGAGGAAGTCGGTGATCAGGTCATTGATCCGGCTGACTTCGCTGACCACGTATTCCAGATGCCGCTTGTCGCTTTCGGGCAGGTCGGCGCGTCGATGCAGCAGTTGCGTGGCGGTTTTGATGATGCCCAGTGGATTGCGGATTTCATGGGCCAGGCCCATCGCGACTTCGCCCAGGGCATGCAGGCGATCGCGGCGACGCAGCTGCGATTCCAGATGCTGCAACTCGCCGAGGCGCTCACTCATGTGGTTGAAGGTGCTGCTCAGTTCCGCCAGTTCGTCACCGCCTGTCACCGGCAAGCGTTGGCGGTAGTCCCCGGCGATCACGGCTTGAACGCCGTTGGAGAGCCCGCGCAAGGGTTTGGTCAGGCGCTGCGAGACCAGCCAGCCGACCGTCAGGGACGCCGCCGAGCTGAGCAGGAAAATCAGGATGAACAGGTTGCTTTGATTGACCAGTCCCAACAGGCTGCTGTGGCGTAGCAGACCGCTGAAAATCACGCCTTGCAGCTCACCTTCTTCATTGAAGATCGGGCGGTAGATGCCGCTGTAGCGATTGGTGAACTGCTCGGTCGGTTCCCGGGTGGCGCGCAGGATCTGTTCGATTTTTTCCGGTACGGCCGACGGGTGATCTTCGAAGCGCTGGGAGGAGAACACTTCCGCGAAGTCATTGGCCTTGGCCAGGTACAACCGCAGGTCCAGGGAGTGCACCTCGGCCACGCTGGTGAGGAAATTTCTGTCCAGGTAAGTGGCCACCAGCAGTTTGTACTCGACACCGGCCTGCTCTGTCTCGAAGGTCGAGACCACCGTGCCGGTGGCGATACCGCCGACTTGCAGGGTTTGCAAAACGGCTTTGGGGGCGAGGCTGATCTGCCGGACGATGTCGTCGGAGGCCGTGCTGAACAGCACTTTCTGATCGCTGTTGCGCACCAGCGCCACCACGTCGATGCCGATGGCGTCGGCGATGTCGGCGGTCAGTTGGTCGTTCTGGGCCGACAGTTGATCGATGGGTGGGCGCCTGTAACGCAGGAACAGCTGTGCGGCCCGGGCATTGTCGCGCAGTATTTCGCCGATTTCGTCTTCGACGATCTTGGTCGATTCCTGCAGCCAGATTCGTACGTTGCTGTCGAAAATCTGCGACAGGGTAGTGGCCGCGAGTTCGGCGGCGATCATGGTTGGGATCACGCTGACCAGCCAGAAGGCCAGTACCAGTTTGCGTTGCAGGCTCCAGCCGGAGAGGGCAAAGGGTCGGGCGTTGGAGGGGCGGTGTCTGGTCATCGGGTTTCGCTTGTCGAAAGCCATTTCGGGATAAATCGTGAAGCCTGATGCAATACAGTAGCCGACATTGCCTCGGCAGTGGCAGCCCGGCTGCAGCCGGGCTCGCCCTCTGGGGGTCAGGCCAGTTGCCGATGGTCCTGGCGCAGGGGCTGTGGCAGGGAGATTTGCTGGATGAAGCGCTGCTGGATGAAGTCGACGCTCAGCTCGATCACCCGGTGGTATTGCAGGTCGACGGTGATCATGTGATAGCAGTCGTCCAGCATGACCTTGACCACTGGCCCGCCGAGCTTGCGTTCGACATAGTCGGCGTTCCAGCGGCTGGTGATGTCGTCCTCCAGGGAGTGCAGAACCAACGTGGGTGTGGTGATCGACGGCATGCGCTTTTTCACCACGGCGTTGAGTCGGTGCAGTTCGCGCACGGTCACGCCTTCCATGGTCAGCAAACCGGCCTGGCTGCTTTCGCCTTCTTTCATCTGGCGCTCGACGATCGCTCGCAGGCGTTCATTCTTGATGCCATAGGGCGGTTTTTCTTCGAAGCTGCACAGGTGCACGCCGAACGGGATTCTCATCAGCAAGGGCGTGAGGAACGCCAGTTTGTTGATGCTCCAGCCGTCGTAGCGCAGGGTGGTGGAATACAGCATCAAGCCTTCGATTTGCCCGGGGTGTTCGGCGGCCAGGTACATCGACAGTACCGCGCCCATCGACAAGCCGCCGACGAACACGCGCTCGTGCTTGCGCCGTATACCGACGAAAGTGTTGCGGGCGCTTTCGTACCAGTCACGCCAGCCGGTGGCTTGCAGGTCGGCGTTGCCCCCGCAGTGGCCGGCCAGGGTCGGCACGTAGACCGTGTGCCCGGCTTTCGCCAGGCCCATGGCCACCCGACGCAGTTCCGTCGGGGTGCCGGTGAGGCCGTGGATCAACAACACCGCGACCTCGCCGCTGCCGAGGACAAACCCGGCGCGGCCTTCACCCATGTCGATCGCGTCCGGTGAAACCGTCGCGTTCATCGTTTCATCGCTCGGTGCAGCAGGCGATCGAGCAGGGCGATGCCGAGGTCGATTTCCGGGTAGCTGATTTCCAGCGACGGGGCCAGGGTGATCACGTTTTTGTAGTAACCGCCGACATCGAGGATCAGGCCCAGGCGTTTGCCGTCGATTTCGATGTCGCCCTTCATGCCTTCTTCGACCATGAAATCCAGGGTCGCCTTGTCCGGCGTGAAGCCGTCCGGGCCACAGATTTCGCAGCGCAGGGCCAGGCCCAGGCCATCGACGTCGCCGATGATCGGGTAGCGTTTCTGCAAGTCTTTCAGGCCTTCGAGGAAGTACTTGCCCTTGTTCATGACCATCGCGCCGTAGTCGACTTCGCTGGTCATCTTGAACATTTCCAGACCCACCGCCGTGCCCAGGGGGTTGGAGGCAAAGGTCGAGTGGGTGGAGCCCGGCGGGAAGACTTTAGGGTTGATCAACTCTTCCCTGGCCCAGATGCCGCCCAGCGGATTGAGACCGTTGGTCAAGGCCTTGCCGAAGACGATCACGTCCGGTTTGACGTCGAAGTGCTCGATCGACCACAACTTGCCGGTACGGTAGAAGCCCATCTGGATTTCGTCGACCACCATCAGAATGCCGTGCTGGTCGAGCACGTGCTTGAGTTCGCTGTAGAAGTTCATCGGCGGGATCACGTAGCCGCCAGTGCCCTGGATCGGCTCGACGTAGAACGCGGCGTACTCGCTCTGGCCGACTTTCGGGTCCCAGACGCCGTTGTATTCGGTCTCGAACAAGCGGGCGAATTGCTGCACGCAGTGGCTGCCGTACTCTTCCTTGGTCATGCCCTTGGGGCCACGGAAGTGGTACGGGAACGGGATGAAATTGGCGCGCTCGCCGAAGTGGCCGTAACGGCGGCGATAGCGGTAGCTGGAGGTGATCGACGAGGCGCCAAGAGTGCGGCCGTGATAACCGCCCTCGAAGGCGAACATCAGGCTCTTGCCGTTGGTGGCGTTGCGCACGACTTTCAACGAGTCCTCGATGGACTGCGAGCCGCCGACGTTGAAGTGCACGCGACCGTCGAGGCCGAACTTCTTCTTCGCGTCCACGGCGATCATTTCCGAGAGCTCGATCTTGCCTTTGTGCAGGTATTGGCTGGCGATCTGCGGCAGGGTATCGATCTGCTGTTTCAGTGCATTGTTCAGGCGCGGGTTGGCGTAACCGAAGTTGACCGCCGAGTACCACATTTGCAGGTCGAGATAAGCCTGGTCACTGGTGTCCCAGACGTAGGAGCCTTCGCAGCGACTGAAAATGCGCGGCGGCTCGATGTAGTGAACGGTGTCGCCGTAGGAGCAGTATCTGGCTTCCTTTTCCAGCAGGATTTGGTCTTCGGCGGTAGCGATTCGAATATCAGACATGGTGGAAAAGTTCCTGTGTTTCTGCGTTGAAAGAGGTGGCGTTGGCGGCGTTGGCGTTGGGTAAAAGGGCCACCAGGGCTGGTAGTTCCGCGAAGCTGTCGAAGCGCGCAAAGGCAATGCCGTTGCGCTCGCAGTGCTCGGCCAGGCGATCCTTGGCGAACACGAAATCGGCGGTGGAGGCCACGCACATGTCGGACTGGCCGTCACCGATCACCAGCACGCGCCTGGCCTTGGGTGTGGATTTGCATTTGCAGTTGCCGGCAGCGGCGCGGCAGGCATCGTTGGCGTATGGGAAGTCGATGCGCCAGCTGTCGTGATCGACCTGACGCAAGCGGTTGGCAAGGATCGGCAGGAGGCTGACGTAGTGGCGCGCCAGGATGCGCGCGATGCCTTGTTCGATGCCGTCGCTGACCACTTCAAGGGACGCACCGAGGCCGATGACGTGGTCGACGAAATCAGGAAAGTCCGGGTCGATGTCGATGCCGTCGAAGAACCCGAGCAGTTCGGTCGGGGTGGCCTTGACCAGTGCGAGCTGGCGACTGAGGCATTCACGGGAACCGATGTCGCCTGCCAGCCACTCCTCTTCGATCGTTTCCCAGCTTGGGTCGGCGAATCGTTGGAGGATGCTGTCGATCACGTCGGTGCGGGTGATGGTCCCGTCGAAATCACACACGATATGCCAGTCAATCATCTGTTGTACCTATTGAGCGTTTCGCGCTGTTTGCGCTTGCCAAAGGGGTAGAGCAGGGACTGTGCCAATCGCGTCCGGCCCAGCGGGGCTGGGGTTCCGGCCTGTGTTCGCGTTGGTGAAGCTACAATTTTTGTAGGTCGCTACAAACAACATGAGTGCTTGCCTGATGGCATCGATTCAGGGATTGATGCGCGCATGTACCGTATAAGGAATTGCCTCATGTCGAGGATTACCGTTGCGCTCTTTACCGCGCTGACCTGTCTTTCCATCAACGCCCACGCCGATGGCCTCACCGGCGAAGCCGGGCTGGGCCTGAGCTATGAACCCCATGATCCGACCGGCAGTCGATACGAAACCCGACCCGTGCCGTACCTCGATCTGGACTGGGGCGATGTCAGTCTCGGCACTGACGACGGGCTGACCTGGAGTGCCTTCAAGGCCAACGGTTTCAGCGCCGGGCCTTTTGCGAACTACCTGCCGGGCCGCACCGCGAACGGGTCGTTGCGTGGCTTGCGCGATGTGCCGGATATGGCCGAGGTGGGCGGGTTCGTGCAGTACGCGCCGGCCGATTTCTGGCGGGTGTTTGCCTCGGTCGGCCAGGCAGTGGGCGGCGGCAGCGGGCAGGGTGGGGTGCTGGGGCGGGTCGGTGGCGAGGTGGGTTATCCGCTCGGTGGCGGGGTGATCGGCAGCACGAACCTGACGGCGCATTTCGCCGATGCCCGACAGACCCAGACCTACTTCGGCGTCAGCGCCGATGAGTCACAGGCCTCGGGGATTCGTCGCTACAACGCCGGCGGCGGGTTGCAGAACGTGGCGCTGACCCAGAGTTTCGAGTTCCCGTTGGCGCCCCATTGGTCGCTGCTGACCAGTGCCAGCTGGATTCACCTGACGGGGTCGGCGGCGGACAGCAGCATTGTCAAAGCCGTTGGCGATACCAATCAGGGTGAAGCGCAGGTGGCGATTGCCTACAAGTTCAAATGAGAGGGTGTGGCGAGGGAGTGAGCGCCCTCGCCACAAAAGTCGCGGTAGCTTCAGGTTTGCTCACCCTCGGCCAGCAACGCCACCCCGCCCATGATCACCGCCACCCCCACCCAGTGCAGCACGCTGATCTGCTCTCCCAGCCCCAGCCATGACCCCAGCAGTACCCCGACAAACACCAGCGAACTGAGGGGAAACGCCAGGGACAGGCTGCTGCGTCGCAGGATCAGCATCCAGACGAAGAACGCGCCGATGTAGCAGGCGATCGCCACCCACACCCCGGGATTGTCGGCCACGGCCAACAGCCATTGCAGGGTGAAGTCCATCTGCCCGAGTTGATCGCCGCCGACTTTGCTGGCGATCTGGCCGGCGCTTTCGAAGCTGATCAGCAAGGCCCAGAGCACGAGGGTGCCGAGCCGTTCGTGCAGCCAGCCCGTCTTGCTGTCGATCATCGATTGACCCTCATCCATGAGCGACACACACGAGCATCACGCCCGCCGAGATCACCAGCGTACCCGCCCAGCGACGGCGACTGACGGTTTCACCGAGGATCACTTTGCTCGCCAGCACCACGCCGCAGTAAGCCAGGGCCGCCGCCGGAAACAGCAGGCTCAGCGGCGCCCGGGACAGGGCCTCGAGCCAGACCAGAAACTCGACCACAAAGGCGCCGATCCCGCACCACAGCAGCGGTGCGTTGAACACCTGGCCCCAGAACGCATTCAGGCGAAACCCGCCTTCGAGCTCCGGCATTCGGTCCAGGCCGAGCTTGAAACAGAGCTGGCCAATGACGTCCATCACAATGGAACACGCCACCAGCACGATCACGGTGAAGGTCATGGGCGTGGCGCCTTTCGGTTTGCAATCACGATGTTCACAGTCAGGATTTACCCTTTGGCAATCGCCCCCGCAGGTTCATCCAGCCTGAAGGCCGGGCGAGAGGGCTTTAGTGGGTAAATGCAAGGGACGCGCCAAACCCGGGACAAACATTGTAGGAGCGAGCCTGCTCGCGATGGACGTTAACGACGACGCAGACTGCCTGGAAAAACCCATCGCCTGCATATTCATCGCGAGCAAGCCCGCGAAGGGGGCGGTACATTCAGCATCGATGTCGCCTGACACACCGCCTTCGCTGGCAAGCCAGCTCCCACAGAGTTTGGTGCGTTCACGGACTCGGCGTACATCCACGAACACTGTAGGAGCGAGCCTGCTCGCGATGGACGTTAACGACGACGCAGGCTGCCTGGAAAACCCCATCGCCTGCATATTCATCGCGAGCAAGCTCACTCCCACAGGACTTGGTGCGTTCACGGACTCGGCGTACATCCACGAACACTGTGGGAGCGGGCTTGCCCGCGAAGGGGGCGGCACATTCAGCATCGATGTCGCCTGACACACCGCCTTCGCTGGCAAGCCAGCTCCCACAGGATTTGGTGCGTTCACGGACTCGGCGTACATCCACGAACACTGTAGGAGCGAGCCTGCTCGCGATGGACGTTAACGATGACGCAGGCTGCCTGGAAAAACCCATCGCCTGCATATTCATCGCGAGCAAGGCTCACTCCCACAGGAGGGCAGGTGTGAAGGCGAACCAGCACGGTCGTCGCCATCAGCTTCGTCACCGCCGCGCCAGTGTTGCCTTGAGCCTCAAATCCATCAGTGGCTCAACCCGTACTTCTTCACTTTGTCGAACAGGGTGGTCTTGGCCATGCCCAGTTCCTGGCTGGCCTGGGTCAGGTTGCCGCCGCTGCGTTGCAAGGCATCGCTGAGCAGGTTGCGTTCGAAGGCTTCCACCGCTTCGGCAAAGGCCAGGCCCTGATTGCCGGCGCTGGCGCCGGGTTTCTTGAAGGCAGGCAGACCCAGGGCAAAGCGTTCGGCGACGTTGCGCAGTTCGCGCACGTTGCCCGGCCAGTCGTGGCTCATCAGGTTCGACAGGGTCTGGTTATCCAGTTCCGGCGCGGCACGGTCAAAGCGCAGGGACGACTGCTGAAGGAAATGCTCGAACAATTGCAGGATGTCTTCGCGACGTTCGCGCAAGGGCGGCAGTTCCAGGGTGACCACGTTGAGGCGGTAATACAGGTCGCTGCGAAATTCGCCGGCCTTGCTCGACTCGTCGAGGTCGGACTTGGTCGCGGCGATCACCCGGCAATCGACCGCCACGCTCTGGTTCGAACCGAGTCGTTCGAGGGTGCGCTCCTGCAACACCCGCAGCAGTTTGATCTGCAAGGGCAGGGGCATGCTTTCCACTTCGTCGAGGAACAGCGTGCCGCCGTCGGCGTGCTCGATCTTGCCGATGCGCCGCTTGCCCGCGCCGGTGAAGGCGTTGGCTTCGTGACCGAAGATTTCACTTTCGAACAGGTTTTCCGGCAGGCCGCCGCAGTTCAAGGCGACGAACTGTTTGCTGTGTCGGCGGCTGAAATCATGCAGGCAACGGGCAACCAGTTCCTTGCCGGTGCCGGTTTCGCCTTCGATCAGCACGTTGGCCGAGGTGTCGGCGACGTTGGCGATCAATTCGCGCAGATTCTGCATGGCCGGCGAGCGACCGATGATCCGGCCTTCGAGGGAATCGCGTTCGGCCAGTTGCCGACGCAACGACGTCACCTCTCGCGCCAGGCTGCGTTGTTCCAGGGCGCGGCGGGCCACGTCCACCAGGCGCTCCGGGGAAAAGGGTTTTTCCATGAAGTCGTAGGCGCCTTTCTGCATCGCGCCGACAGCCATGGAGATGTCGCCATGACCGGTGATCAGCACCACAGGCAGGCTGCGGTCGCGGGCCTTGAGCCGGTTCAACAGTTCCAGGCCATCGATGCCCGGCAGGCGAATGTCGCTGATGACGATGCCGGCAAAGTTGTCGCCGACCCGCTCCAGGGCTTCTTCGGCGCTGCCTACGCCGATACAGGGAATGTCTTCCAGGGTCAGCGCCTGCTGGCAGCCGAGCAGCACATGGGGGTCGTCTTCGACGATCAGCACACTAAGGTCGTTGTTCATATGGGCTCGGCGGGAGTGGGGCTTACCAACGGTAAACCGAGGACGAAAGCGGTACCACCGCTGGCGGGGTGTTCGACGCCCAGGTGGCCGCCGGTGGCGGCGGCCAGGCTCGCGGAAAGCGTCAGGCCCAGGCCCAGCCCCTGCTCGCCGGGTTTGGTGGTGAAGAAGGGTTCGAACAGGTGCTTGCGCGCTTCGGCGTCGATGCCATGGCCGTTGTCCCTGACGCGCAGTCGATACTTGCCCTCGAACACTTCACCCTCGAGCCACAACTCGGGTTGCGGTTGCGCCTGCATGGCATCGAGGGCGTTGCCGATCAGGTTGACCAGGATCTGCTCCAGGCGGGTCTGGTCGATCTGCAGTTGTACGTCGTCGAAATGCCGGTGCAGTTGCAAATGGGCGTTTTCCACGCGACTGCCGAGCAACTGCAAGGCGGCTTCCACGGCTTTGCCGAGGCACGCCTGGCCCTTGTCGTCACCGCGTCGGGCGAAGGCGCGCAGGCTCGCGGTGATCCGCCCCATGCGGTCGATCAGTTCATTGATGGTCTTGAGGTTGGTGCTGGCCACATCCAGCTGACCACGCTCCAGAAAGCGTACGGTGTTGCCGGACAGGGTGCGCAGCGCCGCCAGCGGCTGGTTCAATTCGTGGGCGATGCTGGTGGACATCTGGCCGATGGCGGCGAGTTTCCCGGCCTGCACCAGTTCATCCTGGGCGCGGCGCAAGGTCTCTTCGGCGTGACGCCGTTCACGGATCTGCCCCTTGAGCCGTTCGTTGCTGGCACGCAGGTCGACGGTGCGTTCGGTAATCCGACGCTCCAGTTGACTGTTGGCTTCCTGCAGGGCCTCGCGGGCGGCGAGGCGTGTGGAAATCACCTTGCGCCGTTCGTTCCAGGCGATCAGCAGGAACGCCACGAGGGCGAAGGCCACCGCCACCAGAATGCCCTGATTGATCGCTTCGCGACGCAGATCCTGCAGTGGCGTCAGCAGGGTGAAATTCCATGGGGTATCGCTTAATGGCCGGGTCTGGGCCAGATAGCTGATGTTTTCTTCGTCGGTGTCCAGTTCGCTGTTGGCGGGAAAGGTCAGTTTTTCCACGCCTTCGGACAGGGTTTCCCGGGCCAGGGGTTGCAGTTCGTTCAATGGGAACCAGTAGTACTGCAGGCTGCGGGCCAGTTTTTCCTTGGTCTCGTCACTCAGCGGCACCACGGATTTGAGCCGCCGCGCCGGATCGCTGGACAGAATGATGATGCCGTTCTCGTCGCTGACGAAGGCTTCCAGGCGCGCCCGTTGCCAGCGCTCTTCCATGGCTTCGAGGCGAACCTTGACCACGGCGACGCCAATGATCTTGCCGTGTTCTTCCAGGCCATGGGCCAGGTAGTAGCCGGGTTCGCCGTTGGTGCTGCCGATGCCGTAGAACCGCCCCGGCTGGCCGCGTACGGCGTTCTGGAAATAGGCCCGGAAGGACAGGTCCTCCCCCAGGTAACTGTCGACATCGCGCCAATTGCTGGTGGCCATGACCCGACCGGTGGTGTCCATCACATAGATGGCCCGACTGCGGCTGCGCCGGTTCAGGCCTTCAAGGTAATCATTGACCGTTTGCCGGTGCTCCGGGGTCGGGTCGGCCAGCAACTGCGAAACACTGGATTCGAGTTCCAGCAGGCTGGGCAGGTAGGTGTATTTGCTGATTTCGCTCTCGACGGCGCGGGCGTGCAACTCCAGCTGACGCTGGCCGTTCTCGCCCAGGCTGCGGATGCCGTAGTGCTCACTGATCCAGAAGCCGACGTAGCCCAATCCGATCATCAGCGCGATGATCAGTGGCGGCAGGAACAAATGACGAATCAGACGGGGTTTCACGGCGAGTGATGGCGGCGGGGCGCGATAGGGGGTGGGGTCGCATTTCATCACAGATGCCTTGGGTCAACCAGCGCTTGCCTGAACACTGTATGAGCGAGCCTGCTCGCGATGGTCGTCAACGATGACGCGTTCATTCTGAATGTACGCGGTGTCTTTGAATTCATCGCGAGCAGGCTCGCCCCTACAGATGGCGGGGCGAGCGTGGGTTTTAGTGCTGCAGAATCTTGTTCAGGAAGTGCTGCGTACGCTCGGCACGGTGGTTGATGTCGCCGAAGAACTCTTCTTTCTTGCAGTCTTCGATGATCTTGCCGGCGTCCATGAAGATCACCCGGTCGGCGACCTTGCGGGCGAAGCCCATTTCGTGGGTCACGCACATCATGGTCATGCCTTCATGGGCCAGTTGCACCATCACGTCGAGCACTTCGTTGACCATTTCCGGGTCCAGCGCCGAGGTCGGTTCGTCGAACAGCATGACGATCGGGTCCATCGCCAGCGCCCGGGCAATCGCCACGCGCTGCTGCTGACCACCGGACAGTTGGCCAGGGTGCTTGTGGGCGTGGGCCGAGAGACCGACGCGCTCAAGCAGTTGCAGGCCTTTCTTGGTGGCTTCTTCCTTGCTGCGGCCCAGTACCTTGATCTGCGCAATGGTCAGGTTTTCGGTGATGGTCAGGTGCGGGAACAGCTCGAAGTGCTGGAACACCATGCCCACGCGGGAACGCAGTTTCGGCAGGTTGGTCTTCGGGTCGGCGATGGACGTGCCGTCGACCACGATGTCACCTTTCTGGAACGGTTCCAGGGCGTTGACGCATTTGATCAGGGTCGATTTGCCCGAGCCGGACGGCCCGCACACCACGATCACTTCGCCTTTTTTGACCTCGGTGCTGCAGTCAGTCAGTACCTGGAAGTCGCCATACCACTTGTTGACATTCTTGATAGAGATCATACGGCAAACCTTTTTTGCAGACGCTTGACCAGCTGCGAGGCGGCAAAGCTGATGATGAAGTACACGAGACCTGCGAAGATCAGGAACTCATTGGAACGGCCAATGATGTCGCCACTGGCGCGCGAGGCATTGAGGAAGTCCACCAGGCCCACCGCATAAACCAGCGACGTGTCCTGGAACAGGATGATGCTCTGCTGCAGCAACAGCGGGGTCATCTTGCGGAACGCCTGCGGCAGGATGATCAGGCGCATCATCTGGCCATAGGTCATGCCCAGCGCCTGGGCAGCGCCCATCTGGCCCTTGGGAATCGACTGCACGCCGGCCCGGACGATTTCGCAGAAGTACGCCGCTTCGAACATCATGAAGGCCACGATGCACGAGGCGAACGCGCCGATCGGGGTGTCTTCGCCGGTGATCCAGCGCAGCACGAACGGCACCGCCAGGTAGAACCAGGTGATCACCAGCAGCAGCGGGATCGAGCGGAAGTAGTTGACGTAGGCACCGGCCAGGTTCGACAGCAGTTTGCTGTGGGACAGACGGCACAGCGCCAGGAGGGTGCCGAGGATGATCCCGCCGATGACGCCCAGCGCCATCAGTTGCAGGGTCATGATCATGCCGTTCCACAAGCCCGGCAGGGACGGGATGATGCCCGAGAAGTCGAGTTCCATTATTTACCCCCCACGGAGATCAGGCCCGGTACGGCGACTTTCTTCTCGACCAGACGCATCAGCAACATCAGGCTCATGTTCAGGGTGAAGTAAATGAGCGTTGCCAGGGTGAAGGCTTCGAACAGGTTGGCGGAGAACTCGGCGGTCTGTTTGGTCTGCGCCAGCAGCTCCATCAGGCCGATCAACGAGGCCACGGAGGTGTTCTTGAAGACGTTCAGGAATTCCGAGGTGAGCGGCGGAATGATGATCCGGTAAGCCTGCGGCAGCAGCACGTTCCAGTAGATCTGCGGCAGCTTGAAGCCCATGGCGCGAGCCGCGGATTCCTGGCCTTTGGGCAGGGCCTGGATGCCGGTGCGCACTTGTTCGCAGACGCGAGCGGTGGTGAACAGGCCCAGGCAGACGACGACGCTGAGGAAGGCCGAGGTCGTCGGGTTCAGGTCCTGCTTGTACCAGTCTTGCAGGTTCTGCGGCAGCAGGTCCGGCACCAGGAAGTACCAGATGAACAGCTGAACCAGCAGCGGCACGTTACGGAAGAGCTCGACGTAGCAGGTGGCGATGCCCGATACGATGCGGTTCGGCACGGTACGCATGACACCCAGGATCGAGCCCAGTGTCAGGGCGATGATCCAGGCCACGATGGCGATGGCGATGGTCCAGCCCAGACCGGCGATGTACCAGTCGAGATAAGTCTCGCTGCCCACGCCGGTGGACTTGAAGAACACGCCCCAGTCCCAGTTGTAATTCATTAGGGTCTCCCCTCGGATTCGATCGATGTACAAGTACCCGCCTGGGGAAAGCTCCGTTCCCGCCCGATCGGGTGACACACAGGTCAGTTCGATCAGGCACACACGATCGGCTCGACAGCCACCGGTTCGAGTGTTTCCAGAAATGCCAGCAGGGAATGACAACCTCCCGAAAGGGCCGCGGCCCTCTCAGGAGATAAGGTTAGTCAGAAATCAGGATTTCTTGTCGTCAGCCGCTTTGTCGGTCGGATGGGCGATCAGGGCCTTGAGCTCGTCGCTCATCGGGAAGTTCAGGTTCAGGCCTTTAGGCGGGATTGGCTGCATGAACCATTTGTCGTAGATCGTGTTGATCTCGCCCGAAGCGTAGGTGGCCTTGATGGCGTCATCCACGGCTTTCTTGAACGGCTCGTCGCCCTTGCGCACCATGCAGCCGTAGATTTCGTAGGACTGTGGAGTACCGGTCACGGCCCAGTCTTCCGCCTTCTTGGCCTTGGCGGCCTCACCGGCCAGCAGTGCGTCGTCCATCATGAACGCCACGGCACGGCCCGATTCCAGCATCTGGAAGGATTCGCCGTGGTCTTTGGCGGAGATGACGTTCATGCCCATTTGCTTGTCGGCGTTCATCGACTTGAGGATGCGCTCGGACGTGGTACCGGCGGTGGTCACGACGTTCTTGCCTTTGAGGTCATCGAAGTCCTTGTACGCCGAGCCTTTCTTGGTCAGCAGACGAGTACCGATTTCGAAGATGCCAACGGAGAAGTCAACTTGCTGCTGACGCTCGACGTTGTTGGTGGTGGAACCGCACTCCAGGTCCACGGTGCCGTTCTGCACCAGCGGGATACGGGTTTGCGAAGTGACCAGGTTGTATTTGACTTGCAGGTTAGGCAGGTCCAGGTCTTTTTTGATGGCTTCGACGATTTTCAGCTGAATATCGTGGGAGTAGCCGACCGGTTTGCCGGAAGCGTCTGCAATGTAGGAAAACGGAATGGAAGCGTCACGATGCCCGAGGGTGATCACACCGGACTCTTTGATCTTCTTCAGGGTGCCGGTGAGTTCGGCGGCGAAAACTGGCGTGCTGATCAGAGCGGCAGCAATGGCTGCGCCCAGGATATGGGGAACGATGCGCATCAAATTTTCCTCGACATTGTTTTTTTTATGGAGCCAGTTGATCGGCCCTTTTTGTGCTGCGGATGCCTGAGCTCCTGAAGTGTTGGCACCGCAGGCATTCGTCGAAGAAGTGTAGAGCATGACTCATGCCAGGCCAGGCTGAATGAGTTAAGTAGTTGATTTATAAGGAGATTAAATTTATTTTCCGCGTTTTTCAGCGTTGAATAATCCGGTTAACCGAACCGACCGGCAGGTCGCGTTCGGAAAACCGAATGGTGAGAGGGCGCAACCCGTCATCAGGTGTATTTGCGCTTGTCCGGCGCTGGCGGGAAGTACTGGTATAACCAGGTTTCACTCAACGTGCGGTCATGGGTGCGGATGAACAGGCGCAGTTCCACGGGATCCACGCTGTCGTTGGTCGGGTACCAGTCGAACGTGATGCGGTAGCCCTTGATCTCATCGAGCACCAGCACGTTGAAGTCCTTGACCTGGCCATTCGAGCAGGTCACCACCGGCTCGATGCCCGCGCCTTCCGGCAAGCGGTCCAGGCCGCCACCGGTGAAGTCCACCGCGAAACGCCGGGCCCAAACTTCCGGGTAATGCTCACCCGGTGCCCAGCCTTCGGTGAAACCACCCATGCCCGAACGTGTTGCGTTGACCCGCGCCAGTGGTGTGCCCACCGGCGGCAGGGCGCTCCAGTAGAGCTTGTAGCCGTAGTTCAGCGAATCACCGGGCGCCACCGGTTTTTTCGGGGTCCAGAACGCGACGATGTTGTCGAGCGTCTCACCGGTCGTAGGAATTTCCAGCAGATCGATGGAGCCTTCACCCCACGCGGTGGTCGGTTCGACCCACAGGCTCGGCCGGCGGCTGTACCAGTCGACGGTGTCCTGATAACTGGCGAACTCGTGATCGGTCTGCACCAGGCCGAAACCCTTCGGATCCTTGTCGGCGAAGGCGTTGAATTGCAGGGTGGCCGGGTTGTTCAGCGGGCGGCAGATCCACTCGCCGTTGCCGCGCCACATCGCCAGGCGATCGGAGTCGTGGATCTGCGGGTGAATGGTGTCGCACATGCGGCGTTCGTGGGTGCCGCAGCTGAACATGCTGGTCATCGGTGCAATGCCCAGTTGTTCGATGGCGGTCCGTGCATTGACGTTGGCATCGACCTCCATCACCACGCGCTCGGCCTGGCAGTCGATGTCAAAGCGGTAGGCACCGGTGGCGCTCGGCGAGTCGAGCAGGGCATAGACCACGAAGCGGGTGCTGTCCTTGTCCGGCGTCTCGAACCAGAACTTGGTGAAGTCAGGGAATTCTTCACGCTTTTTGGCGTAGGTATCGATCGCCAGACCGCGGGCCGACAAACCGTACTGGCCAGTTGCGTCCACCGCGCGGAAGTAACTGGCGCCCAGGAACGACACCACGTCGTGCTTGTCCAGCTCCGGCGCCTTGAACAGCTTGAAGCCGGAGAAACCCAGGTCGCCGGTCAGTTGCTTGGTATCGACCGTGGTGTTCTCGTAGTTGAACAGCGACGGGCGGAAATGCACTTCACGGGCCATGCGGGTTTTCGGGTCGACGCTGTACATGCGCACCGGCTGCTTGAATCCCATGCCGACGTGGAAAAACTGCACATCCAGCTGACCGTTCAATTCATTCCACAGCGAATGATTGCCGTCGTAGCGGATCGCGTTGAAATTCTGCGGGGTCATGGTCGCCAGGGTCGGTGGCAACACTTGCTTGGTGTCCTGATAGCGATGGCTGGCCAGTTGCTTGGCCTGCACTTTCAGCGACTCGAAATCGAAGGCCTGGGCTTCACCATCGGCAGCCCCGGTGGCGGCCCAGGCGCGGGCGGCAAGCAGGCCGGTGGCGGACAGACCGGTGTAGGCAGCGATGGCCATGGAGGCTTTGAGCAAATTCCTGCGGTGCATAAATACAACCTGTCGTGAACAATCCCGCGCCGTTCCTGGCACGTGCTGGATCAGAAATAAGGGTTCGGACATGCCTTCGGCCAAACACAACGGACTTTAAACAGATGCCGAATAGCTTAAACCGTTCGATGGCGGAGCAAAATTGATTGATGGCACGACGCTGGCGCGGCAATGAAACAAGACATGTCGGGAAACATTTCCGACAGTGCCGTCTGATTTAGAGGGCATTTCTGCTTTTTTCGACTAATTACTCTAAAAACCGCTTTTCAGCGTCCGGATTATTTCTATTCTGTGGGCATGACCGGTTTATGCCCTTCGGGCCGGTGCGATTCAGTCGGCACGAGAAGGCTGCTGAAAAGGGTAGGGCGATGCGGTTTCTGAAGTTTTCTTTGACGTAGAGAAGGACATCGTCCATGTCGAAAGTACAAGGCATCACCGAACTACTGGGAATCTTTCCGTGCCTGGGCAGCGGGCGACGAAGGCGCCGGCTCAATTCCGAAGAGATGAAACTGGTGGAGCGCTATCGCGAATTGTCGGAGAGCGACCGGATTGCGATGAGGTATCTGGTGGATGCGATGCGTAGTGTTTCGAGGTTTTAGGTAAGAAATTCAAAGGGGCGGACTATGAAGTTCGCCCTTTTGCCAATCGAATCGATTCAGCGGGTTCCGGCTATAGGGAACGGTCGTTGTACTTGCATCAACTCAGGCATGTCCCGCCACTTGATCCAGGCGTGATGTTGGTAGTGCAGCAGAGGCACCGAAACTCCGGCCCAATTCAAGGCGCTCAGGCTTGGCAGGTTTTCCGAAGACGATGCCTGCGCATTGCGCAACAGGGGCACGACTTCGTTGCTCAACCATTGCCTGAGGTAGCGGTTTTCCGGGATGAAATGGTGAACCAGCAATGCATACATGCCCGATTCGCTGACCATCAATGCATCGACGACCTTGCCGTCCTTGAGCAAACAAACGCTGCGACGCTGATCGGGGTCCAGCTTCTGGATGAGGCGTTCGTTCAATGGTTGACCCATCAGGCGGCCAAGGTCCTGAACGCAGAACCAGGCTTGATGGTCCTGGATGAAGGCGTGGAGGAAACGGTTGTGGCGGGTGAAGACGGTAGGAATGAAGCTGGGATAAGTGTCAGACGGATTTGACGCGTGTTTGTGCATTGTTCGACTCCATGTTGAAAAGGAGCCGCCACGAATCCTTCGACAGATTGGGGTGGCGGACCGTGCGGCGTTCGAAGTCGGAACATTCTCGATCAACATGGAAGCCGAGAGGCCCGCGCCACACGGCCCGCCATAACGCGAAACTGAAAGGCAAAAAAATGCCCCAGCTCGTATGGGGGCGCGGATGCGCCATGTAGATATGTTCCGGCTTCGACTCCGGGTCGCTGATTGTGCAGCGACGGGACAAAGCCTATCGGTCAGGCGCTCGCGGCGCCAAGTCTACTCTGGCGACGCGTGATGTAGGAATCGCGGGTTTTTCATGAAGGTCGCATCTGTAAGAGCAGAACCGCCTTCAGGGCTCATGCCGTTCAGTTAAGGACGAACACTTGACCTGTGGCGAGGGAGCAAGCTCCTTCGCCACAGGTTGGTTTTCGATCGAGGGGCAAATACGGTTACCGACCCACCTTCCAGGCATCCCCGGCAGGCGCGGTACCGTGGTCGTACGGCTTGGCGATCCACATGTACAGCAGGCCCAGGCCAATGACGATGGCGGTGCTCAGGACCATGGCGTAGTTGATGTACCACGCCGCATCCGGGGTACGGGGCCAGGCCATGTTGACGATGGCGCCAATGCCATAGGTCAGTGCGCCGATGTTCACCAGCCAGCCCCAGGCACCGAGGGTGAATTTGCCGCTCGGTTTCCAGCCTTTGAGGCGAGCAAACAGTGCCGCGAGCACGATCATCTGGAACGCCAGGTAGATGCCGATGGCGGCGAAGCTGACGATGGTGGCGACGGCGTCCTGCAGGAAGAAGCCGAGGATGATGATCAGGGCCGGCAGGACACCGGACACGAACAGTGCGGCAACCGGAACCTGGGTCGTAGGAGAAATCTTCTTCAGCAGTCGGCTACCGATCACCATCTCGTCACGGGCATAGGAATACAGCAGACGGCTCGCCGCCGCTTGCAGGCTGATGACGCAGGAGATGAAGGAAATCATGACCACACCCATCACCACTTTCGAACCCACGGGGCCGAAGGCGTTGTTGAGGATGGTGGTGACCGGGTCCTTGTCGGTGCCGTTGATCACTGCTTGCATGTCTGGCACGGCGAGGATCAGCGCCAGGCAGGCGAACATCGCGGCGATGCCACCGATGTAGATGGTCATGCGCATGGCCACCGGGATTTTCTTGCTCGGGTTCGGCGTTTCTTCGGCGACGTCGCCGCAGGCCTCGAAGCCGTAGTACAGGAACATCCCCGCCAGCGACGCGGTGAGGAAGGCGGGCAGGTACGAGCCATCGACGCTGATGTCGAAGGTGTCGAACAGCACGCTGAGCGGCTGATGGCGTTCGAACACCAACAGGTAGACACCGACGATCACTGCGCCGATCAGTTCGCAGAGGAAGCCGAACATGGCGATGCGCGCCAGCGTTTTGGTGCCGCTGAGGTTGATCAGCGTGGCGAACAGCGTCAGGAACAGGGCGATGACGATGTTGGTGTTGTTGTTCGGTTCAAAGCCCATCATGGCGGCCAGGTAGGGACCTGCACCCACGGCAACGGCAGCGATGGTCACACACAGGGCGATGGAGTAGATCCAGCCGACCATCCACGCCCAGCGCTTGCCCACCAAACGACGGGCCCAGGGGTACACGCCACCGGAAATCGGGAACTGCGACACCACTTCACCGAAGATCAGACACACCAGCAACTGGCCGCAACCGACCAGCAGGTAGGCCCAGAACATCGGTGGGCCGCCGGCGGCGAGGCACAGGCCGAAGAGGGTATAAACCCCGACGACCGGGGAAAGATAAGTGAAGCCCAGGGCGAAGTTTTCCCACAGGCTCATGCTGCGGTTGAAGTTGGACGTATAACCCAGTTTACGTAGCTGCTCGGCGTCGCTATCGACAACGCCGGCAGAGAGTTCGGGTGATGTACTCATAGTGTTTGCTCCGGAAAATCGGCAGATTTCGGATGTCCGAAGCCGTGGCGGGGCCATGGCGGCTCAGCCCGGATCGGTGGTTATTGTTTTGACTTCTTTGGTGTGGAGCCTGGTGGTGCTTAGTGCCGGTTTCTACCTTGAAGCCGGAGTGACACAATCGCCAGCAGGCTGGCTCCCACAGGGAAACGCATTCCAAACTGTGGGAGCCAGCCTGCTGGCGATGCTTTTAGTGCTTGAACATCACATGGCGCACGACGGTGTAATCCTCAAGGCCATACATGGACATGTCCTTGCCATAGCCGGACAGTTTCTGGCCGCCGTGAGGCATTTCGCTGACCAGCATGAAGTGGGTGTTGACCCAGGTGCAGCCGTACTGCAGGCGCGCCGACAGGCGATGGGCGCGACCGACGTCGGCGGTCCACACCGACGATGCCAGGCCGTAGTCCGAATCGTTGGCCCAGCCCAATACCTGCGCTTCATCGGTGAACTTGGTCACCGACACCACCGGCCCGAACACTTCGCGACGGACGATTTCGTCGTCCTGCCGGGCATCGGCCAGCACCGTCGGTTCGAAGAAGAAACCATTGCCGTCCACGGCTTTGCCGCCCGTGATCAAGCGGATGTGCGGCTGCGCCACGGCGCGCTCGACGAACCCGGCCACGCGGTCGCGGTGCTGCGCGGTGATCAATGGACCGAGCTCGGTCGATGGATCATCCTGCAAGCCGTACTTGATGCTGCTGACGGCCGCGCCGAGCTTCTCGACAAACTTGTCGTAGATGCCTTCCTGCGCATAGATGCGGCAGGCCGCGGTGCAGTCTTGCCCGGCGTTGTAGAAGCCGAAGGTGCGAATGCCTTCCACCGCGGCGTCGATATCGGCGTCGTCGAAAATGATCACCGGGGCCTTGCCGCCCAGTTCCATGTGCATGCGTTTGACGCTGTCGGCGGTGCTGGAAATGATGTTCGAGCCGGTGGCGATCGAGCCGGTCAGCGACACCATGCGCACTTTCGGGTGGGTGACCAGTGGGCTACCGACCGTAGGCCCGCGACCGAACACCAGGTTGAGTACGCCGGCCGGGAAAATGTCCGACGCCAGTTGTGCCAGGCGCAATGCGGTCAGCGGCGTTTGTTCCGATGGCTTGAGCACCACGGTGTTGCCGGCGGCGAGGGCCGGTGCGATTTTCCAGGCGACCATCATCAGCGGGTAGTTCCACGGCGCGATGGAGGCGATCACGCCCACCGGGTCGCGGCGGATCATCGAGGTGTGGCCCGGCAGGTATTCGCCCCCGGCCGAACCGCTCATGCAGCGGCTGGCGCCGGCGAAGAAACGGAACACGTCGGCAATCGCCGGAATCTCGTCGTTCAGCGCAGCGCTGTAAGGCTTGCCGCAGTTGTCCGATTCCAGTTTGGCCAGCTCTTCGCCATGGGCTTCGATGGCGTCAGCCAGTTTGAGCAGCAGCAACGAGCGCTCTTTCGGCGGGGTTTGCGACCAGCTGTCAAACGCGGCATCGGCGGCGCGCACGGCGGCATCGACCTGGGCTTCGCTGGCTTCGTTGATTTCCACCAGCACGCGGCCCAGCGACGGGTTGAACACGGGTTGGGCAGGGCCTTCGCCATTGACGAGCTGGCCGTTGATCAAGAGTTGGGTTTGCATGGTTTGTCCTCTTCAAAGCAGTTCTTGTTTTGAAACCGGCCCCTGTGGGAGCGAGCCTGCTCGCGAAAGCGGTGCGTCAGCCAGCATCAATGCTCAACGTGATGGCGTCTTCGCGAGCAGGCTCGCTCCCACAGGGGGTAGTCGTTGTCGATGAGATATTTACTTACCGCCACTGCCCGCCACGCTTTCACCGCCACGGGTCAGGTAATAGGCACCGAGGATGGGCAGCATGGTCACTATCATCACCAGCATCGCGACGACGTTGGTCACCGGTACGTCCCGAGGGCGGCTGAGCTGGTTGAGCAGCCACAGCGGCAGGGTGCGTTCATGGCCGGCGGTGAAGGTGGTGACGATGATTTCGTCGAACGACAGCGCGAAGGCGAGCATGCCGCCGGCCAGCAACGCCGAGCCGAGGTTCGGCAGGACGATGTAGCGGAAGGTCTGCCAGCCGTCGGCACCGAGGTCCATCGAGGCCTCGATCAAGCTGTGCGAGGTGCGACGCAAGCGGGCGATGACGTTGTTGTAGACGATCACCACACAGAAGGTCGCGTGACCAACGATGATGGTGAACATCCCCGGCTCGATGCCCAGCGTCTTGAAGGTCGCCAGCAGCGCGATACCGGTGATGATCCCGGGCAGGGCGATCGGCAGGATCAGCATCAGCGAGATGCCTTGCTTGCCGAAGAAATCCCGGCGGTACAGTGCCGCCGAGGCCAGCGTGCCGAGGACCATGGCGATCAGCGTGGCAATCGAGGCGATCTGCAGCGACAGCTTGATGGCCTCCAGTACGTCAGGGCGTGAGAACGCCACGCCTATCCACTTCAGGGTGAAACCCTTGGGCGGAAAGCTGAACGCCGCGTCTTCGGTGTTGAAGGCGTATAGGAAGATGATCAGGATCGGGAAGTGCAAGAACACCAACCCGCCCCAGGCCGCGATTTTCAGCCCTATTGAAGCCTTTTCAGAGTGCATCGAAGGCCCCCAGACGTTTGACGATGGACAGGTAAATGGCGATCAGCACGATCGGCACCAGGGTGAAGGCCGCCGCCATCGGCATGTTGCCGATCGCGCCTTGTTGCGCGTACACCATGCTGCCGACGAAGTAACCCGGCGGGCCGACCAGTTGCGGCACGATGAAGTCACCGAGGGTCAGCGAGAAGGTGAAGATGGAGCCGGCGGCGATGCCCGGAATCGACAGCGGCAGAATCACTTGCATGAACGTCTGGCGCGGCTTGGCGCCGAGGTCGGCGGACGCTTGCAGCAGCGACGGCGGCAGGCGTTCCAGCGACGCCTGGATCGGCAGGATCATGAACGGCAGCCAGATATAGACGAACACCATGAAGCGCCCCAGGTGCGAGGTCGACAAGGTGCTGCCGCCCACGCCGGGAATGCCCAGCACGAACTGCAGAACCGGTTCCAGGCCCAGGTGCTGCACGAACCACTGCGCCACGCCGCCCTTGGCCAGCAGCAACGTCCAGGCATAGGCCTTGACGATGTAGCTGGCCCACATCGGCATCATCACCGCGATGTAGAAAAACGCCTTGGTCTTGCCGGTGGTGTAGCGCGCCATGTAGTAGGCGATCGGAAACGCAACGATGGCGCTGGCGATCGACACCACGATGGCCATGCTCAGGGTGCGCAGGATGATGTCGAAGTTCGATGGCTGGAACAGCGCGGCGAAGTTCGCCAGGGTCAGTTCCGGCGTGACCGCCATGGTGAAGTCATCGAAGGTGTAGAAACCCTGCCACAGCAAGGTCAGCAACGAGCCCAGGTAGATCGCGCCGAACCACAGCAGCGGCGGCACCAGCAGCAGCGACAGGTACAGGTTCGGCCGGCGATACAGCAGGTTGGAAAACCTGCGCAACGGCGAGCCGCCCGACGGGGTTTGAGAGAGGGCCAAGGTGTTCATGTCACACCCCGCCTGCAACGGTGTCGAACAGCGGGACCATGGCTTCGCGTGCCCAGCGTGCGCTGATGCGTTGCCCGGTCTGGTGCTGGGCGCTGACGTCCAGCCACTGATTGTTGGCCTGGCTGATGTTCAGGGTCTGGCCGTTTTCCAGCTTCAGTTCATAGCGGGTGGCGCTGCCCTGGTACTGGATGTCGTGCAGCAAGCCGCTGACTTCGATCTCGTGTGCGGCCAGCGGCCCTTCGGCGAAACGCACGTGTTCCGGGCGAATCGAAAACGGTTGTGGATTGCCGCTCAACTGTTTCGCCAGGTCGCCGCGAATCACGTTGGAGGTGCCGACGAATTCGGCGACGAAAGTGGTCGCCGGTTTCATGTAGAGATTGCGCGGGCTGTCGACTTGTTCGATGCGACCCTTGTTGAACACAGCGACGCGATCGGACATGGACAGCGCTTCGGTCTGGTCGTGGGTGACGAAGATGAAGGTGATGCCGAGCTGGCGTTGCAGTTTCTTCAGTTCGCCTTGCATTTGCTCGCGCAGCTTGAGGTCCAGCGCGCCGAGGGGTTCGTCCAGCAGCAGCACGCGCGGACGGTTGACCAGGGCGCGGGCCAGGGCCACGCGCTGGCGCTGGCCACCGGAGAGCTGCACCGGTTTGCGCTCGCCATAGCCGCCGAGGGCGACCATGTCGAGGGCTTCTTCGGCGCGTTTGAGGCGTTCGGCCTTGCCGACGCCTTTGACCTTCAAGCCGTAGGCGACGTTGTCGCGAACGTTCATGTGCGGGAACAGCGCGTAATCCTGGAACACGGTGTTCACGTCACGCTGGTACGGCGGGAGCCCGGCGGCTTCCTCGCCATGAATCCGGATAGAGCCCGCGCTCGGTTGTTCGAAACCGGCGATCAGGCGCAGACAGGTGGTTTTGCCCGAGCCGGAAGGCCCCAGCATGGAGAAAAACTCGCCGTCCTGGATGTCGATGGAAACCCGGTCAACGGCTTTCACTTCGCCGAACTGACGGGAAACGTTGGTGAACTGGACTGCAAGCGTCATGGTGCGGTGCTCCAAAAAGGCGCGGGCCGTCGCAGCGGCCCTGCCTGGACTTCTGAAAAATCTGAATCTTTTATCTGCAAGCCGAATGCGGTAGTGGCAACGGCGATGATCAAGTGTGGGAGCGAGCCTGCTCGCGATGGCGGTGTTTCAGGCAACAGCGATGTTGACTGTACCGGCCTCATCGCGAGCAGGCTCGCTCCCACAGGGTGGTGTGTGTCAGCGGCCGCCCATGATCGCGATGTAGTCCTGGGTCCAGCGGCTGTACGGCACGAATTTGCCGCCTTCAGCCTGCGGGGTTTTCCAGAAGTCGATCTTGTCGAACTGGTCGAAACCGTTGGTTTTGCAGCCTTCGGCGCCGAGCAGTTCGCTCTCCTTGCACGCCGCAGGCACTGCTGGCAGCGAACCGAACCATGCCGCCACGTCACCCTGTACTTTCGGTTGCAGCGACCAGTCCATCCACTTGTAGGCGCAGTTCGGGTGTTTGGCCTCGGTATGCATCATGGTGGTGTCGGCCCAACCGGTGGCGCCTTCTTTAGGGATAGTCGAAGCGATCGGTTGTTTCTCGTTCACCAGACCGTTGACCTGATACGGCCAGGCACCGGACGCGACCACGCCTTCGTTTTTGAAGTCGCTCATTTGTACGGTGGTGTCGTGCCAGTAGCGGTGGATCAGCGGCTGCTGGGCGCGCAACAGATCGAGCACCGCCTTGTATTGCGCTTCGGTCAGTTCGTAGGGGTTCTGGATGCCCAGTTCCGGTTGGGCGCTTTTCAGGTACAGCGCCGCGTCGGCGATGTAGATCGGGCCGTCATAGGCCTGCACGCGGCCCTTGTTCGGTTTGCCGTCCGGCAGATTTTGCGCATTGAACAACACGCCCCAGCTGTCAGGCGCGGTCTTGAACACGTTGGTGTTGTACATCAGTACGTTCGGACCCCACTGATACGGGGTGCCGTAGGTCTGCTTGTTGACCACGTACCACGGCGCATCTTTCAGGCGCGGGTCGATGTTCTTCCAGTTCGGGATCAACGAGGTGTTGATCGGCTGAACACGCTTGCCGACGATCAGGCGCAGCGAGGCATCGCCGGACGCGGTGACCAGGTCGTAACCACCCTTGGCCATCAGGCTGACCATCTCGTCGGAGGTCGCGGCGGTCTTCACGTTGACCTTGCAGCCGGTTTCCTTCTCGAAACCCGTCACCCAGTCGTAGGCTTTGTCGCTTTCGCCACGTTCGATGTAGCCAGGCCAGGCCACGATATCCAATTGGCCTTCGCCGGCCCCGACAGCTTTCAGCGGCTCTGCGGCCTGGACACTGGCACTGGCCAGCAGCGCGGTGGTGATTGCACTGAGCAGTGCGGTCTTGTGCACGAACATGGGAAATCCCTCTTTTTCAAATTATGGTCGGGGCAGTTGGTTCGGTAATGCGTACTGCTAATTGTTGTTGTTAGCGTAGCTGCAAGTTTCAAGCGTCAAGCCGCAAGAAAACGCAGGCCTGCACCTGAGGTGCAGCGTGTGGCTCAAAACTCCCGGCCATGCCGGGCCATGATGTGCCGCACCACGCTGTAGTCCTGGAGCGAATCGCTGGACAGGTCCTTGCCGTAGCCGGAGCGCTTCAGGCCACCATGGGGCATCTCGCTGACCAGCATGAAATGGCTGTTGATCCAGGTGCAGCCGTACTGCAATCGCGCGGCGACCTGCATCGCCTTGTCGAGGTTCTGGGTCCAGACCGACGACGCCAGGCCGTATTCCGAATCGTTGGCCCAATCCACCGCTTGCTCCAGCTCATCGAAGCGGGTCACGGTGACCACCGGCCCGAACACTTCGCGCTGAACGATTTCGTCGCCCTGTTTGCAACCGGACAGCAGGGTCGGCTGGTAATAGAAGCCGGCGCCGGAATGCACGGCGGCACCGGTCACCCGTTCGATGTGCGGTTGACTGAGGGCGCGTTCGACGAAACTGGCCACGCGGTCGCGTTGGCGAGTGCTGATCAGCGGGCCGAGTTCGTTGTCGGCATCGCGTTTGCCGGCAAAGCGCAGGCTGCTGACCGCCGCGCCGAGTTCGGCCACCAAGCGATCGTGAATCCCCTTCTGCGCGTAAATCCGGCAGGCGGCGGTGCAGTCCTGGCCTGCGTTGTAGTAGCCGTAGGCGCGCACACCGTCGACCACCGCCTGAATGTCGGCATCGTTGCAGACGATCACCGGCGCCTTGCCACCGAGTTCGAGGTGGGTACGCTTGAGGGTTTTTGCCGCGGCCTGGAGGATTTTTTGCCCGGTGACGATATCGCCGGTCAGCGACACCATGCGCACTTTCGGGTGGCTGACCAAATGGCTGCCAACGCCTTCACCGCCACCGCAGATGATGTTGATCACGCCGCGCGGCAGAATCTCGGCCAGCGCAGGCGCCAGGGCCAGGATCGACAGCGGCGTGTGTTCGGACGGTTTGAACACCAGCGTGTTGCCGGCGGCCAGGGCCGGGGCGATTTTCCAGGCGGCCATCATGATCGGGTAGTTCCACGGCGCAATGGACGCCACGACCCCGATGGGATCGCGCCGTACCATGCTGGTGTAGCCCGGCAGGTATTCGCCGCTGAGTTGTCCGGTCTGGCAGCGCACGGCACCGGCGAAGAAACGGAACACGTCCACCGTCGCGCTCAAGTCATCCTGGCGGGCCAGGTGCAACGGCTTGCCGCAGTTCAGGGATTCGAGGCGGGCGAGCAGGTCGGCGTTTTTTTCAATGGCGTTGGCGATGTCCAGCAACAGGTTCGAGCGCTGCTGCGGAGTGGTCCGCGACCAACTGGCGAAGGCGCGGTGGGCGGCGAGGATGGCGGCTTCGACTTGTTCGGTGCTGGCTTCGGCGATCTGCGTCAGGACTTCGCCTGTGGCCGGGTTGAGAATCGGCTCGACAACGCCCTGGCCCGCGACCAATTCGCCATCGATCAACAAGGCGGTAAACAACGGGGTCTGCGCGCCAGCCATTTTTCGGATTCTCTTTTCTTGTGTGGCCATGCTGCTCCCTGTGACTGGGGCCGGCCGTCTTATAGATGAAGCAAGACTAGTGCGCGGACCCGAGGTCGACAAATACTAAATACTGAAGGTGGCGTTCGATTAAATAGATGGCTTGCGTCCACCGTGGGGTTGCTCGCGGGCGACGGTCAGGAACGGGTCCACCAGCGCCGGGCGCGCCGTACCCCGTCGCCACGCCAGGCCGACGTCGAGGGTCTGGCTGAGGTCGGCAATCGGCCGCGCTTCGATGATGTCGCCTTCCAGCGACCACGGGCGGTAGGTCATGTCAGGCTGAATGGATACGCCCAGGCCCGCGGCCACCAGGCTTCGCACGGCTTCGGTCGAGGCGCTGCGCAAGGTGATGCGCGGTTGCAGCGAGGCGGCCGACCACATGCGTTGGGCATTGCGGTCCATTTCATCGACGTTCAGTTGAATCAACGGCTCGCGTGCGACATCGGCCAGGTTAATGCTGTCGTGTTCCAGCAGCGGGTGCTGGGCCGGTAGCCAGAGCCGATGGGGCGAATGGGTCAGCACCTCGGTTTGCAGGGCGTGGCGGTCTTCGAGGTTGGACAGAATCAGTACGCCGACATCGATCTCGCCGCTGACCAGCAAATGTTCGATGTACGGGCGCTCGTCTTCCATCACGCGGATTTCGACGTTGGGGTAGGCGCGCTGGAAGCGGGTGAGCAAGTCCGCCAGGTAATAGCCGGCCACCAGGCTGGTCACCCCGATGATCAACTGCCCGGCGACCTGGTCGGTGCTTTGTTGCAGGCTGCGTTTGGCGTTGTCCACAGTGGCCAGGATCAGGTGTGCCTGGCGCAGGAATTGATGGCCCTGGTGGGTCAGGGTCATGCCTTTGGCGTGACGGCTGAACAGGCTGACGCCGATTTCCTCCTCCAACTGCTGGATGGCCAGGGTCAGGGTGGACTGGGAAATGAAGGCGGCTTGTGCGGCGGCGGAGATCGAGCCGGTCTCGGCCACGGCGATGAAATGGCGGATCTGACGCAAGGTCATCATGGGAAACGTACCCGGTGAGCGGTTTTTATCGATTTGTCCGAGTGTATATCTAAAAAACCGAAACTGGCTGCATGCTTCAAGCGGTCAGTGGAAGCAGCAGAGCAACATCTGGAAGCACTCTGCCTGGCAGTCGTCGGGCACTTTCGAACTAGGCTGGGGCCTCAAATCCGGTTACACCTTTTATGGAGGCGGAAAATGAATACCCGTGGATTGCTCGATCAGCTACTCAAATCTGGCCAGGACTTGTTGCAGAACAAGGGGGGCGGCGCGCAGAACAAGGCTTCCGGTGGCTTGGGCGGGCTGCTTTCGGGCGCTGGCGGCGGTGCGCTGGCCGCAGGCGCCATGGGGTTGCTGCTGGGTAGCAAGAAAGCCCGCAAAGTCGGAGGCAAGGTGGCGGTGTACGGTGGTCTCGCGGCGCTGGGGGTACTGGCTTACAAGGCATATGGCAACTGGCAGGCGGGGCAGGGCACGGCACCGAAGCGTGAGCCGCAAACCCTCGACCGTTTACCGACGGCGCAAGTCGAGCAACACAGCCAGGCGATTCTCACGGCCCTGGTGGCGGCGGCCAAGGCCGACGGTCATATCGACGAGCGCGAACGCGAGTTGATCGAAGGTGAGTTCACCCGGCTGGATAACGATCAGGCGCTTGCGCACTGGTTGCACGCCGAACTCAACAAACCCCTGGACCCGGCCGATGTCGCCCGCGCCGCCAGCACCCCGGAAATGGCCGCCGAGATGTACATCGCCAGTGTGATGCTGGTGGATGAGGAGAGCTTCATGGAGAAGTCCTATCTCGATGAACTGGCGCGACAGCTCAAGCTTGAGCCGGGGTTGAAGGTGGAATTGGAGAAACAGGTTCGTCAGGCTTCGATCTAGACCTTCCACAAGTATTCGCTGGCAAGCCAGCGCCTGCAGAATTGACGCGGTTGGGGGCAGTTGAGGTTTTCCCCGGACCTGTAGGCGCGGGCATGCTGGCGAAGCCCATTCGGCAACGACGACTTCACTCATGGCCGAATCACGGCCTCTTTCTTCCGAAACGCCACTGGTCAGTTTCCTGAGCAATGGCGGAAAGTCCCGGTCCAGAGCGAGTCCTGCCTTTTATGGCGAGATGTGAGGTGGTGCACAAGCGTCTTATAAATGAAACACCGCCCTCGGCTATACTCCCCCAGCATTTGAAAATGGCCCCTGAGGACTGATTGTGAAGAACTGGACGTTGCGCCAACGCATTTTGGCGAGTTTTGCGGTAATTATCGCCATCATGCTGTTGATGGTCGTCACCTCTTATTCACGATTGCTGAAAATCGAGGAAAGCGAAGCCAGCGTGCGTGATGACGCTTTGCCCGGGGTCTATTTCAGCTCGATGATTCGCAGCGCCTGGGTCGACACCTACCTTCAGACACAGGAAATGCTCGGACTGAAAGAAGGGCAGGGCGTCAGCGCCGAAGATGCCGCCGATTTCAAGGTTTTCGAGACGCGCCTGCAGGAGCAGCTAGCCAACTATCGCGGCACCGTCACCACGGAGGAAGACAAAATTGAATTTGCGGCCTTTGAGCAAAGGCACGAAGAGTTCAACCGAATCCATGCCGCCGTCCTCGATTTGCACAAGCGCAACCAGGAAGCTGAAGCCATCAAGTTGTTCAACGAGCAACTGACCCCGGCCTGGACGGCAGGCCGCATGAAGCTCAATGACATCATCAGCGAAAACAAGGCGGTGGCGGACAAGGACATGGCGGCCATCGATGACGCGGTGGTCACGGCAAAAATCAGCATGGGCCTCTCTCTGCTGGTCGCCATACTGGCGGCCGGCCTCTGCGGTCTGCTGTTGATGCGCGCGATCATGGCGCCGATGAACCGCATCGTCAGTATCCTTGAAGTGATGCGCACCGGTGACCTCAGCAATCGCCTGAACCTGGAGCGCAAGGACGAATTCGGCGCGGTGGAAACCGGCTTCAACGACATGATGAGCGAACTGACCTCGCTGGTGTCCCAGGCCCAGCGCTCGTCGGTGCAGGTCACCACGTCAGTCACCGAGATCGCCGCCACGTCCAAGCAACAACAGGCCACCGCCACCGAAACCGCTGCCACCACCACCGAAATCGGCGCGACCTCCCGTGAAATCGCCGCCACGTCCCGTGACCTGGTGCGCACCATGACCGAGGTCTCCAGCGCTGCCGATCAGGCCTCGGTGGCCGCCGGTTCCGGGCAGCAGGGGCTGGCGCGCATGGAGGAAACCATGCATTCGGTGATGGGCGCGGCCGATCTGGTCAACGCCAAACTGGCGATCCTCAACGAGAAGGCCGGCAACATCAATCAGGTGGTGGTCACTATCGTCAAGGTCGCCGACCAGACCAACCTGCTGTCGCTCAACGCGGCGATCGAAGCCGAGAAGGCCGGGGAATACGGTCGCGGTTTCGCCGTGGTGGCCACCGAGGTACGGCGTCTGGCGGACCAGACCGCTGTCGCCACCTATGACATCGAGCAGATGGTGCGCGAGATTCAGTCGGCGGTATCGGCCGGTGTGATGGGCATGGACAAATTCTCCGAGGAAGTGCGCCGCGGCATGTCCGAAGTGCAGCAGGTCGGCGAGCAGCTGTCGCAAATCATCCATCAGGTTCAGGCACTGGCGCCGCGCGTGTTGATGGTCAATGAGGGCATGCAGGCCCAGGCCACCGGCGCCGAGCAGATCAACCACGCCCTGGTGCAATTGGGCGATGCCAGCAGTCAGACCGTTGAATCCCTGCGCCAGGCCAGTTTCGCCATCGACGAGCTGAGTCAGGTGGCCGTAGGGCTGCGTAGCGGCGTCTCGCGATTCAAAGTCTGATGAGCGAACTCACGGCCAAACGCACTGCCGTGAAGCAGGCGTTGCATGCGTTGTTTCTGGTATTCCGCATTGGCAGCGAGCGCTATGCCTTGCAAGCCACCGAAGTCGCGGAGGTGCTGGCGCGCCAGCCCTTGAAGCCGATTGCCCATGCGCCGCACTGGGTCGCCGGGGTTTTCGCCTATCGTGGCGCGGTGGTGCCGGTGATCGACCTGTGCGCCCTGACGTTTGGCACGCCTGCCCAGGCTCGAACCAGCACCCGGCTGGTGCTGGTTCATTACCGCGCGGATGAAGGCGCAGAGACGAAATTGCTCGGCTTGATTCTGGAGCAGGCCACCGACACCTTGCGATGCAACCCGACGGATTTTCAGCCCTACGGCCTCGACAATCGCCAGGCCCCTTACCTGGGGCCTGTGCGGGAAGATGCGCAAGGTTTGCTGCAATGGGTGCGGGTCGCCGACTTGCTGGACGATCAGGTGCGCGCGCTGCTGTTTCCGTCGCCGCCGCTGGACCTGGCGTTGCCAGAGGAGCGGCCATGAGCGGCGATCAGCGTTTTTTCGATTTCCTCAAGGAACACATCGGCCTTGACGTGACCTCCGTGGGGCCGGCCATCATCGAGCGTGCCGTGCGCCAGCGCAGCACCGCGTCCAATGCGTTGACCGCCGACGAATACTGGCGAATCCTGCAGGATTCCCGAGATGAACAGCAGGCGCTGATCGAAGCGGTGATCGTTCCTGAAACCTGGTTTTTCCGTTACCCGGAATCCTTTGCCACCCTGGCGAAACTGGCGAGCAAACGTCTGGCCGAGATCAACAATCTGCGGGCCCTGCGGATTCTCAGCCTGCCATGCTCAACCGGCGAAGAGCCGTACTCGATTGCCATGGCGCTGCTGGACGCCGGGTTCCAGCCGCACCAGTTCAAGGTCGAAGGCATGGACGTCAGCCCGCTGTCGGTGGAAAAGGCCCGGTGTGCGCTGTATGGCAAGAATTCGTTTCGCGGTCAGGATATCGCCTTCCGCGACCGGCATTTCACGGCGCAGAACGACGTTTTTCGCCTCAGTGACCGGGTGCTGGACCAGGTGCGCCTGCAGGTCGGCAACGTGCTTGATCCGGCGTTGCTCGCCAACGAGCCTCCTTACGACTTCGTGTTCTGCCGCAACCTGCTGATCTATTTCGATCAGGCAACGCAACAGCAGGTGTTCGAAGTCCTCAAACGTCTGACCCACGTCGACGGTGTGCTGTTTATCGGCCCGGCCGAAGGTAGCCTGCTGGGGCGTTTCGGCATGCGCTCCATCGGCATTCCACAGTCCTTTGCCTTCAGTCGTCACAAGGCTTTGGAACCTGAACCGGCACCGGCCTTTGTTCCGGCATCATTGCCTGCGCCATTGCCCGTGCCGCGACCGGTGCGCAACGTGGTGCCCGCCCCCATGCACAGGCGCCCGTTCGCGCCTGTCGCGCCAGCCACCCCTGTGGCAAAAAAAGCCGGCGTCGATGTGGCCACGCTGTTGGCGAACATCGCCTCGCTGGCCAACGAAGGCAAGAGTGCCGAAGCCCGTGCCGCGTGCGAAAGTTACCTGCGCAACCATGAGCCGGTGGCCCAGGTGTTTTACTGGCTCGGGTTGCTCAGCGATGTGGCGGGCAATGTCCTGGAAGCCCAGGGCTTTTATCGCAAGGCGTTGTACCTCGAACCGCAACATCCCGCCGCGTTGTTGCAGCTGGCAGCCTTGCTGCAATCCCAGGGCGACACCGTGGGGGCCAGACGATTGCAGGAGCGCGCCGCCCGCAGCGAGCGCACCGCTGACCGTGAGCGTAAACGATGATCGCCTCCGACACCTTTAGCGTCACCCATGAAGATGCCCAGGCCATCGATGATTGCTGGAACCGCATCGGTATTCATGGCGACAAGTCCTGCCCGCTGCTGAGCGAACACATTCATTGCCGCAATTGCGCCGTGTATTCGACCGCCGCCACGCGCCTGCTGGATCGTTATGCGCTGCAGCAGGATGACCGCGAACAGGTGTCCAGCGCCGTGGAGAGTGAGGTGAAAACCCGCTCGCTATTGATGTTCCGCCTCGGCGAAGAGTGGTTGGGCCTGGCCACCCGCAGTTTGGTGGAAGTCGCGCCGTTGCAAGCGATTCACTCGTTGCCGCACCAGCGCTCCGGCGCCTTGCTCGGCGTGGCGAACGTGCGCGGTGCGCTGGTGGCGTGCCTCTCGCTGGTCGAGTTGTTGGGGCTCGATGGCATCAGCAACGTCGCCTCCGGCACACGGGTCATGCCGCGCATGTTGATCATCGCCGCCCATGGCGGGCCGGTGGTGGTGCCGGTGGATGAAGTGGACGGCATTCATGCCATCGACGAGCAGATCCTCGATGCCGCCTCGCGCTCCGGCACTCAGGCCAGTGCCAAATACACTCGAGGCGTGTTGCAATTCAAAGGTCGCAGCTTGCGTTGGCTGGATGAAGAGCAGCTATTGTCCGCCGTGACCCGGAGCCTCACATGACCCCCGAGCAGATGCGCGACACCTCTTTGCTGGAACTGTTCAGCCTGGAAGCCGAGGCCCAGACCCAAGTGCTGAGTGCGGGGCTGCTGGCCCTGGAGCGCAATCCCACCCAGGCCGATCAACTCGAATCGTGCATGCGTGCGGCACACTCGCTCAAGGGGGCGGCACGTATTGTCGGCGTGGATGCAGGCGTCAGCGTTGCCCACGTCATGGAAGATTGCCTGGTCAGCGCCCAGGAAGGCCGCCTGCTGCTGCGACCCGAACACATCGACGCGTTGCTGCAAGGCACCGATTTGCTGATGCGCATCGCGACGCCGAACAATGCTCCGCTGCCGGAAGATATCGAGGCCTATGTTGCCTTGATGGGGGCCCTGCTAGATCCGGCTGCGGCTGCCGTCCCGGTCGCGGCACCCGCCGCACCGTTGATGGCGGAACTCCAGCTCGAACCGCCGCTGGCCTGGCCCGAAGAGCCGGCGCCTGTCGTCGAGCCGCTGCCCGATGCGCCGAAAAAGACCCGGCGCACCACCGAGAACGGTGAGCGGGTGCTGCGGGTCACGGCCGAACGCCTGAACAGCCTGCTCGACCTGTCGAGCAAATCCCTGGTGGAAACCCTGCGCCTCAAACCGCACCTGGCCACCATGCAGCGTCTCAAGCGCATGCAGAACAATGGCCTGCGCGCTCTGGAAAACCTCAATGTCCACCTCAAGGAGCACGCCCTGAGCCTCGAGGCCCAGGAAGCTCTCGAAGATGCACGGCGACTGTTGGCGGAGTCCCAGCAATTGCTGGTGGAAAAAAACGCCGAGCTGGATGAGTTTGTCTGGCAGGCCAGTCAACGCGCGCAGGTGTTGTACGACACCGCGCTGGCCTGTCGCATGCGTCCGTTCGCCGATGTCTTGAGCGGTCAGGTGCGGATGGTCCGCGACCTCGGTCGCAGTCTCGGAAAACAGGTGCGCCTGGAAATCGAGGGTGAGAAGACCCAGGTTGACCGCGACGTGTTGGAAAAACTCGAAGCGCCGCTGACGCACCTGCTGCGCAATGCGGTCGATCACGGTATCGAAACCCCTGAGCAACGGCTGTTGGCGGGCAAACCGGCAGAGGGCCTGATCCGGTTGCGCGCATCCCATCAGGCGGGCTTGCTGGTGCTGGAACTGAGCGATGACGGCAACGGCGTCGACCTTGAGAGGGTCCGCAGCAGCATCATCGAGCGCCAGTTATCCCCGGCGCAAACCGCTGCCCAACTCAGCGAAGAGGAACTGCTGACCTTCCTGTTCCTGCCGGGTTTCAGCCTGCGCGACACGGTCACTGAAGTCTCCGGACGCGGTGTCGGTCTGGACGCGGTGCAGCATATGGTCCGCCAGTTGCGTGGCGCAGTGGTGCTGGAGCAGACGGCGGGCGAGGGCAGTCGCTTCCATCTCGAGGTGCCGCTGACCCTGTCGGTGGTGCGCAGCCTGGTGGTGGAAGTGGGCGGCGAGGCCTATGCCTTTCCCCTGGCCCACATCGAACACATGTGCGATCTGGAGGCGGCGGACATCGTGCAGGTCGAGGGGCGTCAGCATTTTTGGTACGAGGGCCGGCATGTCGGCCTGGTGGCGGCCAGTCAGCTGTTGCAGCGTCCGGTCAATCAAGGCCACCAACCGACCCTGAAGGTGGTGGTGATCCGCGAGCGCGATACGATCTACGGCGTGGCGGTCGAGCGCTTTATCGGCGAGCGGACCCTGGTGGTGTTGCCGCTGGATGAGCGTCTGGGCAAGGTCCAGGACATTTCTGCCGGGGCTTTGCTCGACGACGGATCGGTGGTGCTGATCGTCGACGTCGAGGACATGCTGCGCTCGGTGGATAAACTGCTCAATACCGGGCGCCTGGAGCGCATTGCCCGACACGGCGACCAGGCCGTCGAGGTGGCCCGCAAGCGGATTCTGGTGGTCGACGACTCCCTGACCGTGCGTGAGCTGCAGCGCAAACTGTTGCTTAATCGGGGCTATGACGTGGCCGTGGCGGTCGACGGCATGGACGGCTGGAATGCGCTGCGTTCAGAGGATTTCGATCTGCTGATTACCGACATTGACATGCCGCGCATGGACGGCATCGAGCTGGTGACTTTGTTGCGCCGGGACAATCGATTGCAATCGCTGCCGGTGATGGTGGTGTCCTACAAGGATCGTGAAGAGGATCGTCGCCGTGGACTGGACGCTGGAGCCGACTATTATCTAGCCAAAGCCAGTTTTCATGACGACGCCCTGCTCGATGCAGTGGTTGAGCTCATAGGAGGAGCGCGGGCATGAAAATCGCCATCGTCAACGACATGCCCATGGCCGTGGAAGCGCTGCGCCGGGCGCTGGCCTTCGAGCCGGCGCACCAGGTGATCTGGGTGGCCGGCAACGGCGAGGAGGCTGTGCAAAAGGCTGCCGGGCAGACGCCGGATCTGATTTTGATGGACCTGATCATGCCGGTGATGGACGGGGTGGAAGCCACCCGCCGGATCATGGCCGAGACGCCGTGTGCCATTGTCATCGTGACCGTGGATCGCCAGCAGAACGTGCACCGGGTGTTCGAAGCCATGGGCCATGGAGCTCTGGATGTGGTCGATACTCCGGCCCTTGGTGCCGGCAACGCCCAGGAAGCGGCGGCGCCCTTGTTGCGCAAGATCATGAACATCGGCTGGCTGATCGGCGATAAACGCGCTCGGGAACGTCCGGCGCCAAGTCCGGCGCGCAGTTCTGCCTCGGCCAAGCGCCTGATCGCCATCGGCTCTTCAGCGGGCGGTCCGGCGGCGCTGGAAGTCTTGCTCAAAGGCCTGCCGAAGGATTTTCCTGCCGCCATCGTGCTGGTGCAACACGTCGACCAGGTGTTCGCCGCCGGCATGGCCGAATGGCTCGGCAGCGCCAGTGGGCTCAAGGTGCGCCTGGCCATGGAAGGCGATACGCCGCAAAGCGGCACGGTGCTGCTGGCCGGCACCAATCACCATATTCGTTTGTTGAAAAACGGCACGCTGGCTTACACCGCCGAGCCGGTCAACGAAATCTATCGGCCTTCTATCGATGTGTTTTTCGAGAGTGTGGCCAACTACTGGAACGGCGATGCGGTGGGGGTGTTGCTCACCGGCATGGGGCGTGATGGTGCACAGGGGCTTAAACTCATGCGCCAACAGGGCTACTTGACCATCGCTCAGGACCAACAAAGCAGCGCGGTGTATGGCATGCCGAAGGCGGCCGCGGCCATCGACGCCGCTGTGGAAATCCGTCCGCTGGAAAAGATAGCGCCACGATTGCTGGAGATTTTCCCCAAATGACGACTTTTCGCAGCAATCCTGGCCCAAGCAGTATTCAGGTGAACGCAGATGAATGATTTACAGCTCGACGACTTCAAGACTGACGAAAACGCCGCCATGGTGTTGTTGGTGGATGATCAGGCGATGATCGGCGAGGCGGTGCGGCGCGGGTTGTCGAATGAAGAAAACATCGACTTCCATTTCTGCGCCGACCCGCACCAGGCCGTTGCCCATGCGGTTCGCATCAAGCCGACCGTGATCCTTCAGGACCTGGTCATGCCCGGTCTGGACGGCCTGAGTCTGGTGCGCGAATACCGCAATCATCCGGCGACCAAGGACATCCCGATCATCGTCCTGTCGACCAAGGAAGACCCGTTGATCAAGAGCGCTGCGTTCGCGGCCGGGGCCAACGATTATCTGGTCAAGCTACCGGACAACATCGAGCTGGTCGCGCGCATTCGCTATCACTCGCGTTCCTACATGACCCTGTTGCAACGGGACGCGGCCTATCGTGCCCTGCGCGTCAGTCAGCAGCAGTTGCTCGACACCAACCTGGTGCTGCAACGCCTGATGAACTCCGACGGCCTGACCGGTCTGTCGAACCGTCGGCATTTCGATGAATACATCGAGCTTGAATGGCGCCGCTCCCTGCGCGAGCAGAGCCAATTGTCACTGCTGATGATCGACGTGGATTACTTCAAGACCTTCAATGACACCTTCGGCCACCTGGAAGGCGACGAGGTCTTGCGCAAGGTGGCCACGGCGATCCGCGATGCCAGTGCCCGGCCTTCGGACCTGCCGGCCCGTTACGGCGGCGAAGAATTCGCCCTGGTCCTGCCCAACACCTCACCGGGCGGTGCACGGCTGGTGGCGGAAAAACTGCGCATGACCGTGCAAGCCCTGAAGATCCCGCACATTTCCCCGAGTGAAGGCTCAAGCCTGACCATCAGCATCGGCCTGTCGACCATCACCCCGATAGCAGGCAGCAATTGCCGCGAATTGATCTCGGCAGCGGACAAGGGGCTGTATCTGGCGAAGAATAATGGGCGCAATCAGGTGGGGATCGGGTGAGCCCGGCGTTTTTCAGTCCGACATACCCCCGGTGGGCGAGGGGGGGACTTTAACGAGGAGGCTTGCCCCAGCACACGCATATTTTTTGTCGCTCAATCGACATAGTTCACGTATCCCGCCATCAAGTTCGGCCGCTCGAACGTATCGATTTCATCGACGCGTTGGTGCATTTCGCTGACGATCTGCTTGAACGTCGCATCGTCCATGTCGATCCAGTAACGCGGATTGCGGCCGGTGAGGCGGTCGTATTCGGCGGTGGTGGGGTCGAGCTGGCGGTATTCTTCGTATTGCGGCAGGTCCGGCAACGGGCGGCTGACGTTCATGTAGTTCTGGATGAAATCCCACAGGGCGCAGGGCGGTTGGACGTCGGGGCCGGGGCATAGCAGCGCGCCGAAGTTGATCATGATGTTGCGGTAGCGATGGGCAAGGTAAAGCACGTTCAACGGCATGCCCTGACTGTCCGGGGACGTGGCGATGTAGGCATCAAACTCGTAGAACGGCGCGGTGAGTTCACCGATGGTGCCGTTCTTTTTGTATTCACCGTTGTTTTTGTAGTCGAAGACCGTGACCAGGCCGGTGCGGCGATTGAGTTCCCAGATGGGGCCTCGGGAGGGTTTTATCCAGAGGTTTTGGAAAAATTTAATTACCACAGCCCCAGCCATCCAACACAGTAAAGGAAACCCGAGTAAAACAACAAGAGTTACACTGTAATCAGCAATGATATCGCTCAATGTTTTTTTGGTATCTATAAACTCGGCCGTCAATATAAAAAATGAAAGCGTAAGAAAAATTAGAAATAAAATGCGCCCTACTCCCACCATATAAATCCAAAAGTTGGAGCTCGCAGGAAGAAGTGCATACCTAAAGCTTTCGTGATTATCCCTCATATGAAAATCAATATGCTCGAATGGGCTCGGAGCATAAGTGCCTTTGGCTATTTTCTCTTCACGCTCTCTCTTCAGTTGCTCCTGATTTCGAAGATCTCGTGGCGAGTAATCCTCCACAAAACTGACGGGCGTTACTTCATCGGTGTTTCCCCAAGGTAGTCTGACCTTGGCAAACCGCATGATCCATGGTCGTTCATTGGATGGCTCTTGCTCGGGCACCTCGCTCGACCCATAAGCCGTCTTGGCGTAATAAGATTCCGGGGTCATTTGTTAGTGTCTCGTGATGTATGTGTCACTTCATCTGCCCAGTAAAGTGCACCCTCGCTGCCGAAGTCGGGTTTTATATGAGTGGCAACAAACGGCGTCCCATCCTTCGGTGGTGGCGCAGGAAAATGCCAGCGTAAAAGGCGTCCTGGCGCCGAAGTCATGTTTGGCATCAGGGATGAATTGAGGGTTGGTGCCTTCCGCCAGCACACGCACATTTTTTGTCGCTCAATCGACATAGGTCACGTATCCCGCCATCAAGTTCGGCCGCTCGAACGTATCGATATCCTCGACGCGTTGGTGCATGTCATTCACGATTTGCTTGAACGTTGCATCATCCATGTCGATCCAGTAACGCGGGTTGCGGCCGGTGAGGCGGTCGTATTCGGCGGTGGTGGGGTCGAGGTGGCGGTATTCCTCGTACTGGGGCAAGTCCGGCAACGGGCGGCTGACGTTCATGTAGTTCTGGATGAAATCCCAGAGGGCGCAAGGCGGTTGAACGTCGGGACCGGGGCACAGCAGCGCGCCGAAGTTGATCATGATGTTGCGGTAGCGATGGGCAAGGTAAAGCACGTTCAACGGCATGCCCTGACTGTCCGGGGATGTGGCGATGTAGGCGTCAAACTCGTAGAACGGCGCGGTGAGTTCACCGATGGTGCCGTTCTTTTTGTATTCACCGTTGTTTTTGTAGTCGAAGACCGTGACCAGGCCGGTGCGGCGGTTAAGTTCCCAAATGGGGCCTCGGGAGGGTTTTATCCAGAGGTTGGGGAAGCGCTTGATGACGAATGAACCGATGGCCCAGGAGAGAAGTGGTAGGCCGAGAATCAAGGAAAAAAAATCAAAAAACCAACTTTTTATTGATTCCCATGCAGGCATTTTCCCGGTTGCAACATCCAAAAAAAATATAGGAGCACTGACAATGGAAAGCAGGAAGAAAATAACTTTTCCGAACGTTTTCATGTATAGCAAGAAGTGTGAGCCCGCAGGAAGGAGTGCATATCTAAAACTTTCGTGATTATCCCTAATATGAAAATCAATATGCTCGAATGGGCTCGGAACATAAGTGCCTTTGGCTATTTTCTCCTCACGTTCTCTCTTCAGTTGCTCCTGATTTCGAAGATCTCGTGGCGAGTAATCCTCCACAAAACTGACGGGGGTTACTTCATCAGCATTACCCCAAGGTAATCTAACCTTGGCAAAACGCATGATCCAAGGACGTTCAGCTGATTGCTCTTGCTGGGGCACTTCAGTCGACCCATAGGCAGTCTTGGCGTAATACGAGGTATTGCTCATGAATCAGTATTCCGCGATCTATTTGTCACTTCGTCTGCCCAGTAAAGTGCACCCTCGCTGCCGAAGTCGGGTTTTATATGAGTGGCAACAAACGGCGTACCATCCTTCGGTGGTGGCGCAGGAAAGTGCCAGCGTTGATGGTGTTGCTCCAGTACACACTGAGCCCGGACTTGCCATTGATGGGCGATGCCGGATGAGCCTGTGACCGGGTCGAAGGCGTAGCTCGCTGGAGTTTTGAAAAACAGTTCCAGCCCCTGCGGTAGCAGCCGTTGGGCATTGGGTGGAACGAGGCGGCTATCGATCAATTTGGTGAACGGCATGGTTTCACTTTTGAGGCGACCACCTTTGAGTTCGAAGGTATTGAGCCGGCAGTGGGCATTGATGTTCAGGGTGCCGAGGTTTGCAATTAAGCCTGGCAAGTTACTTTCAATGCGAATGCAGGTATTGGACGAGATCACCTGAAAAGGCGTCCTGGCGCGGAAGTCGAGTTTGGCATTGGGGACGAATTCAGGGTTGGGGCCTATGTTGATGCGAATGTCGGCAAACAAACTGATCAGATAATAGAAACCATGCTGCGGATCCAACAGGTGCGCATTACCTGAATGAACTTGCGTGCCGAACGGGCCATTGATCAGCCATTCTTCGATGGGCTTGTCGCTCAGCCACCAGGCCAGTCCGGCGCCGATCAGGATCAATATCAGTGCTGCCCAACCACCTGGCCCTAGACCGAGAAAGGTCACGCTACTGACGATCAAGTTACTGAGAGCGCTGATGGAGCCGCCCGTAGCCATCATCAGATACCCCCAACTGGCATCGTCCCCCCACCGTCGGGCGTACCAGGTGTCATAAAAACTGATAATGGCGAAAACAGTCCCAGTCGTTATTTGGGCTATGAGACGGACAGTTATTTTTCTGACCAAGTGCTTTTCGAAACGACGGAAGATTAATTTCGCGGTGTCATCTGAAATAGTGAAAATCACCTTGCGACTAGCCGCTAAAACAGACTGGGTAGTGGTCAGTTTTACCGTCAACATCTCCAGCGCTATAGCTAGATCAAGGCCAGCCCCGATCATAGATAGGCGAGATCGAAACACCCCCTTTTCCCGCCTCACCTGCTCCGCCGCCTCCCACTCCACCCTCACATTCCAAACCTCCAACATCAAAACCCCCGCCGCAAACGGCAACGAGCCCAGCACGCGATGAACCCGGCTGTTAGCCGACGCGACATGCTCATCCACGCCCCGCTGCAACGGACTTTTCACGTACGCATCGCCCGTCGCCCGCGCTTCCACATCGGCTTTGTAAACCGCGTTGATCCGCTGATTCAGTACGCTGAGATTGTTCGCCGTCGGATGCTTCAGCGGGATCGCCAGCAGTGTGTGATGGGTTTCGCGAAGGGCGTACGGGGTGTCGAGTACGTCGTCGCGCACCTTCAGCGGTCGGCCCTGGGCATCCAGGTACTGACCCATCACCCGGTGTGGCCGCTGATCGCCGGACGGCACATCGGTCAGGCCAAAAACGTAGTAATGCTGCGGGTCGGCGTCACGCCGCTGGATGAAGTGCGCGTCACCAAAGGTCTTGGGCATCAGGCTGCGCAACAGCCCCACGCCGAGGCCGTGCAGATAGGTGCTGGCGGGCATGGCCTGGCCGGTGTGTGGCCCGGGCCGTTTGTTCACCGCGCTGCTGGCGGTTTCCAGGGCGCCCGCGAGGTTTTCGTAGATGCCGATCAGGCTACCGGCGGCCGCTTTCGATTGGCCGGTGAGGGTGCTGTTCAGGCTGCCGCTGGCCAGCAGGTCTTTGAGCAAGTGGCCGTCGAGGTGGTCGACCTGCGGGTAATAGGGCCCCGGGTGGCTTTCGAATGTGGCGAGGTCATCGGCGCGTAAATGACCATCGCCCTCGTTGAGGGTTGTCTGGGTGGGTGGCACATAGGGCGCGGCCAGCGCCGCTTCATCGACGGCGGGCCAGAGCATCAGGTGCAGCGGGTGCGCCGGGTCGTGGGCGATGTCGTTGAGCAGGGTCTGGCCGACGCTGGCCCGTGGACTGTAGAGGCTCACACCGGTCAGCGCGTTGGTGACGTCGCCGTTGCTGGCCAGGGGATCGAGTTGCGCGGGCACCGTGGCCAGGGCCGCGAACGTCTGGCTCACGGCAAACAGCGCGGCGAGGTAGTCAAAGCCGTCCTGGCTCAAATGATCGGCCAGGGTTTGCTGCGTGACCGGTTGCTGCAGGCACTCGGCCAGCAGCGCCTGCGCCATGTTCAGTTGTTGCCAGATCAAGGCGCGCTCGGCGCTGGCGGTGAAGCGGTTGATGTCGCGGCGCCCGGCCTCCTTCACTTTGTCGAAACAGGCGTGCAGCGGGTTCTTCTGGCCGCCGAGGCTGGCCGGCACGATCAGTTGCTGGACCATCACCGCGCTGGCGTGATGGGGATAAAGGCTGGCGCGCTCGGCATACAGCGCCAGCAATTGCTGTTGCTGGCGGATCTGCGACAGCAGGTGCCGCAAACGGTAGCGCGGGTCCTCCAGCAGCACGCCGCACACGCGCCGTTGGCGGGCGCCCTCCAGCACATCGACGACGGTGGGCTGGGGTTGCCACAGATCCGCTTCATCGTCTGGCGGGGTCTTTCCTTGCAAGCGCTGCAACAGCGTGGCGAGGCAGTCGGCCCAGGCGCTGCTTTCGAACGTGGCAGGCACATCAGGTGTGGCGCCCTGCTCCCACTGAGCCAGGCAGCGCCTGGCTTCGAATTTGCGTTGCGCGGCAAATTGCCCGGACAGGTCGCACAGGTAACGTCCCGGATGCTCCAGCCCATATTCGAACCCGCTCTGGCGTGCCCGTTGCGGGGCGATCAGGCTGAGCGGAAAAGCGCGTTCGGCCAGGTTGCGCCAGGTGACGCTGGCTTTCGTCGCGCTGTCGGACGCCTGGGCATCCCACGCATTGAAGCGACCGAAAGCCTCGAGCATCGCCTGGCCATCGGGCTGCTGGTCGAAAAGCCGTTCGAACGTCTGACTGTCGCACGGCAACGTGGGGCTCTGGCAACGCCGGGCGCGTAACACCGGGTCCTCCTCCAGGCGCTTGACGCGGGCAGCACTGAGCTGGATCTCGCTGAAACACAGCTGCACCGCGTCGACCGGTTGCCGGTTCCAGGTGGCGGGCAGCCAGATGTCGCTGAGTGCGACACCCCTGGCCAGGCGGTAGTCGTCGCACAGATCCTGGCCTTCGCGAAACATCGGCACGTCAATGTCGTGGTAAGTCGTGCATTCGCCGTCCTGCCGCACTTCCAGTTCACGCCACAGGCGCCCGCGGTAAAACACATAGACAAAGCCGCTGCGGCACAGGACCGGCGTGCCGAGGTCGTGGCGGCTGCGCGTACCGGGCAGCGCGACGAAAGGCACGACGGGGACGATCTGGTTCCACTGCGCATCCAGCTGGCGCGGGGTGATCCGTACGTCCTCCAGCAACGGCAGACGAATGGGCGCCCCATGGGTCGTGGCGATTTCCAGCCATAACTGATGCTCGTACCGGGTGTACCAGTTCCACGCAAACAGCTCGCAGTGGACGCTGAATAAACGCTCCGTTTCGCGCTCCACCTCATCGGTCAGGGCCTGCAGCGGTTCAACGCCGGACCGGTCGAAGAGTACCAGGCGCTGGTCTTTGGAATGGCCGGTGCCGATCACCTGGACGATCAGCCTGTCGGGCTCGCAGCAAGGGCCGTCGGACAACCTTCCCAGGCGCTTCATGACTTAACCTGCGTGCAGTGGGTGCTACGTTCAAGGTTCAGATGAGGACGTTCGCAGAGCCCTTTCAGATCAAGGCGCAAAGGTCGTCGGATGGCTTCCTTGCCGGTGGACTCAAGGACTTGCAAATCCTGATTGAATTCCTGTTTGTCCTGGATAAAAGAGGCGGGGTCGGCAGGGCTGAACATCACACATCCCTTGTGCTGGTTTAGAAGGGCGGGACTGTGGATGAGTAAATGCGGGATTAATGCAGGGCGGCTCGGTTTCTTGCGTGGGAAATGTGTTTTTGTTGTGTGGGACTTTTCGTTTGGGGTTTTCCTCCCTTTGAAGTCGTCGAAACGGAATTGGACGGTATTCCGTCCGCCAGGCGGGCTGCGGTGACGGCTTGATTACGTTATACTCGCCGGCTTTCAAAAGTTCGCCAACGAGTGCTGCCCGCCATGGAAATCAACCCGATCCTGAACACCATCAAGGACCTGTCCGAGCGCTCCGAAACCATTCGGGGGTATCTTTGACTACGATCAAAAGCATGAGCGTCTGACCGAGGTCAATCGCGAGCTTGAAGATCCGAATGTCTGGAACAAACCTGAATACGCCCAGGAGCTGGGCCGCGAGCGCTCTGCGCTGGCTCAGATCGTCGAAACCCTGGACGAACTGAACGCTGGTCTGGCCGATTGCCGCGACCTGCTGGACATGGCCGTCGAAGAAAACGACGAAGGCGCGGTCGGCGATGTTGTCGCCGAGCTGGCCCGTCTCGAGGAAAACCTCGCCAAGCTTGAATTCCGCCGCATGTTCAGCCACGAAATGGACCCGAACAACGCCTACCTGGACATCCAGGCCGGCTCCGGCGGTACCGAAGCCCAGGACTGGGCCAACATTCTGCTGCGCATGTACCTGCGCTGGGCCGACAAACGCGGTTTCGACGCGACCATCATGGAGTTGTCCGCCGGTGAAGTCGCCGGGATCAAGGGCGCTACCGTGCACATCAAGGGCGAATACGCCTTTGGCTGGCTGCGTACCGAGATCGGCGTACACCGTCTGGTGCGCAAGAGCCCGTTCGACTCCGGCAACCGTCGTCACACATCGTTCTCTGCGGTGTTCGTTTCCCCGGAGATCGATGACAAGGTGGAAATCGAGATCAACCCGGCGGACCTGCGGATCGATACCTATCGTTCCTCCGGTGCCGGTGGTCAGCACGTAAACACCACCGATTCGGCCGTACGGATCACCCACGTACCGACCAACACCGTGGTCAGCTGCCAGAACGAACGTTCCCAGCACGCCAACAAGGACACCGCCATGAAAATGCTGCGGGCCAAGTTGTACGAGCAGGAAATGCAGAAACGCAACGCGGCCTCCCAGGCCCTGGAAGACACCAAGTCCGATATCGGCTGGGGTCACCAGATTCGTTCGTATGTGCTGGATGCCTCGCGGATCAAGGATCTGCGCACCAACATCGAACGCAGCGACTGCGACAAGGTGCTCGATGGCGACATCGACGAATACCTGGAAGCCAGCCTGAAATCCGGGCTGTAAAAGACGTAACACAGGATCGGCTGATTCAACGCGATCCCTGTAGGAGCCAGCCTGCTGGCGATCCCCGGCCGCAGGCCGGGGGCAACGAACCCGTGATGGAATATCTAAAGACATGAGCGACCTAGAACTCGACCCGCAAGCCCTGCAACAGGAAGAAAACTCCCTGATCGCCCTGCGCAAGGAAAAGCTGGCTGCCGAGCGCGCCAAGGGCAATGCCTTCCCGAATGACTTCCGCCGCGAAAACTACTGTGATGCCTTGCAGAAAGAGTACGCGGACAAGACCAAGGAAGAGCTGGCAGAGGCTGCGATTCCGGTCAAGGTTGCCGGTCGTATCATGCTCAACCGTGGCTCGTTCATGGTGATCCAGGACATGACCGGGCGCATCCAGGTCTACGTCAACCGCAAGACCCTGTCCGAAGAAACCCTGGCCTCGGTGAAAACCTGGGACATGGGCGACATCATTGCCGCCGAAGGTACCCTGGCCCGTTCCGGCAAGGGCGACCTGTACGTCGAAATGACCAGCGTGCGCCTGCTGACCAAATCCCTGCGCCCGCTGCCGGACAAGCACCACGGCCTGACCGACACCGAGCAACGCTACCGTCAGCGTTACGTTGACCTGATCGTCAACGAAGACGTGCGCCAGACCTTCCGCGTGCGTTCGCAAGTCATCGCCCACATCCGCAGCTTCCTGATGAAGCGTGACTTCCTGGAAGTGGAAACGCCGATGCTGCAAACCATTCCGGGCGGCGCGGCAGCCAAGCCGTTCGAAACCCACCACAACGCCCTGGACATGGAAATGTTCCTGCGTATTGCGCCTGAGCTGTATCTCAAGCGTCTGGTGGTTGGTGGTTTTGAAAAAGTGTTCGAGATCAACCGCAACTTCCGTAACGAAGGCGTTTCGACTCGTCACAACCCTGAATTCACCATGTTGGAGTTCTACCAGGCTTACGCCGACTACGAAGACAACATGGACCTGACCGAAGAACTGTTCCGTGAACTGGCGCAGCTGGTTCTGGGCAGCACCGACGTGCCGTACGGCGACAAGGTGTTCCACTTCGGCGAGCCGTTCGTGCGCCTGTCGGTGTTCGACTCGATCCTCAAGTACAACCCCGAGCTGACCGCTGACGACCTGAACGACATCGACAAGGCCCGTGACATTGCCAAGAAGGCCGGCGCCAAGGTGCTGGGCTTCGAAGGTCTGGGCAAGCTGCAGGTGATGATTTTCGAAGAGCTGGTCGAGCACAAGCTGGAACAGCCACACTTCATCACCCAGTACCCGTTCGAAGTGTCGCCGCTGGCTCGTCGTAACGACGAGAACCCGAACGTCACCGACCGTTTCGAGCTGTTCATCGGTGGCCGTGAAATCGCCAACGCCTACTCCGAGTTGAACGACGCGGAAGACCAGGCCGAACGCTTCATGGCGCAGGTGGCCGACAAGGACGCCGGCGACGACGAAGCCATGCACTTCGACGCCGACTTCGTTCGCGCGCTGGAATACGGCATGCCGCCAACGGCGGGTGAAGGTATCGGCATCGACCGTCTGGTGATGCTGCTGACCAACTCCCCGTCGATCCGCGACGTGATCCTGTTCCCGCACATGCGGCCGCAAGCGTAAGTGTTTTAACTAAAAAACCGCCTCTTCAGGCGGTTTTTTATTGCCTGTCTGGTACAAACGTATCAGTTTGTTGCTTTCATTTGAGAGGAAAGACCTGTCGTGAATCGTGCAATGGCTCAAGAAGGTGCAGCGGGTATCGCCACTGCGGTCGCTGAAAGTGTTCAGTACCAGGGCCGCAAGGCCAGCCGGCAGGGCAGCGAGCAGCGTCGACAGGACATTCTTGATGCGGCGATGCGCATTGTCGTGCGCGATGGCGTGCGGGCCGTGCGCCACCGCGCCGTGGCCGCCGAGGCCAATGTGCCGTTGTCGGCGACCACCTACTACTTCAAGGATATTGATGACCTGCTCACCGATACCTTCGCCCAATACGTGGAGCGCAGCGCGGCCTACATGGCCAAGTTGTGGGTGAATAACGAAGGCCTGCTGCGCGAAATGGTCGACAGCGGCGATGGCAGCCCGCAGGCCCGTTCCAGGCTGGCGGACGATATCGCACGGCTGATGACGGATTATGTGCACCGGCAACTGGTCACCCGTCGCGAACATCTGATGGCCGAGCAGGCGTTCCGCCAGGAAGCGCTGCTGAACCCGCGCCTGGCCGAGTTGGTGCGCTCGCACCAGCAGATTCTCCTGCAGGGCTCCTGCCAGCTGTTTCAGGTATTGGGTTCCCGTGAGCCGCAACAGGATGCCAAAGTGTTGACGGCTATAATCGGACGGATGGAATATCAGGGCCTGCTCAACGACGCCGAACCGGTGGCCGAAGAGGAAATGCTCGGCATCCTGACGCGCTACATGCATTTGGTATTGGCGTCGGTTTAGTTCCTGTAGGCGTCCGTTCATAGGGAGTGTTGAATGAAAGCCTGGCATGTCGCAGTGATCGCCCTGTCGTTCCTGCTGCTCAGTGGCTGCCTGGTGACCTTCAAGGAGCCGCTGCCCACGAACGAGCCCGCGCCCAAAGGATTGCTCGGCAAATGGACCAGCACCAACGCCTGGGGTGAGCCGCTGAATCTGGAGTTGACGCGCGTCGGTGATAATCAGTATCAGGCGGTCAGCTACTTTCGCGCCAAGCCCAAGGAGCGCGAAGCCTATCCTTTCACGGTGTCGCGACATGGCAGTCGCTGGTATCTGTCGGCGAAAGTGCCTGCGCAGTTCGGCGGGCATTTCACGATTGCCGGCTTCGAACTGACCGACAAACATGAACTGGTGGTCTACAACCTCGATCTCGAGCAGATCAACCAGGCATTGCAGCAAAAGGTCCTGAGCGGCGATGGCTTTCAAACGGTCGAAGGCGATGGCGTGTTGATCAACAGCAACATGGGCCAGGTGTCCGCCTACCTCGATGACCCGGCCAATTCCGATGTGTTCGTCGAGGTGGTGCGTTATCAGCGCCAGGCCAAGGCCAAATAAACCCACATAACGCTTTCAACAGGAGTTTCGGGTGGACGAATACCAGCAGTCGATACGCATTTTGTCCGATCGCATTGTGCTGGCGCAGACGCCGATCCGCGTCCTCGATGCAGTCAAGTGGGACGACAACATTCGCCAGCGTTTCCTCAAGGCCAAGGGCAAGGAATTGCCAGCGGTGGACCGCGACTATTACCTGAACCGGCCGCTGTCCTTCGACTCCAGCAAAGTGAAGCTGGAGTTCCAGAACATCGAGCGCGACATCACCCGCCAGCTCGGCCAGTTCAACCCGGTCGGTCAGATCATGCGGCGCATGTGCAAGGAATACAGGATGGTGGTGCGCATGCTCGAAGCGCGCGGCACCGAGGATTTCGGCCTGATTTCCCAGGAGTTGTACGGTGCCGCGTCCGACGCGTTCCACGCCGGCGACCCGACGCTGTCCGACCTGGGGCTGATGCTCTCCGATTACCTGAACAACATCGACGGCCGTGGCGACCTCAAGGATGAACCGAAGACGCTGACGGCCAAGGATGCGGTGGAAATGCTGCAGCATCGCTTGAACAAGGTGTTCGGCGAGGCCGAGGAGACCATTCGGGTGTTCGAGTCCGACGGGATCGTCGCCGATGCGGCGGCCGGTGCCGACTACATCAAGATCCGCGCCGACGCGATGTTCAACCAGCGCGATGTGCGCGCCCTGGAAGTTCACGAAGGGCTGGTGCACGTCGGCACCACGCTCAATGGCCTGAACCAGCCGATCTGCACCTTCCTGGCCAAGGGCCCGCCCTCCTCGACGGTGACTCAGGAAGGCCTGGCGATCCTGATGGAAATCATCACCTTCGCCTCCTATCCGAGTCGCCTGCGCAAGCTGACCAACCGTACCCGCGCCATTCACATGGTGGAGGAGGGTGCCGACTTCCTGCAGGTGTTCGAGTTTTTCCGCGAGCAGGGTTTTGAAATGGCGGAAAGCTACAGCAACACCAGTCGCGTTTTCCGAGGCTCGGTGCCGACAGGTCTGCCATTTACCAAAGACTTGTCCTACCTCAAGGGCTTCATCATGATTTACAACTACATTCAGTTGGCCGTGCGCAAAGGCAAACTGGAGCAGATACCGCTGCTGTTTTGCGGCAAGACCACGCTGGAAGACATGCGCACCCTGCGGCAGTTGGTGGATGAAGGGCTGGTGGTACCGCCCAAGTACTTGCCGGAGCAGTTCCGCGACATGAATGCTTTGTCGGCGTGGATGTGCTTCTCCAACTTCCTCAATCACCTGAGCCTGGACCGGATCGAGGCGGATTACTCCAACATCCTGTAGCGGTAAGCCATGGACCATTGTGGGAGCGAGCCTGCTCGCGATAGCGGTTTTACATTCAACATTAATGTTGCCTGATGCACCGCCATCGCGATCAGGCTCGCTCCCACAGGGTTCGGCCTTCTTCTTTTTTTGCGAGGTTTCAACGGATGAGAATCCTCGGCGTTATCTGCTTTCTTCTGGCCTTGAACGGTTGCAGTTCGCTGCTGTTCTACCCCGAACCCGGTCAGTTGTTCACCCCGGAAAAAGCCAGGCTCGAATACCGCGACGTCACCCTGACCACTGCCGACGGCCTGCGCCTGCACGCCTGGTGGTTGCCGGCCAAGCAGGGCGTCGAGGTCAAGGGCACGGTGTTGCACCTGCACGGCAATGGCGGAAACCTGCCCATGCATCTGGGTGGCAGCTATTGGTTGCCGGAAAAGGGTTACCAAGTGTTGCTGGTGGACTATCGCGGTTATGGCCTGTCCGAAGGCGAGCCGAGCCTGCCGGCGATCTATCAGGATATCGACGCGGCATTCGCCTGGCTGGACCAGGCCCCGGAGGTCAAGGGCAAGCCGCTGATCCTCCTCGGTCAGAGCCTCGGCGGTTCGATGGCGGTTCATTATCTCGTGCAACACCCCGAGCGGCAGAAACAACTCAAGGCGATTGTGCTCGACGGCGTGCCCGCCAGTTATCGCAGTGTCGGTCAGTTTGCCCTGAGCCAGTCATGGCTGACCTGGGCGTTTCAGGTGCCGCTGTCCTGGCTGGTGCCGGACGGTGACAGCGCGATCAGCTCCATGGCGCAGCTCAATGGCGTGCCGAAATTGATCTACCACAGCATCGACGATCCGATCGTGCCTCTTTCCAACGGCATCCGTCTGTATCAAGCTGCGCCGCCGCCGCGCGTGCTGCAACTGACCCGCGGCGGTCACGTGCAGACATTCGCCGATCCGGTCTGGCGCAAAGTCATGCTGCGTTTTCTCGACGACCCGCAGCATTTCAATGGTCTGCGCCGCCTGGGTGAGATCCCCAATTACCCGGCACCCGAACATTCTGAAGATGAACCACCAGAGAGCCCGCAATGAGTGAAGAACGTAACGCCATCCCGCTGATCATCACCGGTATTTGCAGCATCCTCGGCACTGTGGGTGCCCTGTGGTGGTACGGCTACCTGCACTTCGCCAAGCCTGAGGATGCGTTGCTGCTCAACGAATTCACCATGCTCAAGACCGTGCCGGGTGAGGACTACAAAGTCTCCCTGGAACCGGCCGCCCAGGTTGCGCAATGCATCGATGGCGTGCTGGTGCTGTTCGACACCGAGCAGAAAGGCCTGACCGGGGTGCTGATCGACAGCAAGAAAAAAGCCGTGCGTTGCATGGGCCAGGAAACGCCGCAGAAGCTGCAACCCTGAACAGAAAATAAATGTGGGAGCGGGCCTGCTCGCGATGGCGGCGTGACAGTCAACACCGATGTTGAATGTCCAGGCGTCATCGCGAGCAGGCTCGCTCCCACAGTGGTTTTTACTGGGTGTTGGCACTCACCGCCGAACGTGGAATCACCGGTTGGTTATCGTTGGAAATCGTCACTTCCACCCGACGATTCTGTGCCCGTCCCGATACGCTGGTGTTATCCGCCACCGGGTATTCCTTGCCATAACCCTGGGCGACGATGCGGGTCGGGTCGACGCCCATTTTCACCAGCGCCATGCGCACGGAGCTGGCGCGTCGTTCCGACAGCGACTGGTTGTGCGATGCCGTACCGGTGCTGTCGGTGTAGCCTTCGACGATGACCTTGCGGTCGGGGTTTTCCTGGAGGTACTGCGCCAGTTTGTTGATGTTCATCAGGCCATTGGATTTCAGCTCGGCCTTGTCGGTGGCAAACAGCACGTCACCGAAGGTCACCAGCGTGCCGCGATCGGTTTGCCTGGCGTTGAGGCTGTCCTGCAATTGCTTGATCTGCTGGTCACGCGCATCCAGGCGGGCCTGGGCACGTTGCGCAGAAGCGTTTTTAAGGTTGGCTTCCGCAGTGCGCAGGGCGATGGTCTGTTTCGCCACTTCCACACGCTGGTTGGTCAGATAGGCCAGTTGATCGACTTTGGCCGGGTCTTCCTTGTCCAGATAGGCCTTGTCGGCCATGTCCAGATAATCGCTGGCGTCCTTGGTTTCCAGCGCCGCGACTTTGCTCGCCTGCGGGTTGGCTTGCAGGCCGGAATAGTTGGTGCGGGCCTGTTCGAGGTTGGCGTTGGGCGGTGTGGAGCACGCCGCCAGGGCAACACTGGCGGCCAGCAGGGCAGGGATCATCAATTGTTTGGCATTCATGCATTTGGAAATCATGGTTTCGTCCTTTTAGTCGAGTAAGAAATACGTCGTGCCGCGCTGTTACTGAACGGTGCGCTGGCTTTCCTGACGCAGTTCCTGAACCCCTTGGCGAGAGTCCTTCACCGCTTGTTCGGCTTTCATCGCCTGGGCTTTGCGTTCCGCCACGCGAGCGTCCCATTCGGCTTGCTCGGCCAGGGTTCTCGCTTGCTCGTATTTCTTGTCGTGCATGGCGATTTCGGCTTGTTTGAGCTTGTCTTGCGCCGACTTCATTTCCACCGCCGCGAATTCAGGGCCGCCCGCGCTGACAGCGTTATTGATCGCTGACTCGGTGACGGCGAATTGTTCGGTGGGCGGGTTACCGGCGCAACCGGCCAGTACGAGACTGCCGCCGAGGGCGAGGGCTGCCATTTTCAGGCCATGCAGAGGGGTGGATGAGGATTTGCCAGTAGCGGTTTTCATGATCTTCAACTCCATTGGACTAACTCCTGAACAACTAAAAAATCCATCCTGGGCAAAGGAGCCGCGACTTACGGTTTCGAGGGGATTTGATACGGCCGTCCCAGGCGTGGTTACTGGGTTGACCCGAGGCGTTTTTCAAAAGTTCAGAGAAATTAATCAGGCGTGGGGGCTGGCATTTGTAGGAGCGAGCCTGCTCGCTCCTACAGGGGGATCATTCGTAGGGAAAATCAGTGTTTTTGCTTGTCGTTGCCTGCTGACAAGTCATGCAAATGACGACGGGACAAGGCGAGAAAACGAGGGGTCGGGCCGATGTCCTCGTACAGTGGATCACCTTCTTCGTCAGTGGCCACCACGGTCGAGCCCTTCACATAGGGAAAGCTCTTTTCCAGTTCTTCCAAAGCGGCGCCGATCAGTTCACCGAGCAGCTCCTCGGGTTGTCGTTTGGGGTACATCTCGGTAATGGCCGCCAGGCGTGCGGCGGCTTCCACGTCCAGATGAATCGTGTAGCCCGTCTGGGTCAGGCGACCCTTGGCATTTTCTTCCCAATGCTGGGCCAGTTCGCGGATTTTCATAATGACCTCATTGCGCTCCTGCTCGTGGCAGGCCGGGTGAGTGTCCGGCTTTGGCCGGTGACAGCCGCAGTACGGCTCATCATTCAGACTAGCTTTTACGCTCAAGGTTTAAAGTCCCTTCGTCGTCTTGCTTGTAAGAAGCGCTCTGGAGCGGCACTCTTTACGCTCATGGCCGCCCGGATTGTTCGCTGGAGAACTGCTGATGACCGATATTGATGCACGCTTGCGCGAGGATGTTCACCTGTTGGGTGAGCTGTTGGGCAACACCATTCGTGACCAATACGGGGACGGCTTCCTCGACAAGATCGAGCAGATCCGCAAGGGGGCCAAGGCCGATCGCCGCGGTTCCATGGACGCCGAGCTGAGCGCCAGCCTCAACCAGCTGACCGAGGACGAGTTGCTGCCGGTGGCGCGGGCGTTCAATCAGTTCCTCAACCTGGCCAACATCGCCGAGCAATATCAGCTGATTCACCGCCGCGAAGAATCCAGGCCGGCACCGTTCGAAGCGCGTGTGCTGCCGGAACTGCTTGCCCGCCTGCGCGCCGAAGGTCATGGCGCCGAGTCCCTGGCCCGGCAATTGGGCCGGCTGGAAATCGAGCTGGTCCTTACGGCACACCCGACCGAAGTCGCGCGTCGCACATTGATCCAGAAGTACGATGCCATCGCCGCGCAACTGGCGGCCCTGGACCATCGTGACCTGACTGGCGCCGAGCGCGAGCAGATCAAATCGACATTGCAGCGTCTGATCGCCGAGGCGTGGCACACCGAAGAGATCCGCCGTACACGTCCGACACCGGTCGATGAAGCCAAATGGGGCTTCGCGGTGATCGAGCATTCGCTGTGGCAAGCCATCCCCAATTACCTGCGCAAGGCCGATCAGGCCCTGCATGCCGCCACGGGCCTGCGTTTGCCCCTGGAAGCCGCGCCGATTCGCTTTGCCTCGTGGATGGGCGGCGACCGCGACGGCAACCCGAACGTGACGGCCACCGTCACTCGCGAAGTGTTGCTGCTGGCGCGCTGGATGGCAGCGGATTTGTACCTGCGCGACGTTGATCAGCTCGCCGCCGAGCTTTCGATGCAGCAGGCCAGTGATGAGTTGAAAGCCAAGGCCGGCGACAGTGCCGAACCCTATCGCGCGGTACTCAAGCAACTGCGCGATCGCCTGCGTGCGACGCGTAACTGGGCTCACTCCGCGTTGACGACACCCGTGCCGGCACCGGCCGATGTCCTGCAGAACAATCGGGAACTGCTTGATCCGCTGGAGTTGTGCTACCACTCGCTGCATCAATGCGGCATGGGCGTGATCGCCGATGGTCCGTTGCTCGATTGCTTGCGCCGGGCGGTCACCTTCGGCCTGTTCCTGGTGCGTCTCGATGTGCGCCAGGACTCGTCGCGGCACAGTGCGGCCATGACCGAAATCACCGATTACCTGGGTCTGGGTCGCTACGAAGACTGGAGCGAAGAAGAACGCATTGCCTTCCTGATGCGTGAACTGAACAACCGTCGACCCTTGTTGCCGCCTCACTACAAACCGTCCGCCGACACCGCCGAAGTGCTGGCGACCTGTCGGGAGATCGCCGCGGCGCCGGGGGCCTCCCTCGGCTCGTACGTGATCTCGATGGCCGGTGCCGCATCCGATGTGCTCGCTGTGCAACTGCTGCTCAAAGAGTCTGGCGTGTTGCGGCCGATGCGCGTGGTGCCGTTGTTCGAAACCCTCGCTGACCTGGACAACGCCGGGCCGGTGATCGAGAAACTGTTGCTGCTGCCGGGCTATCGCTCGCGCCTGCAAGGGCCGCAGGAAGTGATGATCGGCTATTCCGACTCCGCCAAGGATGCCGGCACCACGGCGGCGGCCTGGGCGCAATATCGGGCGCAGGAACGGTTGGTGGATATCTGCCGCGAGCAGCAAGTGGAGTTGCTGTTGTTCCACGGTCGCGGCGGCACCGTGGGCCGTGGTGGCGGCCCGGCGCACGCGGCGATTCTGTCCCAGCCGCCGGGTTCGGTCGCGGGACGTTTCCGCACCACCGAGCAGGGGGAAATGATTCGATTCAAATTCGGTCTGCCGGACATCGCCGAACAAAACCTCAATCTGTACCTGGCGGCGGTGCTCGAGGCGACCTTGTTGCCGCCACCGCCACCGACGCCCGAGTGGCGGCATTTGATGGACGAATTGGCGGCGGACGGTGTCAGCGCTTATCGCGCCGTGGTGCGGGAAAATCCGCAGTTCGTCGAGTATTTCCGCCAGTCCACTCCGGAACAGGAGCTTGGACGCTTGCCGCTGGGCAGCCGTCCAGCCAAGCGCCGGGCCGGCGGTATCGAGAGCCTGCGGGCGATCCCGTGGATCTTCGGCTGGACCCAGACGCGCCTGATGCTGCCGGCCTGGCTCGGTTGGGAAGCGGCATTGAGCAAGGCCCTGGAGCGCGGTGAAGGTGAACTGCTGGGGCAAATGCGCGAGCAGTGGCCGTTCTTCCGTACGCGCATCGATATGCTGGAAATGGTCCTGGCCAAGGCCGACGCGGACATCGCCCGGTCCTACGATGAGCGCCTGGTGGAACCTCAATTGCTGCCATTGGGTGCGCACTTGCGCGACCTATTGTCGCAGGCATGCGCTATCGTCCTGGGGCTGACGGGACAGTCGCAGCTACTGGCACATAGCCCTGACACCCTTGAATTCATCCGCTTGCGCAATACCTACCTTGACCCGCTTCATCTATTGCAGGCGGAGTTGCTGGCACGCTCGCGACAACAGGATGTGGCGCAGGGCAGCCCGGTAGAACAGGCATTGCTGGTGTCCGTGGCAGGGATTGCCGCCGGTTTGCGTAATACAGGCTAAGGTTTTTTGCCGTGGAGTCGGGCATGCGCGTAAGTGCGGCCAGGCGACAGTTAATGATGGGGTTGCGACTAGGGGAACCGCGCCAAAAGGTCGCAGGAGGCGGCGGTTTCTCCGACTTTTGGCGGCTTGTGTGGGCGCAGCCTGCTGTGTATCTTGATCAGCCTTTGGCCGTTTGGGCGGTCACGACCCTGTTTTTGAGATTGGCCCCATGAGGCGAATCTGACGTTATCCATATAAAAAATTGAGGAGCACATCGATGCGCGTCATTCTGCTGGGAGCTCCCGGGGCCGGTAAAGGTACTCAGGCTAAGTTCATCACCGAGAAATTCGGTATTCCGCAAATCTCCACCGGCGACATGCTGCGCGCTGCGGTCAAGGCCGGCACCGAGCTGGGCATCAAAGCCAAGAGCATCATGGATGCTGGCGGCCTGGTGTCCGATGACCTGATCATCGCACTGGTCAAGGACCGCATTGCCCAGTCCGACTGCGTCAACGGTTTCCTGTTCGACGGTTTCCCGCGCACCATTCCCCAGGCTGAAGCCCTGGTGACGGCTGGCGTCGAGCTGGATGCGGTGGTTGAAATCGCCGTTGAAGACGAAGAAATCGTTCAGCGCATCGCCGGTCGCCGTGTTCACGAGGCCAGCGGTCGCGTGTACCACATCGTCTACAATCCGCCGAAAACTGCCGGCAAAGACGACATCACCGGTGAAGAGCTGGTACAGCGCAAGGACGACACCGAAGAAACCGTGCGTCATCGCCTGTCGGTCTACCATTCGCAGACCAAGCCGTTGGTGGACTTCTACCAGAAGCTCTCGGCTGCCAATGGCAAGCCGAAGTACAGTCATATCGAAGGTGTCGGTTCGGTTGAAGCGATCACCGCCAAGGTGCTGGCTGCCCTGAGCTGAAAAGTCTGATCCGCTGCATCATCCACGGCCCGCTTGCGGGCCGTAGTTGTTTATACTGACGCACTTTTTTCTGACCTCTCTTACGGATACATCGATGAGCACCTTGCTGGCCCTGGACACCGCGACTGAAGCTTGCTCCGTTGCCTTGCTGCACGACGGCAAAGTCACGAGTCATTACGAGGTGATCCCGCGCCTGCATGCGCAGAAGCTGCTGCCCATGATCCAGCAGTTGCTGGCCGATGCCGGGACCACGCTGCAAGCGGTCGACGCCATCGCTTTCGGGCGTGGACCGGGCGCGTTTACCGGCGTGCGCATTGCCATCGGTGTGGTGCAGGGCCTGGCGTTCGCGCTGGATCGCCCGGTGTTGCCGGTGTCGAACCTGGCCGTACTGGCCCAGCGTGCGTATCGCGAGCATGGCGTCAGCCAGGTCGCGGCGGCCATCGATGCGCGGATGGACGAGGTGTATTGGGGCTGCTACCGCGAAACGGCGGGGGAGATGCGACTGGTCGGGGCTGAGGCGGTATTGGCTCCGGAAGTCGCAGCGTTGCCGGCCGACGCCAGTGGCGAATGGTTCGGCGCGGGCACCGGATGGGGCTATGCCGAGCGCATCGGCGTCCACCTGAGCGGTCAGGACGCCGGCATGCTGCCCCACGCCGAAGACTTGCTGACGCTGGCGCGATTTGCCTGGGCGCGTGGCGAGGCGATAGTGGCTGATGAGGCGCAGCCGGTTTATCTGCGAGACAAGGTGGCGACGCCGAAGGCGCGGTAACTGGCTGGATCGAGGTGGTCCCATCGCGAGCAGGCTCGCTCCCACAGGCGTCAGTCTTGCTCATACACTTTGTGAGCAACATCAATCCTTGTAGGAGCGAGCCTGCTCGCGATGGCGATTTCAAGAACACAGCCAATCGTCAGTTTCTAACCCCCGCTTTTAAACCTTTTGCTCTTTATGTGTTCTAGTTATCACTCGGCGGTTTGCGAAGTGGGCGATGCGCCACTAAACTGCCATTACTGATACCGAGCATACAATTATGCGTATAGACGGCCTTTCTTCTCAGTCCTACCCCATCAAGCGCAAGCCTCGCAAAGGCCCTGTGGTGGAAGACGAGTCCGTCGATATCGACGGCGAGCTGGAGTTTCCGTCCGAAGAGCAGCTGGCCGCCCGAGCCGCCAAAGCCTCGGCGCAAAAGTTGAGCAATCTCCCCGCCCGTCAGCAGGACATGATTTACCACCGTGCCATGAGCAAAAGTGTGGCGATGGCCCTGGCCAGCTACCTGAGCACCGCCGGTTTCGTCGATTGGGATGGCGAAGTGCTGGGTCTCGACCTGTACATCTGATGGTGCTGCCTTACTACCTGGGTTGCCCGTCCTGGAGCGAAAACGCCTGGCGCGAATATTTGTACCCGCCAGACGCCAAACCCGCCGAGTTTCTGAGTCTGTATTCCCAAGTGTTCAACGCCGTGGAGGGCAATACGACCTTCTACGCGAGCCCGGCTGCCAGCACCGTGCAGCGCTGGGCCGAAACCCTGCCCGAACATTTTCGTTTCACCGCCAAGTTCCCCGGCGACATCAGCCATGGCGGTGACCTGCGTGAACAACTGACCGCCGCCGAAACCTTCACGCAGTTGCTCAGCCCGCTCGGCGCGCGAGTATCGCCGTTGTGGTTGCAGCTATCGAAGAGCTTTACACCGCAACGCTTGCCCGAGTTGGCGGGATTTATCGATGCCCTTGAGCGGCCGTTGGCGGTGGAAGTGCGGCATGACGAATTCTTCGCCAAGGGTGATAGCGAACGCGAGCTCAATCGCCTGTTGCTGGATCGCGGCGTCGAGCGCATTTGTCTCGATCCGCGCGCGCTGTTCAGCTGCACATCGACCGACCCTTCGGTGCTCCACGCCCAATCGAAAAAGCCGCGGGTCCCGCCCCGTCCGGCGGCATTTACGCAATGTCCGCAGGTGCGTTTCATTGGCCATCCGCAGCTCGAGGCCAACGATCCATTTCTGCTGCCCTGGGTGGAGAAAATCGCCCTGTGGATCGAGGAGGGGCGAACGCCTTACATCTTCCTGCACACCGCCGACAACGTACTGGCGGCGAAACTGGCGCAGCGCTTCCACGCCAGATTGATGCTGCGCCTGCCTGGCTTGCCGCCGCTGCCTGAGCTATACAGAGAGCCCGCCGCCGAGCAACTAGGCTTGCTCTGAAGCGGATTCGTTCGCCTTTTCAGGAGCCTGCCAATGGACGCGCAAACCCTTCGAGCCCAAGCCTTCAAAGCCCTGCATGAGCGCAAAGGCGCCTTTGTGATTCCCAATCCGTGGGACGCCGGTTCGGCGAAAATGCTCGCCAGCCTGGGTTTCGAGGCGTTGGCGACCACCAGCGCCGGTTATGCCTTTTCCAAGGCGCGTCCCGACGGCGGGCTGACCCTCGACGAAACCCTGTCGAACGTTCAGGCAATTGTCGCGGCCAGCGATTTGCCGGTGGCGGTCGATCTGGAAAACGGCTTTGCCGACAGCCCGGCCGAATGCGCGAAGAGCATTGTGCGGGCGGCGCAAGTGGGGGCGGTCGGTGGTTCGATTGAAGACGCCACCGGGCGTGAAGAGGGCCCGATCTACTGCTTCGAACATGCCGTGGCGCGCATCGAAGCGGCCGTCGCCGCCGCCCGCAGTTTGCCTTATCCGTTCACGCTGACCGCGCGGGCCGAGAACTTTCTGCACGGCCATCCGGATCTGGCCGATACCATTCGCCGCTTGCAGGCGTTTGCCGAGGCCGGTGCCGACGTGCTCTATGCGCCGGGCCTGCGCAGCGCTGAAGACGTATTGGCGGTGGTCCGCGCCGTGGCGCCGAAACCGGTCAACGTGTTGATGTCCGGCGGCCTGAAGCTATCGGTCGAGCAGTTGAGTGAGATGGGCGTCAAACGCATCAGCGTCGGTTCGGCGCTGGCATTGGCAGCTTATGGCGAGTTCTTCCGTGCCGCCCAGGAGATCCGCGATTCGGGCACGTTCGGCTTCACGTCGCGCTCCATGCCGTTCCAGCAGGCCAATTCATTGTTCAAGGACTGAGCCGCGCAGGGAGCTGAGGGTCAGGCGGCCAGACGCAGGTTCTGCAGGATGATCGGGCGTGCCCAGCCGTTATCGAAGTCGAGTTGCTTCTGCTGTTCGATCAGTTCTTCGGGGGAGAAGGGCGGGAAAGGCTTGTCCAGCAGATCGAGTTCGAACTCGGCGATCGGCAGGTGCAGTGGACGCGGCTGCGGTGCCGGGCCGGCTTCTGGCTCAGGTTGACCGGCGGTCAGCACGATCGGGCGGACCCAGCCGCTTTCGAAGTCCTGTTGTTTCTGCTGGGCGGCGATTTCTTCCGGCGGGAACGGTGGGAACGGCTTGTCGGCCAGGTCCATTTCGAATTCGGCGATCGGCAGGAACAGCGGCTCCGGCGGACGAACTTCGTTGTCCTTCACATCGCATTCGCGCTGGGAAACGATGTGCGCCAGCAAGTCGCTGCCAACGGTGGGCTCAACCGGGCTTTCGAGATCGACCGGTGGAAAGTTGAGAGATTGCGGCAGCACTTCACCCGACTGATCGGCCAGCGCACGGGCAAAGAAATCCTGCCAGATGTGACTGACACCGCTCAGTGCCTGGGTATTTCGCAGGTTGTAATTGCCGTAAGGCGAGATAAAACCTGTGATTGTGGGTTGAATGTCTGACATTTCTCTCGGTCGACGCTCAGCTCTGGCAAAATGCTCGATAGTTTTGTTATCGGCAGTTTTTGCCGATCATTAATTTTTTGAGCGTGTTTTCTGATGAATGATCAACCCGCGGCCTGCCGCATCCATGTCGAGGCCCTGGACGCGGCGTTCGAGCCGCAAGCCGAGCAGTGGGCCGAGCGCCTGGGCCTGCCATTGCAGGTGGCCGATGGCGAGTTTGCCTTGCAGGTGGGCGAGCAGGGTTTGCAGCTGCAACAACTGGGAGCGGATGCGCCGGGGCCTGTGCGGGTTGATTTCGTCGAAGGCGGCGCGGCCCACCGTCGGTTATACGGGGGGGGCAGCGGGCAAATGATCGCCAAGGCCGTTGGCATCGCTCAGGGCGTGCGTCCACGCGTATTGGATGCCACGGCAGGGTTGGGCAAGGATGCGTTCGTACTGGCCAGCCTGGGGTGCGAGATGAGCCTGATCGAGCGTCAACCGCTGATCGGTGCCTTGCTTGAAGATGGCCTGGCCCGCGGTGCGGAAGATTTCGATGTGGCGCCGATCGTGGCGCGCATGCATTTGCTCAAGGGCAACTCCATCGATGTGATGCGCAACTGGGAGGGCGAGCCGCCGCAGGTGATCTACCTCGACCCGATGTTCCCGCATCGTGAGAAAACGGCGTTGGTGAAGAAGGAAATGCGCCTGTTCCGGCCGCTGGTGGGCGATGACCCGGACGCGCCGGCACTGCTTGAGGCGGCGTTGGCGCTGGCCAGCCATCGGGTGGTGGTCAAGCGACCGCGCAAGGCGCCGTGCATTGAAGGGCCCAAGCCCAGTCATGCGCTGGATGGCAAATCCAGTCGGTATGACATTTATCCGAAGAAGGCGCTCAAGCCTTAAGACCGAGTTGCCCCCATCGCGAGCAGGCTCGCTCCCACAGGTTCTTCACTAACCCTGTGGGAGCGAGCTTGCTCGCGATGGGGGCCGCCAGAACACGACAAATCTTTCAGGCCGGGTCAGGCCGATAAGCCCGCATAAACAACCCCACCACTTCCCGCACATGGCTCTCCGCCGCCTCGCCAACCGGCGGTTCACCGCAGCCATACAGCAAACGAAAATTCCCCGCACCCTTGAGCAGGCAGAAAAAGTGCTCGGCCGCGTTGTGCGGTTTATCGATGCTCAGCACGCCACTGTCGTTGATCCGAATCAACAGGCGCTCCATACCCTGCAGCATGCGCTGTGGCCCGGCCTCGAAGAAAATCTGCGAGAGCTTCGGGTCCTGGCTGCCCAGGGCCATCATCAATCGGTGCAGGTTCACCGACTCGTCACTGTTGATCAGCTGATGAAACCCGCGTGCGATATTCAGCAGCACTGTTTCCACCGCCACGCCTTCCGGCAACTCAAAGAACAGGGGAGGCAGTTGCTCTTCGCACTTGGCCATCACGGCGGCGGAGAACAGTGTTTCCTTGTCGTTGAAGTGGCTGTAGACCGTCAGTTTCGACACGCCGGCCTCCGTTGCCACGGCGTCCATGCTGGTGCTGGCGTAGCCCTTGCTCAAAAACAGCGTTTTCGCGGCATCGAGGATCGCCCGGCGTTTGGCCAGATCCTTGGGGCGGCCTGGGCCGTTGGGTATTGAAAGATTGTTCGGCATATTCGCTTTTATTACTGGACTGGTCAGTTTGCTATTAATAACATACCGGTCAGTATAATTATTCCAAGCACCATTAGCGAAAGGTCCTTCACCATGTTCCGCTATGCCTTGCCCCTCGCGTTGCCAGTCAGTCTGGCGTTTTTATTGTCTGCGTGCGGTCACGAAGAGGCGCCTCAAGTGAGCATTAGGCCGGCCATGGTGGTTCAGCCAGAGCCTTCGGCCCAGGCGATGGAAAGCTATCCCGGTGAAGTCCGCGCCCGCTATGAGCCCGACCTGGCGTTCCGGATTGGCGGCAAAGTCAGCCGACGACTGGTCGAAGAGGGGCAGCGGGTCAAGGCCGATCAACCGCTGGCGGAGCTCGATCCCCAGGACGTTCGCCTGCAACTGGAGGCCACGCGCGCCCAGGTCGCCGCCGCCGAAGCCAACCTCAACCTGGTACGTTCCGAACGCGATCGCTACAAGACCCTGATGGACCGTCAGTTGGTCAGTCGTTCGCAGTACGACAACGCCGAAAACCTCTATCGATCCGGCGAAGCACGCCTCAAGCAGATCAAAGCCGAGTTCAACGTCTCGACCAATCAGGCCAGCTATGCCGTGCTGCGTGCGCCGCAGGACGGGGTGGTGGCCAAGCGTGCCGTCGAAGTCGGGCAGGTGGTGGCCGCCGGGCAAACGGTGTTTACCCTGGCCACCGATGGCGAGCGTGAAGTGTTGATCAGCCTGCCGGAGCAGAGCTTCGGCCGCTTCAAGGTCGGGCAGCCGGTTTCTGTGGAGCTGTGGACGCAACCGGATCAACGCTTCGCCGGGCACATCCGCGAACTGTCGCCAGCCGCCGATCCAAAATCCCGCACCTTTGCCGCTCGCATTGCTTTCACGGGCGGCAAGGTCCCCGCCGAACTGGGCCAGAGCGCCAGGGTGTTCGTGCAGACCGCCGAGGTGATTCCACTGTCCGTGCCGCTTTCGGCGTTGACCGCGGAAAACGGCGTGACCTACGTCTGGGTGGTCAGCGCCAACAATACGTTGAAGAAGACCCCGGTGCGGGTCGGTGCCTTCGGTGAGAAAACCGTCCCGGTGCTCGAAGGGCTCAATGCCAGTGACTGGATCGTGGCCGCTGGTGTCCATGTGCTTCTCGACGGGCAGCACGTGCGCCCGGTGGATCGCTCCAACCGCGTGGTCAATCTGGCGGACAAGGAGTAATCCCCGATGGGCTTCAATCTTTCCGAATGGGCGCTGCGTAACCGCCAGATCGTACTGTTCCTGATGCTGTTGCTGGCAATCGTTGGCGCACTGTCCTACACCAAGCTTGGGCAAAGCGAAGACCCGCCGTTTACCTTCAAAGCCATGGTGATCCGCACCAACTGGCCGGGGGCTACGGCGCAGGAAGTCTCGCGCCAGGTGACCGAGCGCATCGAAAAAAAATTGATGGAAACCGGCGAGTACGAACGCATCGTGTCGTTCTCCCGGCCGGGTGAATCCCAGGTGACGTTCATCGCGCGTGATTCCATGCACTCGGTGGAAATCCCGGACCTCTGGTATCAGGTACGCAAGAAGGTCAGCGACATCCGCCACACTCTGCCACCGGGCATCCAGGGGCCATTCTTCAACGATGAGTTCGGTACCACCTTCGGCAATATCTATGCACTGACCGGCGAGGGTTTCGACTACGCCGTGCTCAAGGATTACGCCGACCGTATTCAAATCCAGCTGCAGCGGGTCAAGGATGTGGGCAAGGTCGACCTGCTCGGGTTGCAGGACGAAAAAATCTGGATCGAGCTTTCCAACGTCAAACTCGCCACCCTTGGCTTGCCGTTGGCGGCGGTGCAACAGGCGCTTGAAGAACAGAACGCGGTATCCACCGCCGGCTTCTTTGAAACCAGCAGCGAACGATTGCAGCTACGGGTGTCGGGGAATTTTCAGACAGTCGATGAGATAAAGAACTTTCCGATTCGTGTCGGTGATCGCACCTTCCGCATCTCCGATGTGGCTGACGTACGCCGTGGCTTCAACGATCCTCCCGCACCGCGCATGCGCTTCATGGCGCAGGATGCCCTTGGTCTGGCCGTGGCCATGAAGGATGGCGGCGACATTCTGGTGCTGGGCAAGGCCTTGGAAGTCGAGTTCGCCCGCATCCAGAAAAACCTCCCGGTCGGCATGCAGCTGCGCAAGGTGTCCGACCAGCCTGCGGCAGTGAAAACCGGCGTCGGCGAGTTCGTCCAGGTGCTGGTGGAAGCGTTGGCGATTGTGCTGCTGGTGAGTTTTTTCTCCCTCGGCGTGCGCACGGGCATGGTGGTCGCCCTGGCGATCCCGCTGGTGTTGGCAATGACCTTCGCTTGCATGTATTACCTGGGCATCGGCCTGCACAAGATTTCCCTCGGCGCGCTGGTGCTGGCGCTGGGTTTGTTGGTGGACGACGCGATCATCGCCGTGGAAATGATGGCGATCAAAATGGAGCAAGGCTTCGATCGTATAAAAGCTGCCAGCTATGCCTGGACCAGTACCGCCTTCCCGATGCTGACCGGAACGCTGATCACTGCCGCCGGGTTCTTGCCGATAGCCACCGCGCAATCGGGCACGGGTGAATACACCCGGTCGATTTTCCAGGTGGTGACGATCGCACTGCTCGCCTCCTGGGTGGCCGCTGTGGTGTTCGTGCCTTATCTCGGGGAAAAACTCCTGCCGGACCTGGCGAAAATTCACGCGGCCAAACACGGCACGGGTCAGCCCGATCCTTATGGCACGCCGTTCTACCAGCGTGTCAGACGTCTGGTGGAGTGGTGTGTGCGCTGGCGCAAAACCGTTATCGCCTTGACCGTGCTGTTGTTCATTGCCTCGATTGTGCTGTTCCGCTTTGTGCCTCAGCAGTTCTTTCCCGCTTCCGGCCGACTGGAGTTGATGGTCGACCTGAAACTGGCCGAAGGCGCTTCCCTGAGCAACACGGCCAAGGAGGTCACGCGCCTCGAGGCGCTGCTCAAGGACAAAGCCGGAATCGATAACTACGTGGCCTACATCGGCACCGGCTCGCCGCGTTTTTACCTGCCGCTGGATCAGCAACTTCCTGCAGCGAGCTTCGCCCAGTTCGTGGTCCTGGCCAAGACCATCGAGGAGCGTGAAGCGCTGCGCACCTGGCTGATCGAAACCCTCAACGAACAATTCCCGGCCCTGCGCTCGCGGGTCACGCGCCTGGAAAACGGTCCGCCGGTCGGTTATCCGGTGCAGTTCCGGGTGACGGGCGAACACATCGAGGAGGTCCGTGCACTGGCCCGCAAGGTCGCGGCCAAGGTTCGCGAAAACCCGCACGTGGCCAACGTCCACCTGGACTGGGAAGAACCGAGCAAAGTCGTGTACCTGAACGTTGATCAGGACCGCGCGCGGGCACTGGGCGTGAGCACGGCGAACCTGTCGAAGTTCCTGCAAAGTTCACTGACCGGTTCCAGCGTCAGCCAGTACCGTGAAGACAACGAGTTGATCGAAATCCTGCTGCGCGGCACCTTGCGTGAACGCAGCGAACTGTCGTTGCTGCCAAGCCTGGCGGTGCCGACCGATAACGGGCGTAGCGTGGCCCTGTCGCAGATCGCAACGTTGGAGTACGGCTTTGAGGAGGGCGTGATCTGGCACCGTAACCGCTTGCCCAACGTGACGGTTCGCGCCGACATTTATGGCAAGGAACAACCGGCGACCCTGGTGCAGCAAATCTTGCCGACCCTTGAACCGATCCGCGCCGAGTTGCCGGACGGGTACTTGCTGGATGTCGGGGGCACGGTGGAGGACTCGGCACGCGGGCAGAACTCGGTGAAGGCTGGCGTACCGCTGTTCATCGTGGTCGTGCTGACGTTGCTGATGCTGCAACTGCGCAGTTTCTCACGCACGGCGATGGTGTTTCTGACAGCGCCCTTGGGGTTGATCGGGGTGACGCTGTTCCTGATGGTGTTCCGTCAGCCGTTCGGTTTTGTCGCGATGCTCGGGACGATCGCGTTGTCAGGGATGATCATGCGTAACTCGGTGATTCTGGTGGATCAGATCGAGCAGGACATCGCGGCCGGTCTCAAGCCATGGCAGGCGATTATCGAGGCGACGGTGCGGCGCTTCCGGCCGATTGTATTGACCGCGCTGGCGGCGGTGCTGGCGATGATTCCGCTGTCACGAAGTGTGTTCTTCGGGCCAATGGCGGTGGCGATCATGGGCGGGTTGATCGTGGCGACGGCGCTGACGTTGCTGTTTTTGCCGGCGTTGTATGCGGCCTGGTTCCGGGTCAGGAAGGAGTCGGTCTGATCCTTGGGCGTGGCGGCCTTCGGGCCGACCAGGCTTTGGGGTGGTTGTTCCGTTCACGCCCGGCGTCCGGCCCCTCGCTTAGGCTCGGCGTTCCTTCGCTGCGGTATCCATCCGGGGACACTGCCCTCCGGTCTGCTTCGCGACGACCTACATGCAGCGTGTTCGACTGCGTCGAACGGCGCTGCGCGCCGCTCCCCGGATGAACACCTCCACTCAGCCTCCCGAAGGGGCGGGTGGATCAAGATCAAAAGCTGCAGGCGAGCTAACGCTCGGCCTGATGAGTGGTGAGGAGCGGGTGGGTGTACGCCGCTGTGCTCTCTGTAGGAGCGAGCCTGCTCGCGATGAACGTCAGGGCAACGCGGGTATTCAGACAGCCCGCGTCATCGTTGACGACCATCGCGAGCGGGCTCGCTCCTACAGGGGCTCTGGTGAATGGAGTAGATCTTGCCGGTATCGTCGTTGCCGATGTAGACCCCGGCCCTCCGCACTTCGATATAGTGCGAAGGCGGCCTGCCTGCCGACCAATTTCCCTCGGATGTTCCTGCTCCCACAGGATTTGTGTTTCGGCTTAGAGCGTACCAAACACCTTCTTCGCCAGGCTGGTCGCGGCGGCTGCCGGGTTCTGGCGGATGGTTTCTTCCTGTTTGCCGATCATCTCGAACAAGCCGTTCAGCGCTTGTTCGGTGACGTAGCTTTCGATGTTGGCATTCTTGGTGTCGATCACGCCCATGGTCGCGGCCTGGCCGGCGAACGAGTTGTACTGTTGAGCCAGGCCGACATGGTCGGTGGCTTGCTTGACGATAGGCAGGAACTTGGCGCGGATCTGTTCGCGGCTGGTTTTGTTCAGGTACTGGGTGGCTGAGTCGTTGCCGCCACTGAGAATGCCCTTGGCGTCTTCCACGGTCATTTTCTTCACCGCATCCACGAGGATCGGCTGGGCCTGGACCACGGCGGTTTCCGCCGCTTTGTTCATGCTGGTTTCCAGTTGATCGACCTGATCACCCATGCCGAACTGCTTCATTTTGCTGGCGACCTTGCCCAGTTTGCCGGGCAGTTCGATTTTCACGTCCGGGTTGTTACTGAAACCACCCGGCGTACCCAGTTGTTTCACGGCCAGTTGTGCGCCTTGGGTCAGCGCATCCTTGAGGCCGCCGGTGGCGTCTTTTTGCGACAGGTCGCTGAGGGACAGTGCCATGGCGTTGGCGCAGATCATCAAGCCAGCGCACAGGCCTGCGAAGCGGAGAGTGGGGCGGAGCATGGCAGCTTCCTTTCAAAAATGGGAGTTAGCGGACGGCGTTGACGCGGATTTTCAAAGGTTGCGGATCGCTGCCATCGAGCTGCACGGCGTGATTTTCGGTGGTGATAAACAGTAACTTGCCATCGACTTCGATGCGCGCACTGACTGAATAGCGATGACCCGGTTTAACCTGCGCCGGATCGTAACTCAGATGAAAGGGGAGCGGCACCTGACCTTTGATCTGGCCTTTCTGTTCGTCGAGGACTGCAGCCGGCGCATCGGCCAGCGACACGTCCTGCAGGCTCACGCTCAAGGTGGCGTCAGCGGGCAGGGCGATGCGTTGCAAGTAGAAGACTTCACCGTCCAGGCTGGTCTTGGCGGCAGGTTGTATCGATTGGCAAGCTCCAAGCAGAGCTGTCAGTCCCAGAAGCGAAAGTTTTTTCATGATTGGAATCCATGTCGTTGACGCCTGAAGAAGCTCGGCGCCAACGACAATTTAAAGGAAATTGCCGGCGATATCGCCCGGCAAGGTATTGCAGACGCCTGACGGGGAGTCTGGCGTTAACGCTCAGGGTTTGAAGAATTGTTGCCGTAGGTCTGCGTTAAACCCTGTGGACCAGCACTTCAACAGGCTGCACGCCGTCGACGCCCAGCTCTACCGGGTGATGCTCGGTGGTGGTAAAGACCAGTTCGCCATCGGTTTTGATTTGTGCACTGATTGCGTAGGTGTGACCAGGCAGGACGTCTGCGGTGCTGTACTGAAGATTGAAGTTCAAGCCTGCCCTTTGCGCATCGGGGATGACTTGAGCGGCCAGTTGTTTGGCAGGAGCATCAGCCAGCGAAACGTCTTGCAGGCTGACGTAAAGTGTCGAGTTCGGCAAAAGCGCAATCCTTTCCAGATAGTGAACGTTGCCGCTGATGCTCAGGGTGTTTTCGTTGTTCATGTTGATTTCCTTATCATTGACTCGTCGAAAATGACGAACCGAGAGCATATTCCTTCAGTGCTCAATCCAATGTAGGAAAAGTCCTGCGCGCGACAGCGAAAGTGCAGCTGGATTGATGAGAAGCTTCCTTGCTTCTGCGATCAGGATCAGCTCGGCGTTGCCAACTCCGCTGCATCTTCACTGCGATGCAAGGCCACCTGACGGATCGACAGACGAATTTCCGCCGGCAACACCCGTTTGGCCGCACCTTCAGCCAGTTCGCCGAGCAGTTCGTGATAGCCCAGCTTGCCGGCTGCATCGCGTTTGAGCACGTCGAGGTCCAGCAGGGTCTGGATGAAGTGGCGGAACAGGCTTTTGTCGAAGAACTCCGGGGCGTTCAGGCCGTGGAGGATCGACAGGCGCTGGGCCATGACTGTGCACAGGTCTTCCAGTTCTTCGGCGCTGATGCTGTTCTGGCCGCTGTTGAGCAGCAAGGACACGGTCATGTAGAAGCGCTGCAAGGTTTGGGCGATGCTCTTGGACAGCAGTGTCAGCAGCACGAAATGCCGTGAGCTCGGTGCCGGGCGCAAGTACACGTCGTTTTCGAAACGCAGCAGCCCTTGCTCGACGAACGCCTCGAGCCATTGATCGATCACCGCGTCCAGTTCGTCCAGCGACCAGCGAATGAACAGCTCCGCTTGCAGGTACGGATACAGCGCGCGGGTGTAGCGCAGGATCTGTTCGCGACTCATGCGCGAGGCGCTCTGGAAGAAGCTTGCCAGCAGGGCCGGCAGCGCGAAGATGTGCAGCACGTTATTGCGGTAGTAGGTCATCAGGACAGCGTTCTGCTCGTCCAGATACAGGATCTTGCCCAAGGCATCGCTCTGCTCGGACAGCAAGTCCATGTCCTTGACGTGCTCGATCAGCGCGCGGCCGTCGCCTTCCGGCAACGTGGTGTGCGGTGAGTACGGGACTTTACGCAGCAGCGCCAGATACAGGTCGAGCACCCGCGCCATGGCGCGATCATCCAGCGCCAGGCGGCTGGTGGACAGCAGGGCCAGGGCAACCAGGTTGACCGGGTTGATTGCCGCCGCTTCGTTCAAGTGCTGCGCGACTTTGTTGCCCAGACGATTGGTGGTTTCGTTGAGCCAGGCCGGTTTGAACTGAGGGCCGAGTTCCTGCTTGCGCCAGCCCGGCTGTTCGCTGTCGAGGAATTGCGCCAGTTTGATCGGCTCGCCGAAGTTCACCGCGACCTGACCGAAGCGCTGCTTGAGCGCGCCGATGACTTTGAAAATATCGAAGATCGATTCTTTCTTCTTGCTCGCGCCGCGCAATTCCCCGAGGTAGGTCCGGCCTTCCAGTACGCGTTCGTATCCGATGTACACGGGTATGAACACGATGGGCATGCGTGACGAGCGCAGGAAGCTGCGCAAGGTGATCGCGAGCATCCCGGTTTTCGGTTGCAGCATGCGACCGGTGCGTGAGCGCCCGCCTTCGACGAAGTACTCCACCGGGAAACCCTTGGTGAACAGGGTGTGCAGGTATTCGTTGAACACCGAGGTGTAGAGCGGGTTGCCCTTGAAGGTGCGGCGCATGAAAAACGCGCCGCCACGCCGCAGCAGGCCGCCGATGACCGGCATGTTGAGGTTGATACCGGCGGCGATGTGCGGCGGGGTCAGGCCGTTGCGAAACAGCAGATAGGAGAGCAGCAGGTAGTCGATGTGGCTGCGGTGGCACGGCACATAGATCACTTCGTGACCCTGGGCGACTTTCTGCACACCTTCGATGTGATTGACCTTGATGCCGTCGTAGATCTTGTTCCAGAACCAGCTCAGTACCACTTCCAGGAAGCGGATCGCGGTGTAGGTGTAGTCCGAGGCGATCTCGTTGCCATAGCGCAGGGCCTGGGCCTTGGCTTTTTCCAGGGAAATGTTTTCGCGCTCGGCCTCTTCGATGACCGCCTGTTTGACCAGTGGCTGGTTGAGCAAGCCCTTGACCAGATTGCGGCGGTGGGAAATGTCCGGGCCGATCACGGCGGCTTTCAAGTTGCGGAAGTGCACCCGCAGGATGCGCTGGGCCATGCGCACGGTGCGCTCGTGGCCTTTGTTGTGGTCGATCAGTTCTCGCAGGTGGATCGGTGCGGAGAACTGCACGCGGGTCTTGCGCCCCAGCACGATGATGCTGAGCAAGCGACGCAGGCGCCCGGTGACGGCCCAGCTGTCGGCGAACAAGAGTTTCCACGGACTGGATTCGCTGTCCGGCGACTGGCCCCAGAACACGCTGACCGGAATGATTTGCGCGTCTTCGGCCGCGTTCTGGCTCAGGGCACTGACCAGACGAGTCAAGGTGGGTGGCGCGCCGCGCTTGTCCTGGCGGCCGATCCAGTCGGGGTCTGGCGTCAAATAGAAGAACGCGGCCGGCTCCAGCAGGTTGCCCACCGAAACTGGCAGCACCGGGCGCGGCAGGCCGGCCTTGGTGCATTCGGTGTCGACCACCGCGAGGTCGGTCAGCGAAGGATTTTGCAGGACGTAGAACACCGGGCGACTGCGGTCGAGGTCGAGGGTAAACGACGACTGGTTGATCGTCTCCGAGCGAACCCAGAGGTACAAAAGTCGGCGCAGGGTGCCAAACACAAGACGGCGGAGCGGGGAACGGGTCATACGGCTTCTGCATGAGTGAATAAAACCAAGCGTTTGCTCGGGGGGGGACAGTGTGCCGGATTCGCTGAAAATCGGCAAAAAAGCGCATAAGTAAACTCCATTTGAGAGTTTTGGCGCCTGACATATACTCGGCGAGCCCGCACTGGCCATACAGTGGCACCTATCAGTGCAAGCAATGTTCCCGAGGCTTTCCTGCGAAAAGCCCGATCAATAATAAAAGAGGAGTATGAACAGATGGCAACACGTGAAACCGGCAACGTGAAGTGGTTCAACGACGCGAAGGGCTACGGTTTTATCCAGCGCGCGGACGGGGTGGACGTGTTCGTGCACTACCGGGCCATTCGTGGTGAGGGGCATCGCTCGCTGACCGAAGGCCAGCAGGTTGAATATGCGGTGGTGGAAGGGCAGAAGGGTTTGCAGGCTGAGGATGTGGTGGGGTTGTAAGCACATTCATCGGACCAGAAAAAACACCGTGGGAGCGAGCCTGCTCGCGAAGATCTCAAGGACGCCGCGCTTTCCGGAATTGGCGCGTTTTCGTTGACGACCATCGCGAGCTAGCTCGCTCCTACAGGTGCGGTGTTCAGGCTTTAAGCGGTCTTCCAGGTGATCTCTTCTTCACCGTCGGCACTGATGCGAATCCAGCGATCGGCCGTCTCCTCGCCTTCCTCCTCGACCCAGCTCCCCGGTGCGCAACGCACTTCGACGTTCAGCGTGGCAAATGCGGCGCGTGCGCAGGCGATGTCGTCTTCCCACGGCGTCTGGTCGCTTTCCAGGTACAGGCTGTTCCATTTTCCTACGGCTTTCGGCAACCAGGTCACCGGCACATTGCCGGCCTTGCACTTGTAGGTCTGGCCTTTCTGAACCCAGTCGGTGCACGGGCCCAAGGCGGCACCGAGCCAGGCGGAGATGGCCTTGTGGTCGACGTCGGCGTCTTTCAGGTAAATCTCGATATCGGGTTGGCGCATGGATGTCCTCACTGCGGTCTGAAAAATCCATTCGCGGATTTAGCCGGCCTTGGGGATCGCCCAAGGCCAAAATTGAAAATTATTGAAGAACGAAATAATCGTAGCGCATCGACACGGTGACCTCGAACGGCTCGGCCTGTTCGATGACCGCCGCCCGACGTTCAGCGCTGGCACGCCAACCATGGGGTGTCATGGCCAACAGGTTCGCGCGGTCCTGGCCGCTGGTTAGCGTCAGCCGGAATTCCAGGGTTTCACTGTGCGCCAGCGCCATGCCTTCAGGCACCAGGTCCAGATGCTTGTCGTCAATGTATTCGCGGACTTCGTCATACAGCCGCTCACGCAATTCCATCAGGTGGCCGCTGGTCGGTCCGACTTTCATCAGTCCGCCGCCAGGGCTGAGCAGGCGTTTGGCTTCCTGCCAGTCCAGCGGGCTGAAGACGCTGGCCAGGAACTGGCAACTGCCAGAGGCCAGGGGGACGCGGGCCATGCTGGCGATCAACCAGGTCAGCTGCGGATTGCGTTTGCAGGCGCGTTTGACCGCTTCCCGGGAAATGTCCAGCGCGTAACCGTCGGCGTCCGGCAAGGCATCGGCGATTTGCGCGGTGTAGTAACCCTCGCCACAACCGATGTCCAGCCAGCGCTGCGGCGCATACCCGGCCGCCAGTTCCGCCAGGCGCCTGGCCACCGGCGCGTAATGGCCAGCGTTCAGAAAGTCGCGGCGGGCTTCGACCATCGCCTGGTTATCCCCAGGGTCGCGGCTGTTCTTGTGCTGCACCGGCAGCAGGTTCAAGTAACCCTGGCGTGCACGGTCGAAACGATGCCCGGCGGGGCAGGCCACGCCGTTGTCCACCGCGTTGAGCGGTTCGCTGCAAATCGGGCAGGCCAGCATCAGGCGAGCAACTTGATCAGGGTCTGGTAGTAGATTTCGGTCAGCACGTCGAGATCAGCCGCCAGCACCCGCTCGTTGACCTGGTGGATGGTCGCGTTGACCGGCCCCAGCTCAACCACTTGCGTGCCCATGGTGGCGATGAAGCGTCCGTCGGAGGTACCGCCGCTGGTGGACGCCTTGGTCTCGCGACCGGTGATGTCCTTGATGCTGGACGAAACGGCGTCGAGCAGCGCACCCGGTTCGGTGAGGAATGGCAGGCCGGACAGCGCCCAGTCGATGTGCCAGTCCAGACCGTGTTTGTCGAGGATGTCGGCCACGCGCTTCTGCAGGCCTTCGACGGTGGATTCGGTGGAGAAGCGGAAGTTGAACACCGCGACCAGATCGCCCGGGATGACGTTGGTCGCACCGGTGCCGGAGTTGACGTTGGAGATCTGGAAACTGGTCGGCGGGAAGAAGTCGTTGCCGTGGTCCCAGTGCTCGGCGGCCAGTTCGGCCAGGGCCGGGGCAGCGAGGTGGATCGGGTTCTTCGCCAGGTGCGGATAGGCGACGTGGCCCTGCAGGCCGCGTACGGTCAGCTTGGCGCCGAGGGAGCCGCGACGGCCGTTCTTGACCACGTCACCGACCAGGGTGGTGCTCGACGGCTCGCCGACGATGCACCAGTCCAGACGCTCCTTGCGCGCCGCGAGGCGCTCGACCACGGCTTTGGTGCCATGGTGTGCCGGGCCTTCTTCGTCACTGGTGATCAGGAACGCGACCTTGCCCTTGTGATCCGGGTAGTCGGCGACAAAACGCTCGGCGGCCACGGTCATGGCGGCGAGGCTGCCCTTCATGTCCGCCGCGCCACGGCCACAGAGCATGCCGTGTTCGTCGATCACTGCATTGAACGGGTCGATCTGCCAGGCGGTCACCGGGCCGGTCGGTACGACGTCGGTGTGACCGGCGAAGCACAGTACGGGACCGTCGTGTTGACCGTGGGTAGCCCAGAAGTTATCCACATCTTCGATGCGCATCGGCTCGAGCGCAAAACCGGCATCGCCCAGGCGCTGCATCATCTGCTTCTGGCAATCGGCGTCGACCGGCGTCACGGATGGACGGCGGATCAGGTCGATGGCGAGTTGAAGGGTCGGCGAAAGGTCGGCGTGGGCCGTCATGTGAAAACTCCGGAAAACTTGAATATGGGCAAGGGCCAATGTGGGATTCGTATTGCGCCAAGCCCTGCAAAATGGCGGTTATCTTAAAGCAAAACGGCGACCATAGGCCGCCGTTTAGTGCATCCGCGAAGATTTAGACCGCAGGTGCCGTTGCCGTCTCGGCCACGGGTTTTGGCAGCGACGACAGGAACGCCATGATCAGCGCCGCGAGGTAAGGCAGCGATTGCACCAGCAACATGGTCACCCAGAAGCGCATGTCGTTGCTCGGCATGCCGTTGACCAGGAAGATCCCCAGCGCCGCGCCCCATAGCAGCAGCATGATGAACACCTCTTCGCGCGCTTCCGAGATCGCCACCCAGAAGCCGTGGTTATCGGCATTCTTCGGCGTACGGAAGAACGGAATGCTGCTGGTGAAGAAGCCGTACAGCACCGCTTTGGCGATGGTGTGCGACAACGCCAGCCCGGCCAGGGCCGCGCAGAACGCGTCTTTCAGGTTCACGCCCACCGCACGGCGGTAGAGGAAGATGATCTTGCCGACCTTGAACACGAACAGTGCCAGAGGCGGGATGGCGAAGATCAGCAGCGGCGGATCGACCCGTTGCGGCACGATGATCATCGCCGCCGACCACAGCAGTGCACCGACGGTGAAGAAGATGTTCATGCCGTCCGCCACCCACGGCAACCAGCCCGCGAGGAAGTGATAACGCTGGCCGCGGGTCAGTTCGGTGTCCTTGCCGCGCAGCAGGCTGGCGGTGTGGCGCTTGATGATCTGAATGGCACCGTAGGCCCAGCGGAACCGCTGTTTCTTGAAGTCGATAAAGGTGTCGGGCATCAGGCCCTTGCCGTAACTGTCGTGGTAGTACGCCGCCGACAAACCTTTTTCGAACACCCGCAGACCCAGCTCGGCGTCCTCACAGATGCACCAGTCGGCCCAGCCCAGTTCTTCGAGCACCGAGCGACGGGTCATGGTCATGGTGCCGTGCTGGATGATCGCGTCACGGTCGTTGCGGGTGACCATGCCGATGTGGAAGAAGCCTTTGTATTCCGCGTAGCAGAGCTTCTTGAAGGTGCTTTCGTTCTGGTCGCGATAGTCCTGCGGCGATTGCACCACGGCGATTTTCGGATCGGCGAAGTGCGGCACCATGTGCTTGAGCCAGTTCGGGTGCACGCAGTAGTCCGAGTCGATGACCGCGATGACTTCGGCGTCCTTGGCGGTATGCGGAATCAGGTAGTTCAGCGCGCCGCCCTTGAAGCCGGCCAAAGGCGCGACGTGGAAGAACTTGAAGCGCGGACCGAGGGTTTCGCAGTAGTCGCGCACCGGTTCCCAGACCGCCGGGTCCTTGGTGTTGTTGTCGATGATCAGGACTTCGAAGTCCGGATAGTCGAGGTTGGCCAGGGCGTCGAGGGTCTGTTTGACCATCTCGGGCGGCTCGTTGTAGCACGGCACGTGAATCGACACTTTGGGGCGGTAGCTCGAATCACCGACCACCGGCAGGAATTCCCGGCGGCGCTTGTGAATCCACACCGCCTCGGCCAGTTCATGGGCCTCGGTGAGCAGCACGATGAACACCCCGAGCGCACCGAGGGCGAGCAGGAAGCCCACCGTCAGGCTGAACCAGGTGCTGTATTGCTGGCTGTAGTCATAACCGATCCACACCAGCACCGAACCGCAGAGGAACGCGATGAACGTCAGGAAGGTACGGCCGCGTTGGCGCAGGGCCGAGCCGTCAATCATCAGCAGGGTCAGCGACAGCAGTGCCAGCACCACCGAGCCGATGGCCAGTACGCGCCATTGCGGAATGGCGACGACCGGGCCTTCGAAGTTGAATTTCTGCTGGCGCGCGGCGTTGAACACGCCCCAATACGCACCCACCGAACCTTCGTCGCTGGCCTTCCAAGGCTGGTCAAAGGCCTCGATCACGAAGTAGTTGAAGCCCTGGCGGTTGAGTTTGTTGACCAGGTTGCGCAAGTAGATCGCCTGGTCTGCCGGCGACGCATCGGCGCCCCCACGCATGCGGCCGTTGCTCGGCCAGCCCACTTCAGACAGCAGCAGCGGCTTTTTCGGGAACAGCTTTTTCAGGTCGCGGGCGCGGTCCAGAACGAACTGCTGGGCCTTGTCCACCGGGATAAATTCCCAATAAGGAAGAACGTGGGCGGCGATCAGGTCGACGTGCTTGGCCAGTTCGGGGTGTTCTTCCCAGACATGCCACTGCTCGGACGTGGTGACCGGCACCTTCACGGCGGCACGAACGCGGTCCAGCATTACGCTGAGTTCCTGTGCGGTAATTTCCTTACGGAAAATCGCCTCGTTGCCTACGACCACACGCACGACGCTGCGCGAGGTGTTGGCCAGTTCGATGGCCCGGGCGATTTCTCGCTCGTTGCGCTCCTGGTCCGGGCTGATCCAGATCCCCAGGGTCACCCGCAGGCCGAATTCTTCCGCGAGCTTGGGGATGTCCTCCAGCGTGCCGTCGACCGAGTAAATACGGATGTTGTCCGTCAGCTTGCTCATGATCTCCAGATCACGCCGCATCTGGTCGTCAGTGGGGTACTGGTCCTTCTGTGGGAATTGGCCCTGCTGGAACGGCGAATAGGAGAAGCCGGAAATCTGTTCAGGCCAGTTGGGAGCGGTGACCGGGCGATTGATCAGCGCCCAGAAGCCGGTAAACAAGGCAGCGATGGCGAGCACCACCACCAGATTGAGTCCAAATTTACGCGATGACATAGCTATTTCGGGTTCCAAAGGCTGTGGAACGAAGGAACGGTTGGCTACCGCCAAGGGGCGCGCATCCTACACCGGCAGATCGCTGAACGTACATCGGACAGGGAAATGCCCGACATTGGGCAATGTGCTTTCACATAAGTTCTTACACTTGTAGCTTGAAAGTTAAATCTTATTAGAAGGCCGGACACCCTCTATAATGCGCGCCGGTTTTTGGGGTAATGGTCATGAGTACAGAAGATCCGCGGTTTGCTGGTATTGCCCGTTTGTATGGCATCGAAGGCCTTGAGCGCCTGCGCGCGGCCCATGTGGCGATCGTCGGCGTCGGTGGCGTAGGTTCCTGGGCGGCGGAAGCCATGGCGCGTAGCGGCGTGGGCGAGATTTCGCTGTTCGACCTGGACGACGTCTGCGTCAGCAACGCCAATCGCCAGTTGCATGCGCTGGACAGCACCGTTGGCAAGCCCAAGGTCGAAGTGATGGCCGAGCGCCTGCGCGGGATCAACCCGGACTGCACCGTGCACGCGGTGGCGGATTTCGTGACCCGCGAGACCATGGCCGAGTACATCACGCCGAACATCGACTGCGTGATCGACTGCATCGACAGCGTCAATGCAAAGGCGGCGCTGATCGCCTGGTGCAAGCGCCGCAAGATCCAGATCATCACCACCGGCGGCGCGGGCGGGCAGATTGATCCGACACTGATCCAGGTCTGCGACCTGAACCGCACCTTCAATGACCCATTGGCTTCGAAAGTGCGCTCGACCCTGCGCCGCGACTACGGCTTCTCGCGCACCGTGACCCGCCATTACAGCGTGCCCTGCGTGTTTTCCACCGAGCAACTGCGCTACCCGAAACCGGACGGCAGCATTTGCCTGCAGAAGAGTTTTGTCGGCGACGGCGTGAAGCTCGACTGCGCCGGCGGGTTCGGCGCGGTGATGATGGTGACGGCGACGTTCGGCATGGTCGCAGCGACCAAGGCGGTGGACAAGATTGTGGCGGGGGTACGGCGGCCAGCGGATCGGGTCAAACCTGAGGTTTGATGGTTGTTGCTGATGGCTTCATCGCGAGCAGGCTCGCACCCACATTGGATAGGCGTCGAATACAAATCCCTGGTGGGAGCGAGCCTGCTCGCGATGGCTATTAACCTGCCAAGTCACGCATCCGCTGTAAAACAGCGTTCAAACCATTGCTACGGGACTGGGACAACTGGCGACCGAGCCCCAGCTGATTGAACCAGTCCGGCAAATCCACCTGTTGCAACTCAACCGCCGACAAGCCGTTGACCCGTGCCAGCAGCAGCGCCACCAATCCGCGAATCAATCGCGCATCGCTGTTGGCACTGAACTGCCAATGACCGTCGTGCAGCGCGCCCACCAGCCATACCTGGCTTTCACAGCCGTGCACGCGGTTGGCGTCGACTTTATCCTCATCGCTCAACGCTGGCAGGCGTTCGCCCCATTGCATCAACAGGCGTGCCCGTTGTTCCCAACCGGGGGCATTCTGAAAGGCGTGCAGGGCGGTCACGGCATCGACGGGCAAACTCATCGCAGCAACTCCAGTGCCTGATCCAGGGCTTCAAAGAAGCGCTCAAGGTCTTCAGAGTCATTGTATAACCCCAGCGACACCCGAATCGCTCCGGCCAGTTGAAGGCTTTTCAGCAACGGCATGGCGCAGTGATGACCGGCGCGAACGGCGATCCCTTGCTCGGTCAGCAAGTGGGCCAGATCAGAGTTATGCACACCCTCGACGGTAAAACTGGCCAATGCCACTTGCGGCGTGCCCAGCAGGCGGATGCCGTTGCGTGCCTCAAGGCCTTTGAGCAGATAGTCATGCAGCGCCGCTTCATGGGCGGATACGGCGTTCTGATCGAGCCCGGCGAGGTAATCCAGAGTCGCGCCCAGACCGATCACACTGGCAATCGGCGGTGTGCCTGCTTCAAACCCCAGCGGTGCAGGGCGAAAGCGTGCGTCGTGGTAGTTGGCGTCCAGCACCATCTCGCCGCCGAACTGCCATGGCGCAAGCTGTTGCAGGGCTTCATTGCGCCCGAACAGCACGCCCAGGCCATCAGGGCCATAGAGCTTGTGGCTGGAAAACACATAGAAGTCGCAACCCAGTGCCTGGACGTCGTGTCGACCATGGACCACGCCTTGGGCACCGTCGATCACGGTCAGGGCGTTGTGCGCCTTGGCCATCGCCAACAGTGCGGGCAATGGTTGCCAGGCGCCGAGCACGTTGGACAACTGGCTGACCGCCAACAGGCGAGTGCGCGGGCCGATCAATTGCGCCGCGGCTTCGAGGTCGATCAGACCGTCGGCGTTCAGCGGCAGGATCACCAGTTTCAATGCGCGACGCTTTGCCAGTTGCTGCCACGGCAGCAGGTTGGCGTGATGCTCCAGGGCGCTGATGACAATTTCATCGCCCGGGTTGAATAGGTGTTCCAGGCCATAGGCCAGGAGATTCAGCGCAGACGTCGCGCCGTGGGTGAAGATAATTTGCCCGCAGTTCCCGGCATTGAGCCACTGGGCGACTTTGCTGCGGCTGTCCTCGAAGGCCTGGGTGGCGTGGGCGCCCGGCAGGTGTTGCGCCCGATGCACGTTGGCCGCGCCATTGGCGTAGTAATGCGTGAGGGCATCGAGCAGGGCTTGAGGTTTTTGCGTGGTGGCGGCGCTGTCCAGATAGGTCTGGTCTTGCCGTTGCAGCGCGGCGATGGCCGGAAAGTCGGCGCGCCAGGGAGAGGGAATCATCATGCTTTTGAGCCCTGTTGAACTTGGGCGGGCGTACGCCAGACACCTGTGGGAGCGAGCCTGCTCGCGATGAACGTGAACGGTAACGCGCATTATCTGGATAACCGCGTTGCCCTTGCGTTTTTCGCGAGCAGGCTCGCTCCTACAGGTGAACTTGTGTGACGCTTAGTTATGAGCGTGCAGCGCTTCGTTCAGTTCGATCGCCGATTTGTGGGTTTTGCACTCCACGGCACCGGTTTCCGAATTGCGACGGAACAGCAGGTCAGGCTGACCGGCCAGTTCACGTGCCTTGACCACTTTGACCAGCTGGTTTTTCTCGTCCAGCAGCGCCACTTTGGTGCCAGCGGTCACGTACAGGCCCGATTCAACGGTGTTGCGGTCGCCCAACGGGATACCGATACCGGCGTTGGCGCCGATCAGGCAGCCTTCGCCAACCTTGATCACAATGTTACCGCCGCCCGACAGGGTGCCCATGGTCGAGCAACCGCCGCCCAGGTCAGAGCCTTTGCCAACGAACACGCCAGCCGATACACGGCCTTCGATCATGCCCGGGCCTTCGGTGCCGGCGTTGAAGTTGACGAAACCTTCGTGCATCACGGTGGTGCCTTCGCCAACGTAAGCGCCCAGGCGCAGACGTGCCGCGTCAGCGATACGCACGCCGGCCGGTACGACGTAGTCGGTCATTTTCGGGAACTTGTCCACCGAGAACACTTCGAGCAATTCGCCGCGCAGGCGGGCTTCCAGTTGATGCTCGGCCAGTTCGGCCAGGTCGATCGCACCCTGGCTGGTCCACGCCACGTTTGGCAGCAGCGGGAACACACCGGCCAGGTTCAGGCCGTGCGGCTTGACCAGGCGATGGGACAGCAGGTGCAGCTTGAGGTAAGCCTCAGGCGTGGAAGTCAGTTGAGCGTCTTCGGCCAGGATGGTCGCAACCAGCGGCTTGTGGCTCTCGGCCAGACGGGTCAGCAGGGCGGCCTGGGCAGCGTCGACAGCTTTGACCGCTTCAGCCAGTTGCGAAGCCTGTGCGGTGGTGAAGGCGATGGCCTGGTTACCTTCGGTGTAGCCCAGAACCGGGGCGATGGCAGCGATCAGTTCGGCGGACGGATTAAGCAATGGCTGCGCGTAAAACACTTCCAGCCATGCGCCTTGACGGTTTTGAGTGCCGACACCAAAGGCCAGGCTGAACGGGGTAGTGGACATGTTGATACCTCTAGCAAATTGGAACGGGCTGCCTACTTGAGTGCTGCCGCGTAGATATCTGGCTTGAAGCCAATCAGGGTTCGGTCACCGAGATCGAGCACCGGGCGCTTGATCATCGAAGGTTGTGCGAGCATCAGCTCGATGGCTTTCGACTGGTCGAGATCGGCTTTGCGTTCGTCGTCGAGCTTGCGAAAGGTCGTGCCTGCACGGTTCAACACCACTTCCCAGCCGTGCTCGTTGCACCATTGGGTCAGGTGTTCACGGTCGATACCGACCGCCTTGTAATCATGGAAGTCATAGCTGACAGCGTGTTCATCAAGCCAGGTGCGCGCCTTTTTCATGGTGTCGCAGGCTTTGATGCCGAAAAGGTGCAACGTTTTACTTGAAACGGTCAAGGAATCGCCCCCTTTACAGGTGCCGGAAATAAAAGGTTCGGGATTATGCCATGACCGGACGGTTTCGCGTCGGCTGTGGTCGGGTTTGTCTTTATCACCTGCATGAAACCCAGTAGGAGCGAGCCCGCTCGCGATGAACTCGAGAACACCACGGGGTGTCAGTTTGGTGGCGTCATTGTTGGCGACCCTCGCGAGCGAGCTCGTTCCTACAGGACCGCGTGCGACATTGGTGCAAAGGTCAGTGCATAGTCTAAGCGGCTAATATGGCACTTCAATGCTGTCGTTTGTCCGGGAACCCTGCGTTATGCAAACCGCCTACACCGTCCTGATCATGCTGATGTTGGTCGGCGTTTCACGCCTGATCGGACGGATGATTCCACTGCCGTTGCCCTTGGTGCAGATTGGCGCAGGTGCCTTGCTCGCCTGGCCGACACTCGGGCTGCACGTCGCCCTTGATCCTGAGCTGTTTCTGTTTCTGTTCCTGCCACCGCTGTTGTTTTCCGATGGCTGGCGCATGCCCAAGCGTGAGTTCTGGCGCTTGCGCGGGCCGATTTTGACGCTGGCGGTGGGCCTGGTGTTGTTCACGGTGGTCGGTGCGGGGTATTTCATTCATTGGTTATTGCCGAGCATTCCGTTGGCCGTGGCGTTTGCACTGGCGGCGGTGCTGTCGCCGACCGATGCCGTGGCGGTGTCGGCGATCTCCCAGAACCGCTTGCCGACGCCATTGATGCACATGCTGCAGGGCGAGGCGCTGATGAACGATGCGTCGGGTCTGGTGACCTTCAAGTTTGCCTTGGTGGCCGCCGTGACAGGCGTGTTCTCGCTGGCCAATGCCAGTGTCACTTTCGTGCTGGTGGCAATTGGAGGCCTGGCCACGGGCGTGGCGTTGAGCTGGCTGGTGGGGCGCTTGCGCTCATGGATGGTCGCCCGCGGTTGGGATGATCCGGCCACGCATGTGGTTTTCATGTTGCTGCTGCCGTTTGCCGCCTACGTGCTGGCCGAGCGGGTGGGGGTGTCGGGCATTCTGTCGGCGGTGGCGGCGGGGATGATGCAGAGCTGGCTTGACCTGCTTCCGCGCCAGACCAATACCCGCTTGCTCAATCGCAGCGTCTGGTCCTTGCTGGAGTTTGCCTTCAACGGCTTGATCTTCCTGCTGTTGGGACTGCAATTACCGGACATCATCAAAGCCGTGGCCAGCCACGAAACATCACTGTGGCCAACGTTGCTTTACCGTTGCCTGGATGTCCTCGCGATTTTCCTGGTGCTGCTGGTGTTGCGGTTTGTCTGGGTGCAGAGCATCTGGCGCCTGTCCATTTTGCTGCGACGCTGGCGCGGCGCGGATCAGATCACCCGGGTGCCCAGCGCGCGTTCCTGTTGGTTGCTGACCGTCGGTGGCGTTCGCGGCGCGGTGACATTGGCGGGTGTGCTGTCGGTGCCGATGCTCATGGGTCGCAGCGAGTTTCCTGAGCGTGACCTGCTGATCTTCATCGCGGCCGGGGTGATTCTGTTATCGCTGATCGCGGCCTGCATTGCCTTGCCGTTGCTGCTGCGCGGGATCGAAAAAAGCCCTGACGACAAGCGTCGAAATGAAGTGCGCGATGCCTGGCGCAAAACCGCCGAGGCGGCTATTCATGCGCTCGAAGCCGAAGAGGTCAACCCTCATGACGCCGCTGAATCCGCCTTATCGGCAGAGCTCAAGGCGCGGATCATGTCCGAATATCGGCATCAACTGGAGGTATACAACGATTCGGCTGAAGCCCAGGCGCTGGCGTTTCAGATGGATTTGCTGGAGCGGCGTCTGCGCTTGAAAGCGCTGCGGGCGCAGCGTCTGGAGTTGTATAGCCTCAGCCGTCATCACCAGATTGGTGATGACGTCTTGCGTGAGGTGTTGAGTGAGCTGGACCTGAGTGAAGCGAAACTCGGACAGGTCAAATAACCCTTGTAGGAGCAAGCTCGCCGCTACAGGGGACGCGTGCTATTTACGACGCTGGATGAAGTCGCGGATACGTTCCGCGGCTTCGACGCATTCGGCCAGCGGTGCGACCAGTGCCATGCGCACACGGCCTGCGCCCGGGTTGACGCCATCGACATCCCGCGACAGGTAGGAACCTGGTACCACGGTCACGTGCTCCTGTTCGAACAGGTCGCGGCAGAAGGCAGCGTCGTCACCGGCCACATTCGGCCACAAGTAAAAACCGCCATCCGGGCGCTGCACGTCCATGACCGGGCTGAGGATTTCCAGCACCGCATCATACTTCTCGCGGTACAGCGCACGGTTGGCGCGCACGTGCACTTCGTCGTTCCACGCGGCGACGCTGGCTAGTTGGGTTTGCACCGGCATCGCGCAGCCGTGGTAGGTGCGATACAGCAGAAAGCCCTTGAGAATGTCCGCATCACCGGCGACAAAACCCGAACGCAGGCCTGGCAGGTTCGAGCGCTTGGACAGGCTGTGGAATACCACGCAACGCTTGAAGTCCTTGCGGCCCAGTTTCACGCAGGCACTCAACAAACCGGGCGGCGGGGTTTGTTCGTCGAAGTACAGTTCGCTGTAGCACTCGTCGGCAGCGATCACGAAGTCGTATTCATCGGCCAGGGCGATCAGCTTTTTCAGGGTGTCGACCGGGATCAGCGCGCCGGTCGGGTTGCCTGGCGAGCACAGGAACAGGATCTGGCAGCGTTTCCAGATGTCCGGTGAAACGGCATCGAAGTCCGGGTTGAAGCCGTTTTCATCCAGGCATGGCAGGTAATGCGGCTTGGCACCGGCCAGGAACGCCGCGCCTTCGTAGATCTGATAGAACGGGTTCGGGCTGACCACCAGCGCATCGTCGCCACGGTTGACCACGGTCTGGGTGAAGGCGAACAGCGCTTCACGGGTGCCATTGACCGGCAGCACGTTGCGCGCCGGGTCAATCCAGCCGTTCGGGACGTTGAAGCGACGCTCGCACCATGCCGCAATGGCTTCGCGCAGGGCCGGGATGCCGAGGGTGGTCGGGTACACGGCCATCTGATCCAGATTGCTTGCCAGGGCTTCGGCGACAAAGCTTGGCGAGCGGTGTTTCGGCTCGCCAATGGACAGCGCGATGGCGCGTTTTTCCGGGTTTGGCGTGACGCTGCCGAGCAGGGCGCGGAGCTTTTCGAAAGGGTAGGGCTGGAGCTGGGTCAGAGCGTTGTTCATCGGTAGATCTCGTTCGGTGCGGGGTGTGGACAACCCTTGTTTCCTGTGGGAACTGGCTTGTCAGCGATGGTCGTTAACGATAACGCGTGCTTGCCGGCTAAACGCGGTGATCTTGAGTCCATCGCTGGCAAGCCCGCTCCTACAAAGAACGGGCTCGTTCCCACAGGGGAAAATTTGTCATGTCAGATACTGATGCGCGACAGTTTGATATCGGGTTCCTGAGTGACGCTCAACTGCTCGACGATTGCATCCTGTAACCGGCTGCACAGTTGCGGGTCGGATAACGGCTGGTTGTTGGCGTCGGTAATGAAGAAGACGTCTTCCACCCGTTCGCCCAGGGTCGCAATCTTGGCGTTTTGTAGCGACAGGTCGAACTCCAGGAAGATCGTACCGATTCGCGCCAGCAGGCCGGGGCGGTCGGGCGCGGTCAGTTCAAGCACGGTGACCGGGCGTTGTGCATCGTTATGGATCGTGACCTGCGGCGCGAAGGCAAAATGCTTGAGCTGGCGCGGTACCCGGCGCTGGATGATGGTCGGGTAGTCGGCCGGGTTTCGCAGGGCTTCGGTCAGGCCTTCGCGGATCTCCTTGACCCGTGCCGGATTATCGCCGATCGAGTCGCCATCCGCGTCGAGCACAATGTAGGTGTCGAGGGTGAACTGGCTGCTGGAGGTGATGACCCGGGCGTCGTGGATGTTCAGGTTGAGCTGATCCATCGCGGCCACGGTCACGGCGAAGAAGTCGTGCTGGTCGGGTGCATAGATGAAGATTTGCGTGCCACCCTCGAACTCGCGCTGAGTGGTCTCCTTGATCAGCACCAGTGGCCCGCCATCGGCTGGCTGCTGGAGGATCGCATCACTGTGCCAGGCCACGTCGCCAGCGGTGTGGCGCAGGAAATAGTCATCGCCCAATTGCGCCCACAACTGCTCGACGTCGTCCGGATCGGTGCCGCCGCGCACCAGAATGTCCAGGGCGGCGCTCTGGGTCTGGCGGATCTGCTCCTCGCGATCGACCGGGTTTTCCAGGCCGCGACGAAGGGCGCGCTTGGTTTCCGTGTAGAGCTGGCGCAGGAGGCTGGCGCGCCAGGAGTTCCACAGCGTCGGGTTGGTGGCGTTGATGTCGGCGACGGTCAGCACGTACAGGTAGTCGAGGCGGGTTTCGTCACCGACGATCTGTGCGAAATCGTGGATCACCTGCGGGTCGGACAAATCCTTGCGCTGGGCGGTGGTCGACATCACCAGATGGTTCTGCACCAGCCAGACGATCAGGCGACTGTCCCACACGGGGAGTTGGTGGCGCTGGCAAAAAGCTTCGGCATCCACGGCGCCGATATCCGAGTGATCGCCATGCCGGCCCTTGCCGATGTCGTGGTACAGCCCAGCCAGGTAGATCAGCTCGGGTTTGGGCAGTTTGCCCATGAGCTTGCTGGCCAGCGGGAATTTTTCCGACACCTGTGTGTATTGCAACTTACGCAGGTGCTTGATCAGGTTCAGCGTGTGTGCGTCGACCGTATAGATGTGAAACAGGTCGTGCTGCATCTGCCCGACGATGAAACCGAATTCCGGCAGATAACGCCCGAGGATGCCGTAACGGTTCATCCGTCGCAGGTTGCGATGGATGCCGATCTTGCACTTGAACAATTCGATGAACAGGCTGGTGTTGCGAATATCGTTGCGGAAATCGTCGTCGATCAGGTGCCGGTTCTCGCGCAGCAGGCGAATGGTGTCGGCACGCACGCCCTTGATTTCCGGCTGCTGGGCCATCAGCACGAAGATCTCCAGCATGGCAAACGGGGTGCGACGGAACACGTTGTCGTTGCGCGCCTCGATGTAGCCATCGTGGAGCTGGAATCGCGAGTTGATCGGCTGCGGCGGCGCTTGATCGTCCGGTGCGAGGATGACCTCCTCGAAGTGCTGGATGATCAGGTCGCTGAGCTGGGCAATGCTCATCACCACCCGGTAATACTGCTGCATGAAGTTTTCGATGGCTTGCTTGGCATCGTCGCCTTCGAACCCCAGCAGCTTGGCAATGGTGCGCTGGTGATCGAACAGCAGGCGGTCTTCCGAGCGGCCGGCGAGCATGTGCAGGGCGTAACGCACTTTCCACAGGAATTCCTGGGAAGACGCCAGCAGGGCGTTTTCGCTCTCTACCAGGAAGCCTTCGCCGGCCAGTGCGCGCAGGTTCAGGGTGCCGTACTCGCGACGAGCCACCCACAGAATCGTCTGAATATCCCGCAGGCCGCCAGGCGAGCCTTTGACGTTGGGTTCCAGGTTGTACTCGGTGTCGTTGTACTTGTGGTGACGGGCCTTCTGCTCGGCCCGCTTGGCCAGGAAGAAATCCTTGCTCGGCCACATGTGCGCAGTGCTGGTGACGTCCAGCATGCGTTGGCGCAAGCGCTCGGGGCCGGCGATGGTGCGGCTTTCCATCAGGTTGGTGATGACCGTCAGGTCGGCGCGGGCCTCCTGGGCGCATTCGTCGACCGAGCGAACGCTCTGACCGACTTCCAGGCCGATGTCCCACAGCAGCGTCAGAAAACGCTCGATGGAGTCACGGAAAATTTCATGATCGGCGCTGTCCAGCAGGATCAGCAGATCGATGTCGGAGTAGGGGTGCAATTCACCCCGACCATAGCCGCCGACCGCAACCAGCGCGATGTCGGCGTCTTCACTCCAGTCGAACTGTTCCCAGGCCTTTTGCAGGATGTTATCGACGAACCAGGCACGATCCTCGATTAACCGGCGAATGTCCCGGCCGCTGCGAAAGCGCCCGTCGAGCACCTCGCGGGCCTGGCGGATCGCCTTCTTGAAAGCCGCGATCGGGCTTGCCTTCAGGGCCAGTTCAGCCTGGAACTGGCCGCGATCGAAGAGTTCTGGATCCACCTGCGGCATCGATTGGCTTTCCTTTCTGTAAGGCTGGGAATGGAGCGGGGCGGATCAGGCCGAAACGCGCGGGATGGTGTCATCGCTGCGCAAGGTGAAGATCTCGTAACCGGTTTCGGTTACCAGCAGCGTGTGTTCCCACTGTGCCGACAGCTTGCGATCCTTGGTGATCGCGGTCCAGCCGTCGCCCAGGACCTTGGTGTCGGCCTTGCCCTGGTTGATCATCGGCTCGATGGTGAAGGTCATGCCGGCCTGAAGTTCCATGCCGGTGCCCGCGCGGCCGTAGTGCAGGATCTGTGGCTCTTCGTGGAAAACTTTACCTATGCCGTGACCACAGAATTCGCGAACCACCGAGAAACCGTTCTTTTCAGCGTGTTTCTGGATGATTTCACCGATGTCGCCGAGGCGGCAACCGGGTTTGACGATTTCAATCGCCTTGTACATGCATTCCTGGGTCACTTGGGACAGGCGCTCGGCCCAGACTGGCACGGTGCCGACGTGGAACATGCGGCTGGTATCGCCGTGGTAGCCGTCCTTGATGACGGTGACGTCGATGTTAAGGGTGTCGCCATCCTTCAGCGGCTTGTCGTTCGGGATGCCGTGGCAGACCACGTGGTTGATCGATGTGCAAATCGACTTCGGGTAGCCCTTGTAGTTGAGCGGGGCAGGGATGGCTTTCTGCTCGTTGACAATATAGTCGTGGCAGATCTGGTTCAGTTGATCGGTGGTCACACCCGGCTTGACGTATTCGGCAATCATTTCCAGCACATCGGCGGCCAGTTTGCCGGCGACGCGCATTTTTGCGATGTCCTCGGGGGTTTTGAGGGTGACGGTCATACAGGCTCTCTCTGCGCTCGATGGCGCTTTCTCAACGAAAAGGGCGTTGCGCATTCGAACTTCGCAGCCCTGAAAAACGCAATTCTAACAGACGATCGGGGCAAATCCGCCGCTCTGTGAATCGCTTCTCTCCATACAATGGTGCATTGTGGGCCGATTCCAAGGGCGGGAACTGTGTGGTTGCCAGGATTTCAGAATCCGGGTTCCGTTTTTTCCTCCCTTGTGGTATAAAATGCGCCGCTTTCCGGGGATGCCCCGAAAAGCCTAAATCCACACACGTGTCGACACGATGACCTGGGTGCCTTCAGCTGATGCTGCTGGTTGGTCATTGGGATACGTGGAGGCCAAACCCGACTTATTAAGGAACTATCATGTCCCAAGTCAACATGCGCGATATGCTGAAGGCCGGTGTGCACTTCGGTCACCAGACCCGTTACTGGAACCCGAAAATGGGTAAATACATTTTCGGCGCGCGTAACAAGATCCACATCATCAACCTTGAAAAAACCCTGCCAATGTTCAACGAAGCTCTGACTTTCGTAGAGCGCCTGGCCCAGGGCAAAAACAAGATTCTGTTCGTCGGCACCAAGCGTTCCGCTGGCAAGATCGTTGCTGAAGAAGCAGCACGTTGCGGTTCGCCGTACGTCGATCACCGCTGGTTGGGCGGCATGCTGACCAACTTCAAAACCATCCGTGCTTCCATCAAGCGTCTGCGTGACCTTGAAGTACAAGCCGAAGACGGTACTTTCGCCAAGCTGACCAAGAAAGAAGCGCTGATGCGCTCCCGTGACCTGGAAAAGCTGGATCGTTCCCTGGGTGGTATCAAGGACATGGGCGGTCTGCCAGACGCTCTGTTCGTTATCGACGTTGATCACGAGCGCATCGCGATCACCGAAGCCAACAAGCTGGGCATCCCGGTTATCGGCGTAGTCGATACCAACAGCAGCCCGGAAGGCGTTGACTACATCATCCCAGGCAACGATGACGCAATCCGCGCTATCCAGCTGTACATGGGTTCGATGGCTGACGCTGTTATCCGTGGTCGCAACAACGTTGCTGGCGGCACCGAAGTTTTCGTTGAAGAAACTCCGGCAGCTGCAGCTGAGTAATTAACGCCCCTGGCGTTGACTCAGTAAGCAAAAAGGGGGCTTGGCCCCCTTTTTGCCACCTCGGAAACCATTTGTTGGCGCCCTCTGCTTCATCTGTAACGTGCGGCAGCTAACAAGGGTGGTTCGGGAAGAATTGAACGCCCGTTCGATCGGGTGGAATGGTTGATAACCTATCCAAGAGGAATTTTGAAATGGCAGAGATTACTGCAGCGTTGGTCAAAGAACTGCGCGAGCGTACTGGCGAAGGCATGATGGACTGCAAAAAGGCCTTGACCAAGGCTGGCGGCGACATCGAAAAAGCCATTGATGACATGCGTGCTTCGGGCGCCATCAAGGCTGCCAAGAAAGCGGGCAACGTTGCCGCTGAAGGCGCAATCGCCATCAAGGCTGACGACAAGTCTGCCGTACTGCTGGAAGTTAACTCGCAGACCGACTTCCTGGCCCTGCAAGACGACTTCAAGAACTTCGTTGCTGCCAGCGTAGAAAAAGCTTTCGACGAAAAACTGACCGACGCAGCTCCGCTGATCGCCGCTCAGGAATCGGCTCGTGAAGCCCTGGTTGCCAAAGTTGGCGAAAACGTCAACATCCGTCGTCTGGTACGCGTAGAGGGTGACGTTGTCGGCACCTACCTGCACGGTAACAAGATCGGTGTTGCTGTTGTTCTCAAGGGCGGCGATGTACAGCTGGCCAAAGAGATCGCCATGCACGTGGCGGCAAGCAACCCTGAGTTCCTGCTGCCATCGCAGGTTTCGCCAGAGGCCATCGAGCGCGAGAAGGGTGTTTTCATGACCCTGAACGAAGACAAGATGAAAGGCAAACCAGCAGAAATCGTCGAGAAGATGATCGCTGGCCGTATCACCAAGTTCCTGGCCGAAGCCAGCCTGGTCGAGCAAGCTTTCGTCATGAACCCGGAAGTCACCGTTGGTGCCCTGGCCAAGAAAGCTGGCGCAGAAATCGTTTCCTTCACCTACTTCAAGGTCGGCGAAGGCATCGAGAAGCCAGTTGACAACTTCGCTGAAGAAGTTGCTGCTCAGGTTGCGGCTGCTTCCAAGCAATAAGACGGTTTTTTTTAACTGTCGCCCTGAAGAGGCTGCCCGCTCACGCGCGCAGCCTCTTTTCAGATGGGGCACCAATTTTTAATTGGTTTCCTTTTGGAACTGACTTACAAAGCCATGTTCCGATGGCGCTGAAGCAGCGCCAAGCTAGAGTGAACGCCAGCTGAAAACAGCTCGCAAAGAATTTTTAAAATACGCCGCAGGAGAGATTCGCAATGGCTCAGCAGGGCAGTGGTTATCAGGCTCGCTATAAACGCATTCTACTCAAGCTTAGCGGCGAGGCCCTGATGGGCTCGGAAGAGTTCGGGATCGATCCGAAAGTTCTGGATCGCATGGCGCTGGAAGTTGGCCAACTGGTCGGCATCGGTGTTCAGGTCGGTCTGGTGATCGGCGGCGGTAACCTGTTCCGCGGCGAGGCGCTGAGCAAGGCTGGCATGGATCGGGTCACGGGCGACCACATGGGCATGCTGGCCACTGTGATGAACGCCTTGGCGATGCGCGATGCGCTCGAACGTGCCAATATCTCGGCCATTGTGATGTCGGCCATTTCCATGGTTGGCGTGACCGATCACTATGATCGCCGCAAAGCCATGCGCCACCTGAACTCCAAGGACGTCGTGATTTTCGCAGCCGGCACCGGCAACCCGTTCTTTACCACGGATTCGGCAGCCTGCCTGCGTGCAATCGAAATCGATGCCGATGTCGTGCTCAAGGCGACCAAGGTCGATGGCGTCTACACCGCTGACCCATTCAAAGACCCGCATGCCGAGAAGTTCGATCATCTGACCTACGATGAAGTACTGGATCGCAAGCTGGGCGTGATGGATCTGACGGCCATTTGCCTGTGCCGCGACCACAAGATGCCATTGCGCGTATTTAACATGAACAAGCCCGGCGCCCTGCTGAACATCGTGCACGGTGGCGCTGAAGGGACCCTGATCGAGGAAGGCCAACAATGATCAACGAAATCAAGAAAGACGCTCAAGAGCGCATGCAGAAATCCGTGGAATCGCTGGCGCACAACTTCGGTCGTATTCGTACCGGCCAGGCGCATCCAAGCATTCTGGAAGGTGTCATGGTGCCGTATTACGGCTCCGACACGCCGATCAAGCAAGTTGCGAACATCACTGTCAAAGACGCTCGCACCCTGCAAGTTGTTGCCTTCGAGCGCAATATGCTGGGTGCTGTGGACAAGGCGATCGGCAGCGCTGGTCTGAACCTCAATCCGACCAACCTCGGTGAGTTGCTGCTGATTTCCATGCCTGCCCTGACTGAGGAAACCCGTAAGGGCTTCACCAAGCAGGCTCGTGATGTTGCTGAAGACGCCCGTGTTGCGGTGCGCAATATCCGTCGTGACGCGAACAGCCAGCTCAAGGATCTGGTCAAGGAAAAGGAAATCAGTGAAGACGAAGAGCGTCGCGCCACTGGCGAAATCGACGATCTGACCAAAAAGTTCGTGGCTAAAATCGATGCGGATTTGGCGCAGAAAGAAAAAGACCTGATGGCCGTATAAGGGTCACGTTTTCATGGAAAAGACCAAGCAGATTGCACCGCCTGCGGTGCCGCGCCATGTCGCGATCATCATGGATGGTAATAATCGCTGGGCGAAAAAACGCTTTATGCCGGGTATCGCCGGGCATAAAGCGGGCGTGGATGCGGTTCGTGCGGTCATCGAGGTGTGCGCCGAGGCGGGGGTCGAGGTATTGACCTTGTTCGCGTTCTCCAGTGAGAACTGGCAGCGCCCGGCCGATGAGGTCAGTGCCTTGATGGATCTGTTCTTCAAGGCATTGCGTCGTGAGGCCAAGCGCCTCAACGACAACAACATCAGCTTGCGCATCATTGGCGACCGTTCGCGTTTCCACCCGGAGCTTCAGGCTGCGATGCGTGAAGCCGAGACCATGACCGCAGGCGCCAATCGCTTCGTTCTGCAGATCGCCGCCAATTACGGCGGTCAGTGGGATATCGCGCAGGCGGCGCAGCGCCTGGCTCGGGAAGTTCAGGCGGGGCACCTGAGGCCCGAAGACATCACCCCGGAATTGTTGCAAACCTGTTTGGCTACCGGTGATCTGCCGTTACCGGACTTGTGCATCCGTACCGGTGGCGAGCACCGCATCAGCAATTTTTTGCTGTGGCAGCTGGCCTATGCCGAATTGTATTTCTCCGACCTGTTCTGGCCGGACTTCAAACACGACGCCATGCGTAATGCGCTGGCCGATTTCGCATCTCGCCAGCGTCGCTTCGGTAAAACGAGCGAGCAGGTCGAGGCTGGAGCCCGGGTTTAATGCTCAAACAACGAATCATCACCGCGCTGATCCTGCTGCCGATTGCCCTGTGCGGTTTCTTCCTTCTCGAGGGCTCTGCCTTCGCGCTGTTTATAGGGTTGGTAGTGACCCTGGGTGGTTGGGAGTGGGCTCGCCTGGCGGGTTTCAATGAGCAGTCGATGCGCATTGCCTACGCCGCAGTCGTCGCGTTGATGCTGTTTGTCATGCACCTGTTGCCGGGGCTCGCGCCCTGGATACTGGGGGCTTCGGTGCTCTGGTGGGGCATTGCGACCTATCTGGTGCTGACGTATCCACGCTCCAGCGATCACTGGGCCAGTGCGGCCTGCAAGCTGGTGATCGGACTGCTGATTCTGCTGCCGGCCTGGCAAGGCCTGGTCCTTATCAAGCAGGAGCCCCTGGGGAACTGGTTGATCATGGCGGTGATGGTGCTGGTCTGGGGGGCTGATATCGGCGCGTATTTTTCCGGTCGGGCGTTCGGCAAGCGCAAGCTGGCTCCGCTAGTCAGCCCGGGCAAAAGTTGGGAAGGCGTTTACGGTGGTTTGGCGCTGAGCCTGATCATCACTGTCCTGGTTGGGTTTTTCCGTGACTGGACGGTTGCCGAGCTGTTCAAGGGCCTGATCGGTGCGGCGTTGATCGTGTTTATTTCAGTCGTGGGCGACCTTACCGAAAGCATGTTCAAGCGTCAGTCGGGGATCAAGGACAGCAGTAATCTACTGCCGGGGCACGGCGGTGTACTGGATCGGATCGACAGTCTGACCGCCGCGATTCCTGTATTTGCCGTATTGTTGTGGATGGCTGCACCGTGAGCCGCCCACAGCAGATTACCGTGTTGGGGGCGACGGGTTCGATCGGTCTGAGCACCCTCGATGTCATCGCTCGTCATCCTGCGCGCTATCAAGCTTACGCCCTGAGCGGCTTCACACGATTGAGTGAGCTGCTGGCGCTGTGCGTGCGTCATACCCCGCGATTCGCTGTAGTGCCTGAAGCGGCGGCTGCTCGAGTGTTGCAGGATGATCTGCGTGCGGCAGGTCTTTCGACCCGGGTTTTGGTGGGTGAGGAAGGTCTGTGTCAGGTCGCCGCCGACCCTGAAGTCGATGCAGTCATGGCGGCCATTGTCGGCGCGGCGGGTTTGCGTCCGACCTTGGCTGCAGTCGAGGCCGGCAAAAAAATCCTCCTGGCCAACAAGGAAGCACTGGTGATGTCCGGTGCGTTGTTCATGCAGGCTGTGCGCAAAAGTGGCTCGGTGTTACTGCCGATCGATAGTGAGCACAACGCGATTTTCCAGTGCATGCCGCAGGATTTCGCTCGAGGCCTGGGGGCAGTCGGTGTGCGGCGGATTCTGCTGACGGCGTCGGGTGGCCCGTTCCGGCAGACGCCGATGGCTGAGCTGGCGCATGTTACCCCCGAGCAGGCCTGTGCTCATCCGAACTGGTCCATGGGGCGCAAGATTTCGGTCGACTCGGCCAGCATGATGAATAAAGGGCTCGAACTGATCGAGGCCTGCTGGCTGTTCGATGCCAAGCCTTCCCAGGTCGAAGTGGTGATTCACCCACAGAGCGTCATTCATTCGCTGGTCGACTATACCGATGGCTCAGTGTTGGCTCAATTGGGTAATCCCGACATGCGCACGCCAATCGCCCATGCGCTCGCCTGGCCGGAACGGATCGATTCGGGTGTGGCGCCGCTGGATCTGTTTGCCATCGCGCGTCTGGACTTCCAGGCGCCCGATGAGGAGCGTTTTCCTTGCCTGCGCCTGGCCCGTCTGGCGGCCGAGGCAGGCAACAGTGCGCCGGCCATGTTGAATGCGGCCAATGAGGTCGCGGTTGCGGCCTTTCTCGACGGACGGGTTCGCTACCCGGAAATCGCGAGTATCATCGAGGAAACCTTGAATCTCGAGCCTGTGGTAGCAGTGGATGATCTCGCGGCAGTGTTCACGGCAGACGCGAAGGCGCGTGTGCTGGCTGAACGATGGTTGAGTCGTCACGGGCGATAAGTGTGCAATGCGTTGGCCCATGCGGCACCGGATAGGAATGCGGAGAAAATAGATGAGCGCGCTCTATATGATTGTCGGCACCCTGGTAGCTTTGGGCGTGCTGGTTACCTTCCACGAGTTCGGCCATTTCTGGGTCGCTCGTCGCTGTGGGGTCAAAGTGCTGCGCTTCTCCGTAGGCTTCGGAATGCCACTGCTACGCTGGCACGACAAGAAAGGCACTGAGTTCGTATTGGCTGCCATCCCGCTGGGTGGCTACGTCAAGATGCTTGACGAGCGTGAAGGCGAAGTGCCTGTCGATCAACTCGACCAATCCTTCAATCGAAAATCCGTCCGTCAGCGTATTGCCATCGTAGCGGCTGGGCCGATTGCCAACTTCCTGTTGGCCCTGGTGTTTTTCTGGGTGCTGGCCATGCTCGGCAGCGAGCAGGTGCGCCCGGTCATCGGGGCCGTAGAGTCTGGCAGTATCGCCGCCAAGGCCGGTTTGAGCCCGGGTCAGGAAATTGTTTCCATCGACGGTGAGCCGACTTCCGGTTGGGCTGCGGTGAATTTGCAGTTGGTCCGTCGACTTGGGGAAAGCGGTTCCCTGCAAGTGTTGGTTCGTGAACAAGGCTCCACAGTCGATTCTCCGCGTGAGCTGGCCCTTGATAAATGGCTCAAGGGGGCTGATGAGCCGGATCCGATTCGATCGCTGGGTATCCGTCCTTGGCGTCCGGCGTTGCCGCCGGTCCTGGCTGAGCTTGATCCAAAGGGCCCGGCGCAGGCTGCTGGCCTGAAAACCGGCGACCGACTGCTGGCGCTGGACAGCAAGGCGCTGGATGACTGGCAGCAAGTGGTCGACACCGTCCGTATGCGTCCTGATACCAAAATAATGCTGCGGGTCGAGCGCGATGGTACTCGAATCGACGTCCCTGTGACACTGGCTGCGCGTGGCGACAGGAAGGCTCCGAGTGGTTACCTGGGGGCAGGGGTCAAGCCTGTCGACTGGCCGCCGGAGATGATTCGGGAGGTCAGTTACGGCCCGGTGGCCGCGATTGGGGAGGGGGCACGGCGTACTTGGACCATGAGCCTGCTGACCCTGGATTCGCTGAAGAAAATGTTGTTCGGCGAGCTCTCGGTAAAAAACTTGAGTGGACCGATAACCATTGCTAAAGTGGCGGGCGCTTCGGCCCAGTCGGGTGTTGCTGATTTCCTGAATTTCCTTGCTTATCTGAGTATTAGCTTGGGGGTTCTGAATTTGCTGCCCATTCCTGTGCTGGATGGGGGGCATTTGTTGTTTTATCTGATTGAGTGGGCGCGTGGTCGTCCCTTGTCGGATCGGGTGCAAGGTTGGGGGATACAGATCGGTATCAGTTTGGTGATCGGAGTGATGTTGCTTGCTCTGGTCAATGATCTGGGTCGTCTGTAACGTCGCTGAATTGCGAATCTGCCGCATTTTGCGGCAGTTTGTTTATTGCCAGTTGGAATAAGAAAGGACTTCATGAAACGTCTGCTGCTAACTGCGGTTCTCACCGTATTGATGATCGCCGAAGTTCACGCCGAGTCCTTCACTATCTCTGATATTCGCGTCAATGGCCTCCAGCGGGTCTCCGCGGGTAGCGTCTTTGGTGCTTTGCCGTTGAACGTCGGTGAACAGGCGGATGATCATCGCCTGGTGGAATCCACTCGTGCGTTGTTCAAAACCGGTTTCTTTCAAGATATCCAGCTGGGCCGCGATGGCAACGTCCTGGTTATTACTGTAGTCGAGCGTCCGTCGGTCGCCAGTATCGAGATCGAAGGTAACAAGGCGATTTCCACTGAGGACCTGATGAAGGGCCTCAAGCAGTCCGGTCTGGCCGAAGGCGAGATCTTCCAGCGCGCGACCCTTGAAGGTGTACGTAACGAGCTGCAGCGCCAGTACGTCGCTCAGGGTCGCTACTCCGCCACCGTCGACACCGAAGTGGTACCGCAACCGCGCAACCGCGTCGGTTTGAAGGTCAACATCAACGAAGGCACCGTTGCCGCTATCCAGCACATCAACGTGGTGGGCAACACGGTCTTCCCGGATGAAGACCTGATCGACCTGTTCGAACTCAAGACAACCAACTGGTTGTCGTTCTTCAAGAACGACGACAAGTATGCTCGTGAAAAACTGTCCGGTGACCTGGAGCGTCTGCGTTCCTACTACCTGGACCGTGGCTATATCAACATGGATATCGCTTCGACCCAGGTGTCCATCACTCCGGACAAAAAGCACGTCTATATCACCGTCAACATCAACGAAGGCGACAAGTACACCGTTCGTGATGTCAAGTTGAGCGGCGACCTGAAGGTTCCAGAGGATCAGGTCAAGTCCCTGCTCCTGGTGCAGAAAGGCCAGGTGTTCTCGCGCAAGCTGATGACCACTACGTCCGAGCTGATCACCCGTCGTCTGGGTAACGAGGGTTACACCTTCGCCAACGTCAACGGCGTGCCGCAGCCTCATGATGAAGACCACACCGTAGACATCACCTTCGCTGTGGATCCGGGCAAGCGTGCCTACGTCAACCGCATCAACTTCCGCGGCAACACCAAGTCCGAGGACGAAGTGCTGCGCCGTGAAATGCGTCAGATGGAAGGCGGTTGGGCGTCGACTTACCTGATCGATCAATCCAAGACACGTCTGGAGCGACTGGGCTTCTTCAAGGAAGTCAACGTTGAGACGCCGGCCGTACCTGGCGTCGATGACCAGGTGGATGTGAACTACAGCGTTGAAGAACAAGCGTCCGGTTCGATTACCGCCAGCGTCGGTTTTGCCCAGAGTGCCGGTCTGATCCTCGGTGGTTCGATCACCCAGAACAACTTCCTGGGTACGGGTAACAAGGTCAGCATCGGCTTGACTCGCAGCCAATATCAAAGTCGCTATAACTTCGGTTATGTCGACCCGTACTGGACCGCTGATGGTGTGAGCCTGGGTTACAACGCCTTCTATCGCACCACCGACTACAAAGACCTTGATGTCAACGTAGCCAGCTACGCCGTTGACAGCCTGGGAGCGGGCGTCAGCGTCGGTTATCCAATCAGCGAGACGTCGCGTCTGACCTTCGGATTGACTGCGCAACAAGACAAGATCAAGACGGGTCTTTACACCGTCGACGAAATTTTCGACTTCGTTAACCAGCAAGGTGATCAGTACCTGAACTTCAAGGCCTCGGCCGGTTGGTCCGAGTCCACATTGAACAAAGGCGTACTGGCGACCCGTGGTCATTCCCAAAGCCTGACTGCGGAAGCGACAACACCGGGCAGCGATTTGTCGTTCTTTAAACTGGATTACCGCGGTCAATTGTTCCAGCCGTTGTCTGAAAACTACACCATGCGCCTGCACACCGAACTGGGTTATGGCGATGGTTACGGTTCCACTGATGGCTTGCCGTTCTATGAAAACTACTATGCTGGTGGTTTCAACTCGGTTCGTGGCTTCAAGGACAGCACTTTGGGGCCTCGCAGTACCCCGAGCCGGGGCGTGAACCCGGGAACCGCAGTCGATCCAGACCAGGATCCATTGCCGTTTGGTGGTAACGTCCTGATTCAGGGTGGTGTAGAAGTTCTGTTCCCGTTGCCGTTCGTGAAAGACCAGCGTTCGTTGCGCACCTCGGTATTCTGGGATGTGGGTAACGTGTTCGATTCGACCTGCAAGCAGAGCACCAATGCCGATGGCTCGAAGTCCAACACTCAATGTAACGACGTCAGCCTGAGCAATATGGCCAGTTCTGTGGGTGTTGGTGTGACTTGGGTTACCGCCCTTGGTCCGTTGAGCTTCGCGTTAGCGATGCCAGTTAAAAAGCCGGACAGCAATGCCGAGACTCAAGTGTTCCAATTCTCCCTCGGCCAGACGTTCTAAGCGTCTGACCCAAGATAACGACAATGGATTTTGTAGGAGTGCATCGTGCGTAAGTTGACTCAATTGGTTCTCCTGGCTTCCGTACTGGTAGCAGGCCCGGCATTCGCCGACATGAAAATCGCCGTTCTGAACTATCAGATGGCCCTGCTGGAATCCGATGCGGCCAAGAAGTACGCCGTGGATGCCGAGAAAAAATTCGGTCCTCAACTGACCAAGCTCAAGACACTGGAAAGCAGTGCCAAGGGTATTCAGGATCGTCTGATGGCCGGTGGCGACAAAATGCAGCAGGGCGAGCGTGAGCGTCTGGAGCTTGAATTCAAGCAAAAGGCTCGTGACTTCCAGTTCCAGTCCAAGGAACTGAACGAAGCCAAAGCCGTTGCCGATCGTGAAATGCTGAAGCAGCTCAAGCCGAAACTGGACAGCGCTGTGGAAGAAGTCATCAAGAAAGGTGCTTTTGACCTGGTCTTCGAGCGTGGCGCAGTGATTGATGTCAAACCTCAGTACGACATCACGCGCCAGGTTATCGAGCGCATGAATCAGCTGAAGTAATCCATGACTGCGACTATCAAACTCGGCCAACTGGCCGAGTTCCTCGGTGCCACGTTACGTGGCGACGCGGAGAAGGCAATTACTGGGCTAGCCACCTTGCAGGAGGCTGGCCCAACTCAGTTGAGCTTTCTCGCAAATCCCCAATACCGTAAATACCTGGCAGGCAGCCAGGCTGCAGCCTTGTTGCTGAAAGCCGCTGATGCTGAGGGGTTTGCCGGTAATGTGCTGGTGGTGCCTGATCCATACGCCGCCTACGCGCGCATTTCGCACCTGTTCGATCCCAAGCCCAAGGCGGCCGCCGGTATTCATCCGACCGCAGTCATTGCGGCGGACGCGGTGGTCGATCCGGCGGCGAGTATCGGAGCCTTCGTAGTCATCGAGAGCGGAGCGCAAGTTGCCGCGGGGACAACCATTGGCGCGCACTGTTTCATCGGTGCTCGTAGCGTCATTGGCGAAGGTGGCTGGCTCGCTCCGCGCGTCACGCTGTATCACGACGTGCGCATCGGCAAACGAGTGGTCATTCAGTCGGGTGCCGTACTCGGTGGCGAAGGCTTTGGTTTTGCCAACGAAAAGGGTATCTGGCAGAAAATTGCCCAGATCGGGGGCGTTCTGGTCGGTGACGACGTGGAAATTGGTGTGAATACTGCCATCGACCGCGGCGCGCTCGCCGATACCATCATCGGTAACGGCGTTAAGCTCGACAACCAGATTCAGATCGCCCACAACGTCCAGATTGGTGATCACACGGCCATGGCCGCGTGCGTGGGAATTTCCGGCAGCACCAAAATCGGCAAGCATTGCATGCTCGCCGGTGGCGTAGGGCTGGTGGGACATATCGATATTTGCGACAACGTTTTCATTACCGGAATGACCATGGTGACTCACTCGATCACCGAGTCAGGTTCCTATTCTTCCGGTACGGCAATGCAGCCTGCGGCCGAGTGGCGCAAAAGCGCGGCCCGTATCCGTCAGCTCGATGACATCGCACGGCGTCTGCGACAGCTGGAAAAGCAAGTAGGGGAAGTGACCCCTGACGGTAATGCTTCTTCAGATGGCTGATACCATTTCCATATCAAATGTGCGCAGCCGCTAGACTGTGTCCTTGATTTGCTAGAGGAGTGCGCGTAAGTCGCGCGCTCCCAATCTTTACATAGGCTTCCCCCCGAAATGATGGACATCAACGAGATTCGCGAATACCTGCCTCACCGTTACCCGTTCCTGCTGGTGGACCGGGTCGTGGATCTGGATGTGGAAGGCAAGCGCATTCGCGCCTACAAGAATGTCAGCATCAACGAACCTTTCTTCAATGGTCACTTTCCGGCGCATCCGATCATGCCGGGCGTGCTGATCATCGAAGCGATGGCTCAGGCTGCCGGGATCCTTGGTTTCAAGATGCTCGACGTGAAACCGGCCGATGGCACCCTTTATTACTTCGTCGGTTCCGACAAGCTACGCTTCCGCCAGCCGGTGTTGCCGGGTGATCAGTTGATTCTTGAAGCCAAGTTCATCAGCTGCAAGCGTCAGATCTGGAAGTTCGAGTGCCAGGCTTCGGTCGACGGCAAGCCAGTCTGCTCAGCTGAAATCATCTGCGCGGAACGTAAACTATGAGTTTGATTGACCCTCGCGCAATCATCGATCCGACGGCCGTCCTGGCTGACGGTGTCGAGGTCGGGCCGTGGTCGATCATCGGCGCAGGTGTGGAAATCGGCGAGGGGACGGTCATCGGGCCGCACGTGATTCTTAAGGGCCCAACCCGAATCGGTAAGCACAACCGCATCTATCAGTTCTCCTCGGTAGGTGAAGACACGCCTGATCTGAAGTACAAGGGCGAAGAAACTCGCCTGGTGATCGGTGACCACAATGTCATTCGCGAAGGCGTGACCATTCACCGTGGAACCATTCAGGATCGTTCGGAAACCACCCTGGGCGATCACAACCTGATCATGGCATATGCCCACATCGGTCACGACAGCGTCATCGGAAACCACTGCATTCTGGTCAACAACACCGCACTTGCCGGTCATGTGCATGTTGAAGACTGGGCGATACTGTCCGGATTTACCCTGGTTCACCAGTATTGCCACATTGGTGCCCACAGCTTTTCCGGCATGGGTACCGCCATCGGCAAGGACGTTCCCGCGTTCGTTACGGTGTTCGGCAATCCGGCCGAAGCCCGTAGCATGAACTTCGAAGGCATGCGCCGTCGCGGTTTCAGCGAAGAAGCGATCCACGCCCTGCGTCGTGCCTACAAGGTGGTCTATCGCCAGGGCCTGACGGTTGAACAAGCACTCGCCGAACTGGCCGAATCTTCGGAGCAATTCCCGGAAGTTGCGGTGTTCCGTGACTCCATCCAGTCTTCGACTCGCGGCATCACCCGCTAATCATGGTCAATCTGCGTATTGCGCTGGTGGCGGGTGAGGCTTCCGGTGACATTCTGGGCGCGGGCCTGATGCGTGCGCTCAAGGCTCAACACCCGGCAATCGAGTTCATCGGTGTCGGTGGTCCGCTGATGCAGGCTGAAGGCTTGACCTCATACTTCCCGATGGAGCGCCTGTCGGTCATGGGCCTGGTGGAGGTGCTTGGCCGATTGCGCGAACTGCTGGCACGACGCAAGAAACTGGTCGCGGACCTGATCGCCGCGAAGCCGGATGTGTTCATCGGAATCGATGCCCCGGACTTCAATCTCAATATCGAACTCAAGCTGCGTCAGGCCGGGATCAAGACCGTGCATTACGTCAGTCCGTCGGTCTGGGCTTGGCGACAGAAGCGTGTGCTGAAGATTCGTGAAGGTTGCGACCTGATGCTGACGCTGTTTCCGTTCGAAGCAAAGTTTTATGAAGAGAAGGGCGTGCCAGTGCGGTTTGTCGGGCACACCCTGGCCGATGCCATTCCGCTCGAGGCCGACCGTGCCGCAGCGCGGGCCGAGCTTGGATTGCCTGACGGGCCCTTGGTCGCGCTGATGCCCGGCAGTCGCGGCGGCGAAGTGGGCCGTCTCGGTGCATTGTTTCTCGACACGGCCCAACGCCTGCGGGCACTGCGTCCGGGCGTGCGGTTTGTCTTGCCGTGTGCCAACCCGCAGCGTCGCGCGCAGCTTGAAGAGCTGTTGGTCGGCCGCGATCTGCCGCTGACCTTGCTCGATGGCAAATCCCACCTGGCCCTGGCCGCGTGTAACGCAGTGCTGATCGCGTCCGGAACGGCAACGCTTGAAGCCCTGTTGTACAAACGCCCAATGGTGGTCGCTTATCGCTTGGCGCCGCTGACGTTCTGGATTCTCAAGCGGATGGTGAAAAGCCCCTACGTCTCCTTGCCGAACCTGCTGGCCCAGCGACTGCTGGTGCCCGAGTTGCTGCAAGACGATGCGACGGTCGAAGCGCTGGCCCAGACCCTGTCGCCGCTGATCGAGGGTGGGGAAGAGCAAACTCGCGGTTTTGACGAAATCCACCGTACCTTGCGTCTGGATGCCTCTAATCAGGCGGCGGATGCGGTGCTGAACCTGATCGGCCAAGTACAATGAGTAAAACAAGCATGCAGATGGGGCTGGATTTCACCTTGGTCGCTGAAGTGGAAGAGTTGGTTGCCGGTGTCGACGAGGTCGGTCGCGGCCCGCTCTGTGGCGCCGTGGTGACTGCGGCTGTGATCCTCGATCCGAACCGTCCGATTCTCGGCTTGAATGACTCCAAGAAGCTCACCGAAGCTCGCCGCGAAAAACTCTACGATGAAATCTGCGAGAAAGCCCTGAGCTGGTGCATCGCCCGCGCGGAAGTCGAAGAGATCGACGAACTGAACATCCTCCATGCCACCATGCTGGCCATGCAGCGCGCGGTAGCGGGGCTGCACATCCAGCCGAAACTGGCGATGATCGACGGGAATCGTTGCCCGAAATTGCCGATGCGCGCCGAAGCGGTGGTGCAGGGCGATGGCAAGGTGCCAGCCATCGCGGCTGCATCGATTCTGGCCAAGGTCAGTCGTGACCGTGAAATGGCTGCGTTCGAGTTGATTTATCCCGGCTACGGCATTGGCGGGCACAAAGGTTACCCGACGCCAGTCCATCTTGAAGCGCTCGCTCGTCTGGGACCGACCCCGATCCATCGGCGTTCGTTTGCCCCGGTGCGCCTGGCGTATGAGGCACGGGAACGCCTGATCGAGAGTTAGCGGCAAGGCTGATTTTTTTTGCCAAGGCCCGGTACAATCCGGGCCTTGTTGTCTTCACGTTTCTAGTTTCTAGACAGGATCACTATGCCGGCTTCATTCGTTCATCTACGCCTGCACACTGAATATTCCCTGGTCGACGGTCTGGTGCGGATCAAGCCGCTGGTCAAGACCCTGGTCGGCATGAACATGCCTGCCGTTGCGGTCACCGATCAGAACAACATGTGTTCCCTGGTCAAGTTCTATAAAGCCGCCATGGGTGCCGGGATCAAGCCGATCTGTGGCGCCGACCTGTGGTTGTCGAACAAGGATCCGGACAATCCGCTGAGCCGGATCAGCCTGCTGGTGATGAACGCCGAAGGTTATCGCAACCTCACCGAGCTGATTTCCCGCGGCTTTATCGACGGCCAGCGCAACGGTTCGATCATCATCGAGCGCGAGTGGGTCGCTGAAGCCAGCGCAGGCTTGATCATGCTGTCGGCGGCGAAAGAAGGCGAGATCGGCCAGGCGATGCTCAGTGGCAACCCTGACGAAGCCGAAACCCTGGCGCGTGAATGGATGGAGGTGTTTCCGGACCGCTTCTATCTGGAAATCCAGCGTACCAATCGCCCCAACGACGAAGAGCAACTGCACGGTGCCGTGGCGCTGGCCGAGAAAATCGGTGCGCCGCTGGTGGCGACCAACGATGTGCGCTTCATCAAGCAGGAAGATTTCGCCGCCCACGAAACCCGCGTTTGCATCGGTGAGGGCCGCGCCCTCGACGATCCGCGGCGTTCGAAGAATTACAGCGATCAGCAGTACCTCAAAAGCGCCGAGGAAATGGCCGAGCTGTTCAGCGATATTCCCGAAGCGCTGGAAAACACGGTCGAGATCGCCAAACGCTGCAACATCGAAGTCAAGCTGGGCACGCACTTCCTGCCCAACTTCCCGATTCCCGATGGCATGACCATCGACGAGTATTTCCGCAAAGTCTCGTTCGATGGCCTGGAGGAGCGTCTCGCGGTCCTGCTGCCCAAGGACACCACTGAAGACTACGAGGCCAAGCGTCAGGTCTATGTCGACCGGTTGAATTTCGAGCTGGATATCATCATCCAGATGGGATTCCCCGGTTACTTCCTGATCGTGATGGACTTTATCCAGTGGGCCAAGAATAACGGTGTGCCGGTGGGGCCGGGCCGTGGATCGGGTGCCGGATCGCTGGTGGCCTATGTGCAGAAGATCACCGATCTCGACCCGCTGGAATATGACCTTCTGTTCGAACGTTTCCTTAACCCGGAACGGGTCTCCATGCCCGACTTCGACGTCGACTTCTGCATGGACGGTCGCGATCGGGTGATCGACTATGTGGCCGAAAAATACGGCCGCAACGCGGTAAGCCAGATCATCACCTTCGGTTCCATGGCGGCAAAAGCCGTGGTGCGCGACGTGGCGCGGGTGCAGGGCAAGTCTTACGGCCTGGCGGATCGTCTGTCGAAGATGATTCCGTTCGAAGTCGGCATGACCCTGGAAAAGGCCTACGAACAGGAAGAAATCCTGCGTGACTTCATCAAGGTCGATGAAGAAGCCGCCGAAATCTGGGAGATGGCCCGCAAGCTCGAAGGTGTGGTGCGTAACGTCGGCAAGCACGCCGGTGGTGTGGTGATCGCTCCGACCAAATTGACCGATTTCTCGCCGATCTATTGCGACGAAGCGGGCGATGGCCTGGTGACCCAGTTCGACAAGGACGACGTTGAAGCCGCTGGTCTGGTGAAGTTCGACTTCCTCGGCCTGCGGACCTTGACGATCATCGACTGGGCCCTGAAAACCATCAACCGCGACCGCGCCAAGGTCAACGAGCCGCCGCTGGACATTGCGTTCATCCCGCTGGACGACAAGCCGACGTACACGCTGCTGCAAAAAGCCGAAACCACGGCGGTGTTCCAACTCGAATCCCGCGGCATGAAAGAGCTGATCAAGAAGCTCAAGCCCGACTGCCTGGAAGACTTGATCGCACTGGTGGCCCTGTTCCGTCCCGGCCCGCTGCAATCGGGCATGGTGGACGACTTCATCAACCGTAAACACGGTCGTGCCGAACTGGCGTACCCGCACTCGGATTACCAGTACGAAGGCCTCAAGCCCGTATTGGCGCCGACTTACGGCATCATCCTGTATCAGGAACAGGTGATGCAGATTGCCCAGGTCATGGCCGGCTACACCCTCGGCGGTGCAGACATGCTGCGTCGGGCGATGGGTAAGAAAAAGCCGGAAGAAATGGCCAAGCAGCGTGGCGGCTTCATCGAAGGTTGCGCCACCAACAATATCGATGCCGACCTGGCCGGTAACATCTTCGACCTGGTGGAAAAGTTCGCCGGTTACGGCTTCAACAAATCCCATTCTGCGGCTTATGGGCTGGTCTCGTACCAGACGGCATGGCTCAAGGCGCACTACCCGGCGCCGTTCATGGCGGCGGTGCTTTCGGCGGATATGCACAACACCGACAAGGTCGTGACCTTGATCGAGGAAGTGCGCACGATGAAGCTGCGCCTCGACGCACCGGATGTGAACACCTCAGAGTTCAAGTTCACGGTGAACGACGAAGGCCGGATCATTTACGGATTGGGCGCGATCAAGGGCGTGGGCGAGGGGCCGGTCGAAGCGATCACCGAAGCGCGTCAGGACGGCCCGTTCAAGGATCTGTTCGATTTCTGCGCCCGGGTCGACCTCAAGCGCATCAACAAACGCACCCTCGACGGCTTGATCCGCAGCGGAGCGCTGGATCGTCTTGGCCCGTACTTCCACGATGAGCCGAAGGCTTATCAAGCCAATATCGACCGTAATCGTGCCGTCCTGCTGACCGCGATGGAAGAGGCGATCAAGGCTGCCGAGCAGACTGCCCGTACCCACGACAGTGGCCATGCCGATCTGTTTGGCGGTCTGTTCGTCGAAGAAGATGCCGATGTTTACGCCAACCATCGCAGAGCCAAGGAACTGACCCTCAAGGAGCGGCTGAAGGGGGAAAAAGATACCCTGGGCCTGTACCTGACCGGTCACCCGATCGACGAGTACGAAGGGGAAATACGCCGTTTTGCCCGTCAGCGCATCATCGATCTCAAGCCTGCGCGCGATACCCAGACGGTCGCCGGCATGATCATCGCCCTGCGGGTGATGAAGAACAAAAAGGGCGACAAGATGGGGTTCATCACCCTAGACGACCGTTCCGGGCGGATCGAGGCGTCGTTGTTTGCCGATGCGTTCCATTCCGCGCAATCGCTGTTGCAGACTGATGCAATGGTGGTAGTCGAAGGCGAAGTCAGCAACGATGATTTCTCCGGCGGCCTGCGGTTGCGGGTCAAGCGGGTGATGAGCATGGAAGATGCGCGTACCAACCTGGCTGAGAGCCTGCGCCTGAAGTTGCACGCGAAAGATTTGAAAGGTGATCAGCTACGCTGGCTGGGTGAGCTGCTCAAGCGTCACCGTGGTGCGTGCCCGATCACCATGGACTACACCAGTCCCGATGCGAAAGCCTTGCTGCAGTTCGGCGAAGGCTGGCGAATCGATCCGGCGGATGCGTTGATTCAAGCCCTGCGTGACCAGTTCGGGCGAGACAACGTCTTCCTCCAATACCGTTGACGGTCAGGGCTGTTGGATGGCCCTGGCCTTGACCTGAATTTTTAATCTCGACCTGAACGCGCCTGTCCCTTAAGGTAGGGCGCGAATAGACAACCGGCCGGCCCAAGCTCTCTTGGACGTCGACCCAAGACGGACGCCTATGAACCCGAATTTTCTAGATTTCGAACAGCCGATCGCCGACCTGCAAGCCAAGATCGAAGAGTTGCGCTTGGTCGGTAATGACAATTCGCTGAATATCGGCGATGAGATCTCCCGCCTGCAGGATAAAAGCAGCACCCTGACCGAAGACATCTTCGGCAAGCTGACCAGCTGGCAGATCGCGCGTCTGGCGCGTCACCCGCGTCGCCCTTACACCCTGGACTACATCGAACACATCTTCACCGAGTTCGATGAGTTGCACGGCGACCGCCACTTCTCCGACGACGCCGCCATCGTAGGCGGTATCGCCCGTCTGGATGACCAGCCAGTGATGGTGATCGGTCACCAGAAAGGCCGTGAAGTGCGCGAGAAGGTTCGCCGCAACTTCGGCATGCCGCGTCCGGAAGGCTACCGCAAGGCCTGCCGCCTGATGGAAATGGCCGAACGCTTCAAGATGCCGATCCTGACCTTCATCGACACGCCGGGCGCTTACCCTGGCATCGACGCCGAAGAGCGCAACCAGAGCGAAGCCATTGCCTGGAACCTGCGTGTCATGGCCCGCCTGAAAACCCCAATCATCGCCACCGTGATCGGCGAAGGTGGTTCCGGTGGTGCTTTGGCGATCGGCGTTTGCGATCAGTTGAACATGCTGCAGTACTCGACCTATGCGGTGATCTCGCCGGAAGGTTGCGCTTCGATTCTGTGGAAAACCGCCGAGAAAGCACCGGACGCTGCTGAAGCCATGGGTATCACTGCCGAGCGCCTGAAAGGCCTGGGCATCGTGGACAAAGTGATCAGCGAGCCTTTGGGCGGTGCGCACCGTGATCCAGCGGCGGCAGCTGCCAATATCCGTGCCGAGCTGAGCTCGCAACTGGCGATGCTGAAGAAGCTCGACAACAAGGCGCTGCTGGCCCGTCGTTACGAGCGTCTGATGAGCTACGGTCTCTGATCTGACCGCGCTGTTCGCTCTAACCTGTGGGAGCGAGCCAGCTCGCGATGAGGCTTAACATTCAACCAATCCGTTGTCTGTTATACCGCTATCGCGAGCAAGCTCGCTCCCACATTTGATTTGTGTGAATGAAGGATATGAGCCAGTCCAATAGTGATCTGCCAACCAGACTTCTCCTGAATCTCGCCCCCTGGCGCAACGCCAAAACCTGGCGCATCGCTTTCTCCGGCGGTCTTGACTCCACTGTCCTGCTACACCTTCTCGCAACACTCGCGAAAACCGAATCCCTGCCGCCATTAAGTGCCATTCATGTTCATCATGGTCTTCAGGCTGTCGCTGAAGCCTGGCCGGACCATTGTCGGTCAATGTGCGCGGCGCTGGACGTACCGTTGCAGGTTGTCCGTGTGCAAGTGCAGCCCGGCGCCAGTCTTGAGCGAGCGGCCCGGGATGCCCGTTATGGCGCGTTCGTCGAGGTTACCGGGGTCAACGACGTTCTGTTGACCGGCCAGCATCGTGATGATCAGGCCGAAACCCTGCTTTTCCGTTTGTTGCGTGGGGCCGGGGTGCGAGGTCTGTCGGGAATGCCTCGCCAGCGTCGGCTGGGTAACGGCTATCTGTTACGGCCCCTGCTGGAGGCGACTCGCGCCGATCTGGAAGCCTATGCGGCCGAGCATCAATTGAGCTGGATCGAAGATCCTTCCAACCAGGATCGACATTTCTCGCGCAACTACCTGCGTCATCAAGTGTTCCCCGCATTGACCGCGCGGTGGCCGCAGGCAACCGCGACCATGGTCCGCAGCGCTGCGCACCTGAGCGAAGCGCAGGGATTGCTCGACGACCTGGCACAAATGGATCTGCTCGACGCCAGCACGGACAGTCCTTTCGAGTGGCTCAAGTTGCCATCGCTGGAGCTGGCATCACTGCAGAAACTCTCCGCGGCGCGTCAACGCAATGCGCTTGGCCATTGGCTCGAGTCGCTCACAGGACTACCGGACACCGACCATTGGTCGGGTTGGCAAGATTTACGCGATGCGGCGGCTGATGCCCGTCCGGTCTGGCGCTTGGCCGATGGCGAATTGCATCGGGCTGGCGGCCGCATCTGGTGGCTGAGCGGCCACTGGTTGCGCGCTTGTCCCGCTGTCGGAGCATGGCTGGAGCCAGCGTCTCCCTTGGCCTTGCCCGAAAATGGAGTGCTGAAAATCACCGGGACAATCCCGGAGGGTCCGCTGCATATCCGCTATCGTGAAGGAGGAGAAGTGATGGAATTGCCAGGTCGAGGGCATCGCGACCTGAAGCGTTTGCTCAACGAAAGCGCTTTACCGTTGTTCGTGCGCGGCAGATTGCCGCTGCTGTTCAAAGGTCAGCAATTGCTGGCGGTGGCGAACCTGCCGGGGCTCGATGGCGATGCGGCGGGAAGCTGGAAATTACATTGGCAGCCGCCTGACGAGGATCAAGGTTTGAGATGAAAGGGGCTTTCCGGTAGACTACGCTCCCTTCTTGATACAACTTCTGTGGATTCGCCTGAATTGCAGGAGTTGCCGATTACCAAGCAGTCTTTGCTGGGCGATTCCAAAAAATGTGTAGCGAGCAACGTACCGGTGTTTCATCTTCCGGTCTGTCCCAACGCGGCGGTTTTTTTGAAAGGTGCACTGTGATTAATGCAGGTGATCGGGGGCTTCGGCCTTCCTTCGCTTTCCCCGGCGGCTCGGACCGCTTTAACGCAGACTTCTAGGGTTTTTCATGACGCGCTACATATTCGTCACGGGCGGTGTTGTTTCTTCATTGGGGAAAGGCATTGCATCGGCATCATTGGCGGCCATCCTGGAGGCGCGGGGACTTAAGGTCACCATGCTGAAGCTGGACCCGTACATCAACGTCGACCCGGGCACCATGAGCCCGTTCCAGCACGGTGAGGTGTTCGTCACCCACGACGGCGCCGAGACCGACCTGGACCTGGGCCACTACGAGCGGTTCATCCGCACGACCATGACCCAGAACAACAACTTCACCACCGGCCGTGTCTACGAGCACGTGCTGCGCAAAGAGCGCCGTGGTGACTACCTGGGGGCGACCATCCAGGTCATCCCGCACATCACCGACGAAATCAAGCGCCGCATCATCAAGGGCGCCGGCGATGCCGACGTGGCGATGGTCGAGATTGGCGGCACCGTGGGTGACATCGAATCCCAACCGTTCCTCGAAGCCATCCGCCAGTTGCGTTTCGAAGTCGGCGCCAAGCGCGCGATGCTGATGCACCTGACGCTGGTGCCGTACATCGCCACTGCCGGCGAAACCAAAACCAAGCCAACCCAGCACTCGGTCAAGGAGCTGCGCTCCATCGGCCTGCAACCTGACGTGCTGGTTTGCCGTTCCGATCATCCGATCGATGTGTCTTCCCGTCGCAAGATCGCGCAATTCACCAACGTTGAAGAACGTGCGGTGATCGCGCTGGAAGACGCCGACACCATCTACAAGATCCCGGGCATTCTGCACTCCCAGGGTCTGGACGATTTCGTCGTCGAGCGTTTCGGCCTGCAATGCGGCGGCGCCGATCTGTCCGAATGGGACGCCGTGGTCGACGCCAAGCTCAACCCGGAGCACGAAGTCACCATCGCCATGGTCGGCAAGTACATGGAGCTGCTGGACGCCTACAAGTCGCTGATCGAAGCGATGAGTCATGCCGGCATCAGCAACCGTACCAAGGTCAACCTGCGCTACATCGATTCCGAAGACATCGAAAACCAGGGCACCGCGCTGCTCGAAGGTGTCGACGCCATCCTGGTTCCTGGTGGTTTCGGCCTGCGTGGCGTGGAAGGCAAGATCACTGCCGTTCAATACGCTCGCGAAAACAAAGTGCCATACCTGGGTATCTGCCTGGGCATGCAGGTGGCCGTGATCGAGTTCGCTCGTAACGTCATGGGCTGGAAAGACGCCAACTCCACCGAATTCGATCGCGCCAGTGGTCACCCGGTCGTGGGCCTGATCACCGAGTGGGAAGATGCCACCGGTGCCGTCGAAACCCGTACCGAAGCGTCCGATCTGGGTGGCACCATGCGCCTCGGTGCGCAAGACTGCCTGCTGGAGCCGGGTTCCCTGGTTCACGATTGCTACGGCAAGGACGTGATCGTCGAGCGTCACCGTCACCGCTACGAAGTGAACAACAACCTGCTGCCGCAGATCATCGAAGCCGGCCTGAAAATCTCCGGTCGTTCCGGTGATGGCGCGCTGGTCGAGGTGGTTGAAGCACCGGATCATCCATGGTTCGTCGCTTGCCAGTTCCACCCTGAGTTCACCTCGACACCTCGCGACGGTCACCCGTTGTTCAGTGGTTTCGTCAAGGCCGCTTTGGCTCAACACCAGAAGAAGGCTTGAACCTTATGGCGCAGAAGATCATCCGTGTAGGTGACATCGAGATTGCCAACGACAAGCCAATGGTGCTGTTCGGTGGCATGAACGTGCTGGAAAGCCGCGACATGGCGATGCAGGTCTGCGAAGAATACGTGAAGGTTACCGAGAAACTCGGTATCCCTTACGTGTTCAAGGCCAGTTTCGACAAGGCCAACCGCTCCTCCGTGACCTCTTACCGAGGCCCCGGCCTGGAAGAGGGCATGCGGATTTTCCAGGACATCAAGCAGGCCTTTGGCGTGCCGGTCATCACCGACGTCCACGAGCCGGATCAGGCTGCGGTCGTTGCTGAAGTCTGTGACATCATTCAGCTGCCGGCCTTCCTGTCGCGCCAGACCGACCTGGTGGTCGCGATGGCCAGGACCGGTGCCGTGATCAACATCAAGAAAGCCCAATTCCTTGCGCCTCAGGAAATGAAACACATCCTGAACAAATGCGTGGAAGCGGGTAACGATCAGTTGATCCTCTGCGAGCGTGGTTCGAGTTTCGGCTACAACAACCTGGTCGTCGACATGCTCGGCTTCGGCATCATGAAGCAGTTCGAGTACCCGGTGTTCTTCGACGTGACCCACGCGCTGCAAATGCCGGGCGGTCGCTCCGATTCCGCCGGCGGTCGTCGCGCCCAGGTCACCGATCTGGCCAAGGCCGGCATGAGTCAGTCCCTGGCGGGCCTGTTCCTGGAAGCCCACCCGGACCCGGACAACGCCAAGTGCGACGGCCCTTGCGCCCTGCGTCTGGATAAACTGGAGCCATTCCTGGCCCAGCTCAAGGCGCTGGACGAATTGGTGAAGAGTTTTCCGACGGTAGAAACCGCGTAATCCTCAATTCTCCGGTAAAGTACCGCACGATTTAACGCTCAGGCCCTCGGGTCTGAGCTTTATCGTCTGCAAGTCTGCCCGCTGCACATCGCTTGCCGACGATCAAAGATTTCCTACAGCTGCGTCGTTTTCGTCAACTTTGGAGTGTTTACAACAATGGCTAAAATCGTCGACATCAAAGGTCGTGAAGTTCTCGACTCCCGTGGCAATCCCACCGTGGAAGCGGATGTGCTTCTCGACAACGGCATCATCGGCAGCGCCTGCGCGCCGTCCGGTGCTTCCACTGGCTCGCGTGAAGCGCTCGAGCTGCGTGATGGCGACAAGAGCCGTTACCTGGGCAAGGGCGTACTCAAGGCCGTTGCCAACATCAACGGTCCGATCCGTGACCTGTTGAAAGGCACTGACCCAAGCGACCAGAAAGCGCTGGATCTGGCGATGATCAAGCTCGACGGTACTGAAAACAAGGCAACCCTGGGCGCCAACGCGATCCTCGCCGTTTCCCTGGCTGCGGCCAAGGCAGCCGCACAGGATCAGGATCTGCCGCTGTACGCTCACATCGCCAACCTGAACGGTACCCCGGGTGTTTACTCGATGCCGGTCCCGATGATGAACATCATCAACGGTGGCGAACACGCCGACAACAACGTCGACATCCAGGAATTCATGGTTCAGCCAGTTGGCGCCAAGACTTTCTCGGAAGGTCTGCGCATGGGCACCGAGATTTTCCATCACCTCAAAGCCGTGCTGAAAGCCCGTGGCCTGAGCACTGCCGTCGGTGACGAAGGTGGTTTCGCGCCTAACCTGGCTTCCAACGAAGACGCTTTGAAAGTGATCTCCGAAGCCGTGGCCAATGCCGGTTACAAGCTGGGCACCGACGTGACCCTGGCCCTGGACTGCGCGGCCAGCGAATTCTACGAAGACGGTAAATACAACCTGTCCGGCGAAGGCCAGGTCTTCACCGCTGAAGGTTTCGCTGATTACCTCAAGGGTCTGACCGAGCGTTACCCAATCATCTCCATCGAAGACGGTCTGGACGAGTCCGACTGGGCTGGCTGGAAAATCCTCACCGACAAGATCGGCGAGAAGACCCAGCTGGTAGGCGACGACCTGTTCGTGACCAACACCAAGATCCTGAAAGAAGGCATCGACAAGAAGATCGCCAACTCGATCCTGATCAAGTTCAACCAGATCGGTACCCTGACCGAAACCCTGGAAGCCATCCAGATGGCCAAGGCTGCTGGTTACACCGCGGTGATCTCGCACCGTTCCGGCGAAACTGAAGATTCGACCATTGCCGACCTGGCTGTGGGCACCTCGGCTGGCCAGATCAAGACCGGCTCCCTGTGCCGTTCCGATCGCGTTTCCAAGTACAACCAACTGCTGCGTATCGAAGAGCAGTTGAACGGCAAAGCCAAGTACAACGGCCGCAGCGAATTCCGCGGCTGAGTAAGTACATGGTAAAAAAGACACCGGATTGTGTCGGAAAAATCGCTGCGGCGACGTTTTTACCACTAATCTGATGCCTTATAAGCACAAGCCTGGTTCATCCAGGCTTCGTGCTATCAGTAGCTTCATGTTTTGGTATGGCTGTCTTTTTTCACTGGATACCTGATATTCGATGCGCAGTCCCAATTGGTTGTTCCTCGTCTTGCTCCTGCTGCTGGCTGGCCTGCAGTACCGCCTGTGGGTGGGTAATGGCAGCCTGGCGCAAGTGGCCGAACTGACTCAGCAGATCGCGGATCAGCACGCTGAGAACGAGTCGTTGCTGGAGCGCAATCGGGTGATGGACGCTGAAGTCAGCGAGTTGAAAAAGGGCATGGAGACCGTTGAAGAGCGGGCTCGCCATGAGCTGGGCATGGTCAAGGACGGTGAAACCCTTTACCAGTTAGCACAATGAATTTGTCTCTACCGGCCTTCTGGGCCGTGATTCCTGCCGCGGGCGTCGGTGCCCGTATGGCCGCAGACCGTCCCAAGCAATACTTGCAATTGGGCGGGCGCACTATTCTCGAACACAGCCTTGGCTGTTTCCTTGATCATCCTTCCCTTAAGGGATTGGTGGTCAGTCTTGCGGTTGACGATCCTTATTGGCCGAACCTGGCGTGTGCTTCCGATCGGCGCATTCAACGCGTTGATGGCGGCGCCGAACGTTCCGGATCGGTACTCAATGCGCTGCTGCACTTGCATGCGTTGGGTGCGGATGACGAGGATTGGGTGTTGGTGCACGATGCTGCACGGCCCAATCTGAGTCGCGATGATCTGGACAAGTTGCTGGGCGACCTGGCGGATGATCCAGTGGGTGGACTGCTGGCGGTGCCGGCACGGGATACCTTGAAGCGGGTCGACAAGGAGGGGCGCGTGATTGAAACCGTGGATCGCAGCGTGATCTGGCAAGCCTATACGCCGCAGATGTTCCGACTTGGCGCATTGCATCGCGCGCTGGCGGACAGTCTGGTGGCCGACGCGGTCATTACCGACGAAGCTTCGGCCATGGAGTGGGCGGGGATGGCGCCGCGCCTGATCGAAGGGCGCGCCGATAATCTCAAGGTCACGCGCCCCGAAGATTTGGAGTGGTTGCGTCAACGGTGGGCTCACCGAGGCTAGACAACCCTAACCCCGATATTCGGGTCTTTCGGCCAATCCTATCTTCAGATAATCGACCAGTTTGCGCACCTTGGGCGACAGATGCCGTTGCTGTGGATAAAGCGCCCACACGGCAGTGTTCGGCGGCTGATGCGCCTCCAATAGCGAAATCAACGCACCGCTTTTCAAGTGCTCCAGCACGTAATAATCCGGCAGCTGGCATAACCCTACGCCCTGTAGCGCCGCATCCAGCACCGCTTGCCCACTGTTGCAACGCCAGTTTCCCTGGACTCGCTGGGAAAATTCCCGACCGTTCTGTTCCAGTTGCCAGAGATCAGAGCTGCCGATCAGGCAGTTATGACGGCTCAATTCCGACAAACTGTGGGGGCGACCATACCGTTCAAGGTAGGAAGGCGACGCGCAAAGAAACATGCGCCGTGGCGCGAGGCGGGTGGCGACGAGTCGCGAGTCCTGCAAGCGACCCAGCCGGATCGCCAGGTCCAGGCCTTCATGCACAAGATCGAGTTGCCGGTTGCTCAGTTCGATGTCGATCCGCAGTTGCGGATAAAGCCCCATGAATCGTGTCACCAGCGGCACGATAAAGCGTTCCCCGTAGGCCACGGCGCAGGTCATGCGCAGCATGCCCTTGGGTTCGCTGGTCAAGTCGCCAACCGCGCGCAACGCCTCTTCGCGACCATCCTGTAATCGCTGGCAGTGTTGCAAAAAGGTCTGCCCGGCTTCAGTCAGAGTCACCCGGCGAGTGCTGCGGTAGAGCAAGCGGGTTTGCAGGCGCTCCTCCAGGCGTACGATTTGTCGACTGACGTGGGAGGAAGAAACCCCCAAGCGTTCGGCGGCGGCAGTGAACTGACTGCATTCGGCGACTGCGACAAATTCGTCGATACCTTCCCAGCGATTCTCAGACATCCTGGATTATCCCTGTGTAGCAATAATGTTTTGCTTTTGTCCGGATTATTCACCGTAAGGCGCTGTAATACACTCCCTGTCTCGTTTTTATTCACTGGAGTATCACCATGATCAAGTCGCGCGCCGCCGTTGCCTTCGAGGCCAAGAAACCTCTGGAGATCGTTGAAGTCGATGTCGCCATGCCCAAGGCCGGTGAAGTGCTGCTGCGTGTGGTGGCGTCCGGTGTTTGCCATACCGATGCCTACACCCTGTCCGGTGCCGACCCGGAAGGTATCTTTCCGTCGATCCTCGGTCATGAAGGTGGTGCGATTGTCGAGGCGATTGGCGAAGGCGTGACCTCCGTTGCCGTCGGTGACCATGTGATCCCGCTGTACACCCCTGAATGCCGTCAGTGCAAATTCTGTCTGTCGGGCAAAACCAATCTCTGCCAGGCGATTCGCGCGACCCAAGGCAAAGGCCTGATGCCAGATGGCACTTCGCGTTTTTCCTACAAGGGCGAAACGATTTTCCACTACATGGGCACTTCGACCTTCTCCGAGTACACCGTGCTGCCGGAAATCTCCGTCGCCAAAATTGCTAAAGAAGCGCCACTGGAAAAGGTCTGCCTGCTGGGTTGCGGTGTCACCACCGGCATCGGCGCAGTCCTCAACACTGCCAAGGTGAAACCCGGTGACACCGTGGCCATTTTCGGCCTCGGCGGTATCGGTCTTTCTGCCGTCATTGGCGCGGTCAAAGCCAAGGCTGCTCGTATCATCGCCATCGACATCAACCCGGCCAAATTCGAGATCGCCAAACAGCTGGGTGCAACCGACTGCGTGAACCCGAAAGACTTCGACCGTCCGATCCAGGAAGTCATCGTCGACATGACCGATGGTGGCGTCGACTTCTCGTTCGAATGCATCGGCAACGTCCAATTGATGCGTGCCGCACTGGAGTGCTGCCACAAGGGTTGGGGCGAGTCGGTCATCATCGGTGTGGCCGGTGCCGGTCAGGAAATTTCCACCCGTCCGTTCCAGCTGGTCACCGGTCGCGTCTGGCGCGGTTCGGCGTTCGGTGGCGTGCGCGGCCGTACCGAGTTGCCAAGCTACGTGGAAATGGCCGAAACCGGCGAAATTCCGCTGGATACCTTCATCACCCACACCATGGGTCTGGAAGATATCAACAAGGCTTTCGATCTGATGCATGAAGGAAAAAGCATCCGCACCGTCATTCATTTCTGAGGTCAGTCATGAGCCTGGAAAATATTTCCTGCCAGAAAAGCTTCGGCGGTTGGCACAAACGCTACCGGCATCGTTCCGAGGTGCTCGGCTGCGACATGGTGTTCGCCGTATACCTGCCACCACAAGCGGAGCTGGGCGGCAAGCTGCCCGTGCTTTATTGGTTATCCGGCCTGACCTGCACCGACGAAAACTTCATGCAGAAGGCCGGCGCCATGCGCATGGCGGCCGAGCTGGGGTTGATCATCGTCGCGCCGGACACCAGTCCCCGTGGTCCGGACGTGCCGGGTGATCCGGATGGCGCCTGGGACTTCGGTCTCGGTGCCGGGTTTTATCTGAATGCCACGCAGGAACCCTGGTCGCGTCACTATCGGATGCATGACTACGTCGTGCAGGAATTGCCGGCTTTGGTCGAAGCCCATTTCCCGGCGTCCGACAAACGCGGCATCAGCGGTCACTCCATGGGCGGGCACGGTGCGTTGGTTTGTGCCTTGCGCAACCCGGGGCGTTATCTCTCGGTGTCGGCGTTTTCGCCGATCAACAATCCGATGGACTGCCCTTGGGGCCAGAAAGCACTTTCCCGATACCTCGGCGAAGACCGTTCGAAATGGCGCGAATGGGATGCCTGTGCATTGATTGCCGGGGCCGACGAGAAGCTGCCGCTGCTGGTCGACCAGGGAGATCGCGATGATTTTCTGGCCACCCAGCTCAAGCCGGAAGCCTTGCAGCAGGCGACCAAACTGGCGGGTCATCCGCTGACCTTGCGTCTGCAACCCGGCTATGACCACAGCTATTTCTTCATCGCCAGTTTCATCGATGATCACTTGCGGCATCACGCGCATGCTCTAGGTGCCTAATGCAGGTAGAATCACGCCCTGACAAAATTCGGGGCGTTTTTTTATGCGTATTGGCCACGGCTATGATGTGCACCGTTTCGCTGAAGGCGATTTCATCACTCTGGGCGGCGTGCGTATTGCACATGGCTTCGGGCTGCTTGCTCACTCCGACGGTGATGTCCTGCTGCACGCCTTGAGCGATGCCTTGCTCGGCGCGGCTGCGCTGGGCGACATCGGCAAGCACTTCCCGGACACCGACCCGCAATTCAAGGGCGCCGACAGCCGTGGGCTGTTGCGTCATGTCGTCGCATTGATCCACGCCAAGGGCTGGAAAGTCGGCAACGTCGATAACACCATCGTCGCCCAAGCGCCAAAAATGGCCCCGCATATAGAATCGATGCGCGCACTGATTGCCGCGGATCTTCAAGTTGAGTTGGATCAAGTGAACGTTAAAGCTACCACTACCGAAAAGCTTGGCTTTGTCGGTCGCGAAGAAGGCATTGCGGTGCACTCCGTTGCCTTGTTGCTGCGCGCATGAACGAACTGCAATTGCTCGGCCCGCGGGCCTATGGTGAAGCCCTCGGCACCGCAGTCCTGAAAGCCATCGCGGAAGATTTTCAGGTCGACGAAGTTCTTGATATTCCCCTGAGCGGTGACGGTGAACACCTGTGGATCTGGGTGGAAAAGCGCGGTCTGAACACTGAAGAAGCGGCGCGGCGCATTGCCAAGGCCGCTGGCGTGCCGTTGCGCACCGTCAGCTACGCCGGGCTCAAGGATCGCCAGGCGCTGACCCGACAGTGGTTCAGCGTGCAGTTGCCGGGCAAGGCCGATCCGGATCTGTCGGCGGCAGAAAACGATACGCTGAAAATCCTCAAGACCAGTCGGCACAAGCGCAAGCTGCAACGCGGTGCCCACTCGGCCAATGGCTTTACTTTGCGCCTGACGCAGTTCGCCGGCGACAAGGCGGCCGTTGAAGAGCGTCTACAGTTGATCGCCAAACAAGGCATCCCCAACTATTTCGGCGCCCAGCGCTTCGGGCACGACGGCGGCAATGTGGTCGATGCCCGCGCCTGGGCCGCGCGCAAGGCCTTGCCGGAGCAGCGCAACGTCAGGTCGCGCCTGCTCTCCACAGCCCGTAGCTTTCTGTTCAACCAGGTGTTGGCCGCCCGTGTCGCCGATGGCACCTGGCAGCGTGCCCAAGTGGGTGACTTGCTGGCATTCACCGATAGCCGCAGCTTCTTTCCGGCCGGTGAGGCCGAGTGCAGCGACCCGCGTCTGGCGATTCTCGATCTGCATCCGACCGGTCCGCAGTGGGGCGAAGGTGACTCGCCGACCACGGGCGCTGTCCATGAATTGGAGCAGGCAATCGCCGCCCGCGAAGCCGACCTTCGCGATTGGTTGATTAACGCCGGAATGAGCCACGAACGTCGCGTCCTGCGACTGCCCATAGCCGGGTTGACGTGGCATTATCCCGAGCCTGACATTCTGCAACTGGAATTCGTCCTGCCGGCCGGATGCTTCGCCACTGTATTGGTGCGCGAACTCGTTGATTTGGTGCCGGTGGGGCAGACGGACAACCCATGCGTATTCTGATTTCTAACGACGATGGGGTAGCCGCACCCGGTCTCGCCGCGCTTTATGCTGCGCTGGCGGATTACACCGAATGCGTGGTTATCGCCCCGGACCAGGACAAAAGCGGCGCCAGTAGCTCGCTGACGCTCGATCGTCCGTTGCACCCGCAGACGCTGGCCAATGGTTTTATCAGCGTTAACGGCACACCGACCGATTGTGTGCACTTGGGCCTGAACGGCTTGCTGGAGCGTGAAGCGGACATGGTGGTTTCCGGGATCAACCTGGGCGCCAACCTGGGGGACGATGTCCTGTATTCCGGAACCGTGGCGGCGGCGCTCGAAGGGCGTTTCCTGGCACGTCCTTCATTCGCCTTTTCGTTGGTCTCACGACAAGTTGAGAACCTTCCTGCGGCGGCGTACTTTGCGCGCAAGCTGGTCGAAGCCCATGCTGAACTCGATCTTCCTCCGCGCACGGTATTGAACGTGAATATTCCGAATTTGCCGCTGGATCACATACGCGGCATCCAGTTGACCCGTCTGGGCCATCGCGCTCGCGCGGCGGCACCGATGCAAGTGGTCGATCCGCGAGGCAAGGCCGGATACTGGATCGCGGCTGCCGGGGATGCCGAGGACGGTGGCCCGGGCACTGATTTCCATGCGGTCATGCAGGGCTATGTGTCCATCACTCCGCTGCAACTGGATCGCACCTTCAATGACGCCTTCAGAAGTCTCGATGGCTGGCTGGAGGGGCTGCGCTGATGTCTCGTGAGCACGACGATATGCTGCGTCGCGGCATCGGGATGACCTCGCAACGGACCCGTGAGCGCCTTATCCAGCGTTTGTATGAGGAGGGGTTGTCGAACGCCAGGGTGCTGGAAGTCATTCGACGTACACCGCGTCACCTGTTCGTCGACGAAGCGCTGGCGCACCGTGCTTATGAAGACACGGCGCTGCCGATTGGACATAACCAGACCATTTCCCAGCCTTATATGGTGGCGCGCATGAGCGAGCTGCTGCTGGAAGCAGGTCCGCTGGACAAGGTGCTGGAAATCGGCACGGGGTCGGGTTATCAGACGGCCGTTTTGTCGCAACTGGTCGAGCGAGTGTTTTCCGTCGAGCGCATCAAGGTGCTGCAGGACCGGGCCAAGGAGCGCCTGGTCGAATTGAACCTGCGCAACGTGGTGTTTCGCTGGGGCGATGGCTGGGAGGGCTGGCCGGCGCTGGCGCCCTACAACGGTATTATCGTGACCGCCGTGGCGACCGATGTGCCTCAGGCTCTGCTCGATCAATTGGCACCGGGAGGGCGTCTGGTGATTCCGGTCGGGTCGGGCGAGGTTCAACAATTGATGCTGATCATCAGGGAAGAACAGGGCTTTTCCAGGCGTGTTCTGGGAGCGGTTCGCTTCGTTCCGTTGCTCAACGGACCACTGGCCTGATCATTTGTTTCAGCGCTCTGAATTCTCTTCGATTGCTTCTGTCTTACAGCGGCGTCGATCGGTTAAACGGGTTGTTTTGTCTAGCAGCAAACGTGTGCGCGAAGCCATTTCGCTTCATTAAAGGTAAAGCGTGCACGGCCCGTTATACTTGCGACATTTCATGCCGGACCACGGCAAATCATATTTTCAGCCACCACAAAGGGAGCGGCGGGTGAGTCTCACAGTCATTGCGCAGCGTATGGGTACAACGAGCTTTCAGCGCCTGGTGACTGGCCTTGTCTTGAGCACCTTGCTGGTCGGTTGTTCCAGCAACAAATCCAGCAATGTACGCGTGGTCGATCGCAACAATGCCGTCGCCCAGCGTCCGGCGGTAACGACGGGGCAGTATGTTGTCCGCCCCAAGGACACCCTGTTTTCCATTGCCTTTCGTTACGGCTGGGACTACAAGGCCCTGGCGGCACGCAACAACATTCCTGAGCCCTATACGATCCATCCGGGTCAGACGATTCGCTTTGACGGGCGCAGCGATTCAACGTCGACGACGACGGTCAGTTCGTCGAATTCAACGCCTTCGTCCTCGAGTAAAACCACGGTCATCCGTCGTCCGGTAAACGGTTCGACCAGCACTGCGCCAGCGGTCGTACCGTCCGTCGCCAACAAGCCAGCACCCGCTCCGATGCCTCCTGCCGGTCCGGCCCCGACCGGCTGGGGATGGCCATCTAATGGCATTTTAATTGGAAAATTCTCTTCAAACGGTAGTTTGAATAAAGGAATTGATATCGCCGGGGATTTGGGACAGCCTGTTTTAGCTGCGTCTGATGGGACGGTGGTATACGCCGGGAGTGGCTTAAGGGGCTACGGCGAATTAGTGATCATCAAACACAGCGAAACCTACGTCAGTGCCTACGGACATAACCGCAGGCTGTTGGTTCGGGAGGGGCAGCAGGTCAAGGTCGGACAGACAATTGCCGAAATGGGGTCAACGGGTACGGACCGGGTGAAACTGCATTTTGAGATTCGCCGTCAAGGTAAACCTGTAGATCCGCTGCAATTCCTGCCACGTCGTTGATCGCTTACCAGCCTGTTCCATCGTAGAGGGGACAGGCTCCAGCGTTGCCAAGGATAAAGGCGCCGCTTGAGCTTGAGGTCGAACTCACCAAAGGACTATAACAATGGCTCTCAGTAAAGAAGTGCCGGAGTTTGACATCGACGATGAGGTTCTCCTGATGGAGACCGGCATCGGTGCGGATTCGATGTCGAATGATGAAGGGGCGGCTCCACCTTCCGTTCGTGCCAAATCCAAACACTCCGCTTCGCTAAAGCAACACAAGTACATTGACTACACGCGGGCGCTCGATGCCACGCAGCTGTACCTCAATGAAATCGGTTTTTCCCCGCTGTTGTCCCCCGAAGAAGAAGTTCATTTTGCGCGCCTGTCGCAAAGTGGCGATCCGGCCGGGCGCAAGCGCATGATTGAAAGTAACTTGCGACTGGTGGTGAAAATCGCCCGACGTTACGTCAATCGTGGTCTGTCGCTGCTTGATCTGATCGAAGAGGGCAACCTGGGGTTGATCCGGGCGGTGGAGAAGTTTGATCCTGAACGTGGTTTCCGCTTTTCGACCTACGCGACCTGGTGGATTCGTCAAACCATCGAGCGCGCGATCATGAATCAGACCCGGACCATCCGGTTGCCGATCCATGTGGTCAAAGAGCTCAACGTGTACCTGCGGGCCGCACGGGAGCTGACGCAAAAACTCGACCATGAACCCTCACCTGAAGAAATCGCCAACCTGCTGGAAAAACCGGTAGGCGAGGTCAAGCGCATGCTCGGCCTGAACGAGCGAGTTTCCTCAGTCGACGTCTCGCTGGGGCCGGATTCGGATAAAACCCTGCTGGATACCCTTACCGACGATCGTCCCACCGATCCATGCGAATTGTTGCAGGATGACGACCTGTCCCAGAGCATCGATCAATGGCTCTCTGAGTTGACCGACAAGCAACGCGAAGTGGTAGTCCGTCGCTTCGGCCTGCGAGGCCATGAGAGCAGCACCCTCGAAGACGTAGGCCTGGAAATTGGCCTGACCCGGGAACGGGTCAGACAAATTCAGGTTGAAGGCTTGAAGCGTCTTCGGGAGATCCTGGAGAAAAACGGCCTGTCTAGCGAGTCGCTGTTTCAGTAACAGCCTTGCGTAGCAGCTAACAAAAAGCCCCGACTGATTCGTAATGCTGTTCACTTAAGCATTTGAGTCAAAGCCGGGCTTCCTAGAAAATCCGATGCCAGACCTCTGGCATCGGA